>JAZJXO010000018.1:0-25419 GCA_040390855.1 Pseudomonadota bacterium
TAAATGCTCCTCTAAGCCGCTACAAAACGAGTGCCAAATGTTCTGACGACGGACAGCATACGGTTCGATAATGCGGACCTTGAGAACTGAGCTAGCTGATCCTCGTCATAAATGACTTGCCTAGCAAAAAATAATAACATTGTTCTTCTCATGATGACTGCGCTCATTATTAAAATGAGCTGCAATCGCAGTTTTCAATTACTCATTCTGACGTAACCATTTCGGAAATTCCGAAAGACGTAGCCTGTTGCAGCAGAGCATATAAAATTTCCTGAAGTTTTGTTGTGTCGTAGTTCCCTGCAATTAGGTCAGCGTCGTTTTGTTCGTAAAAATGTTTAGCGTAGGAATCCTTGTGCTCCAACGCACCGTGCCAGGTGTCGAGACCAATTTTGTAGTTTGTCCAAATAATCTGGGCCGGTGGGCAGTTCGGTAGGCTTAGGTCAAGATAACATTCGATACCGGCCGCACGGCGGTTGATGTCGGAGAAATTCATACCTTCTGGTCCACGTGCTAGAAACAGCCTGAAGCACTCCAACTCTGGTAGAGTCATGGCCCGCATATTTGTTGGCATCTTTAGTTCGATCAGTCGGCGGTACGCTTCCAATCCTTCAGCATCATTATCAAGCACGAACAAGATTTTGTTTTGGAAGTCAATGCGGACCAAGCCTTCAGCAAATTTTGTTAGAGGGCCGGCCCCCCAGAAATGATGGCGTTCGTTCACATCGATGAAACGGAAAAAGTCTGCGACATCGGGCTGTAATACTTCGAGCGCACGTTTGAGAATGCGAGCATCAGAGGAGCCCTCTGTGGCAACCAACACGGTATCCAGGCGTCTCGCGCCGCCGTTGAAGTCGGTTACTTCAGCCCAACCAGAATCGACTAGTGGGCCATACTGCCAAACTACAGCGGCATCTGCGTGTCGAAAGCTTTTCCCGAACACCTGCAGCATCGAGTAAGGACTGAGGATCGCAACGCTCGATCCGAAGAAACTACGTTCTGACCAATATATCTCAGCGGGGCTGTTCGGGATGCGCTGCATTTCCTCTGTTTTGGACGCGAAGCGTCCTTGCGATTTATGATCGCGGTCAGGCTCTTCGTACTCAATGTAGGTTGTTTCCAACTCATCCAATGAAAACCTGCCACAGAACTCACAAAACTCATCGAAAGACATGAAGCCGTCCGCGGGAACCGATGCGTATTCGGATTCTTGCTCAAGGGCCTCGCCCACCACAGCTTCATACTCGGCCCTCGCAGCGTCAATCGTGTACCCAGCAATATCTAACCGTGGGAGCACCCGACTCAAAGGTCGAATGAAGGCAGCTTCAGCTTGCGCCAAATCCTCTTCCGGACGAGACTCGGAATAGTCATAGTCGATCTGTTGGGAGTGACAGCGTGTACGATCAGACTCCTGAAACAGGAAGCCGTGATCGATCCCCATGTGATTCTTGGAGAAGTCCAGCGAGACCCCACCGACAGTTAGTTCAATCTCAGTTCCCAATTATTGCCTCCACTTCTCTAAAGTTAATGGCAACCGCCCCGGTTATCATGCGTCAGGTAAAAAAGACCGAGACCTACTTCAATGTCCTGTCAGAGCCTATGCACTTATAATCACTTAAAACTGGCAGCATGACTGCTTTAAACCCCTGGGGTATCGGCTGGCGTTAATGAGCCGATCGTAAAGACAGTTGATCGCGCTGAGGTGATGATCAAGGTGCATAACACCCTCAAGAAACAGAAATGACCCGGCTATACAAATTGGGATCGTGAACCTTTCTCCGGTCTGCCGACAAGGCATGCTAAGAAACTTCTGAACTTGAGTTCGGCACGCCACCCACCACTCGCTTCGTTCCAACTTGTGATCCTAGTGAGTGAATACCTGGTTTGGTCGCGAAGGCAGCGAATCGTCCGTGGCCATGAATCCGCGCTGACATGCCAGCGCACTAATCCGGCACACCAGATCCGAAAGGGCGAGCAGAGAGATTTTATTGACTAGGTGAGATGAGCCTAAACCAATTTATTCTGTATGTGAGCGATACAGTAACTACGACCATTTCGGGTTAGGGATTCGGAGAGTATAAAAATGCCACGCTTTCTGATCTACAGTGATCTTCATTACGAAATGGGATCCCGTTTCGCACCACCAGCACATCTTCGGGGGAAAGTCGATGGTGTGATACTCGCTGGAGATATTTCCGCATTTCCTACAGTTATTCGACGCGCGCAAAGTATTTCTGATGCACTTGATGCGCCCGTGGTGCTGTTAGCTGGAAATCATGAGTTTTACGGATACGTGGTTGAACACGTGATTGATGCGCTTCACGCTCATGCTGATGATCGAGTTCAATTTCTGGAATGTGGTTCAACAGAAATTGGAGGTACACGGATATTAGGAACGACACTCTGGACTGATTACAATCTCAACCCAAAACTCAGAGTGTTGGCAATGTCAGATATGCCTGAATTGATGGAGGACTATCGGGCCATCAAACGAGTCCTTCGTGATGAAACAACCTGTAGAATAGACACAGACTATTTGCTTGCCGCTCACATGAAATGTCGAGATTGGCTTTCGAGAGCGCTCAATGAGAAATTCAATGGTCCGACAATTGTCGTGACTCATACAGCTCCTTCGCGTCAAAGCATCAGATCACACAACCCAAACAATGTAATTGCCGCTGGCTTTGCTTCGAACCTTGAAGATTTCATTTGCGAACGCGACATCGCATTGTGGGCTCATGGACATATCCACGACAGTGTCGATTATATGATCGGTGGCACTCGCGTCGTGAGCAATCCATATGGGTACGAACGGGATGAGCTCAATAAAGAGTTTGATCCGGAGTTTATGGTTGAAGTCTGATGTCACGCTGGCATCATTCGACATCGAATTTGATTTTATAGTGGGTCTATAGTCCGTGGTTTAATGTGCAATAAATCTCGACTTTGGGCTCATGAACGCCCAAGCCCTTGTAGCCAGAAATTTGAGAAAGATGAGAGTCCGCAAAGGAATCTCTCAAGAAGCACTTGCTGTCGACGCAAAGGTAGATCGAACCTACGTTAGTCGGGTTGAACGTGGATTGGAAAATCCCACAGTCGCGGTGTTAGAAAAACTCGCAATGGCATTGGATGGTGAGATTTCCAATTTCTTCGAAAGGCCACGCGCAGGAGAGGCAACGCCTAAGCCCCTAAAAGGGGGCCGGAAACCAAGTTAGGCATTTGTCTTGAATGCGTCTTGCAAAAGCACAAGTCGGTTATTCTAGTTGCGATGCAGATGAGCAAACAAATCACCGCGGTCGCCCCTGTTTTGTAGAGTTTGTAGCACCGGCAGTTCGTTGTTGATTAATCGACTAAGGAGCTTGGCATTCGACCAATTGAGATCTTGCGCAATACTTTCGATCGCGTCGGCGGCGTCTGCATCAAGCCTGACCGAGAATATGCGAAGGTTGGTGCCATTTTTTTTCAAAGCTGGGATTCCGGTCTGATTTGGCTTCGAACATATGGATCGGTTCAAGCCGATATGGCTCCAGAGATATCGAGTATCAGATTAATAATATGAGGTATATAGTCCGTGGGATATTGAATAACATATCAGGAACTGTATCCAGCCTAAAAAATCAGGCCTACACATGAGTTTATCGTCAGCATTGGGAAATCCCCGCCTTCCGGTAGACTTCCAAGACCGTTGTGCCTTCCTCCGCCTGGCGCAAAATAAAGGCTATCTGCTGTTCGCCTGAACTTCGTCTTCTTCATGAAAAATGTTCCGCCCGGCCTTGGACGCTAAATTAGAATTTTCCAGCTTTAAATGGTCCGGTTTTTAGGGAATAGGGCCGCTCGTATGAAGCAGATGCGTCATCAGATCGTTGAGACGAAAGTTCAGCCATATTCAATTTTGTAAACTTTCGCGCCTCAAATCCGCAATTTCCATAGGGAAGTTTACAAAATATACGATACACAACAAAACCAGAGTGAATATTCCGCAGAATTGAGCCACAAACACACACAGTTTACAGTGTGGTGGTATCTATAACCTTTTTGACAGGTGGATGTTCTTTTTTGTAAAGAACAGATTGGCCGTTTTTCCCGACACCTTGCGCGTTCAGTTTTTGCTGCATATCAATGGTCTGAATGACGCCACGGCGCTGCTTTTCCGTGCCACGCCCCGAGCCTCCTGAGCAAACCCAAATTCCTCCTATTTTTTACAATAAAATCAATAGGTTATCTGGATTGTCCGAGCGCCTTTCGGGTTGCCGCAGACGCGCGGACCTGATAAAGTTTATCCATCAAATTTGACGGGATTCGGCACGTGCCGGTTTCCCGTATTTCAGGTCCGAACGGGCAGCATATAGCGCGGGTTATGTGCGCCCTCAAACGTCAGAAGAACCCTTGTCCGACACAACAGACAACGACATTCCGGGCGATGAGCCAACTCCCGGCAACGGTGACGGTATGGGCGCAGGCGCGCCGCCTGTGACACCGCCAGCGGGTGGCGGGTTGCCGCCGGAGCGTGACGTCGCGCCGATCACCATCGAAGACGAAATGCGCCGCTCCTATCTCGATTACGCGATGAGCGTGATTATGAGCCGTGCGCTGCCGGATGCGCGCGACGGATTGAAGCCCGTCCATCGCCGTATCCTCTTTTCGATGAGCGAGAACGGCTATGACTGGAACAAGCCCTATCGCAAATCCGCCCGCGTCGTCGGTGACGTCATCGGTAAATACCACCCCCATGGCGACCAGTCGATTTACGACGCGCTGGTGCGTCTGACGCAGAGCTTCTCCATGCGCCTGCCGCTGATCGACGGTCAGGGCAATTTCGGCTCGGTCGACGGCGATGCCGCCGCCGCCATGCGATATACCGAAGTGCGCATGGCAAAGTCGGCGCACGCGCTTGTCAACGACATCGACAAAGACACGGTTGATTTTCAGGACAATTATGACGGCTCCGAAAAAGAGCCCAAGGTTCTCCCCGCCGAGTTTCCGAACCTCCTCGTCAATGGTGCCGCTGGCATCGCGGTGGGCATGGCGACAAATGTGCCCCCCCACAATCTCGGAGAAGTCATCGACGCCTGCATTGCTCTGATCGACAATCCGGCCATCACGATTGACGATCTGATCGACTTCATCCCCGCGCCCGATTTCCCGACCGGCGGCATCATGCTTGGTCGTGGCGGTGCCCGTTCGGCCTATCACACGGGCCGTGGCTCGGTCATCGTGCGCGGACGCGTCTCGATCGAAGAAGGCAAGCGTGATCGCGTCTCGCTCATTATCAGCGAAATTCCCTATCAGGTGAACAAGACCACGATGATCGAGCGCATCGCCGAACTGGTGCGCGACAAGCGCATCGACGGCATTTCCGATCTGCGCGACGAATCCGACCGCGACGGTATGCGCGTTGTCATCGAATTGAAGCGCGACGCTGTGCCCGACGTTGTGCTCAATCAGCTTTACCGTTTCTCGCCGCTCCAGTCGTCTTTCAGTGCCAATATGATGGCGCTGGATCGCGGCAAGCCGGAGCTGATGAACCTCAAGCAGCTCATTTCGGCCTTCACGAATTTCCGCGAAGAAGTCGTCACGCGCCGTACAAAATTTGAACTCGGCAAGGCGCGCGACCGTGCTCATGTCTTGGTCGGCCTCGCCATTGCTGTGGCAAACATAGACGAAGTGATCCACGCCATCCGCACCGCGCCCGATCCTGCCACCGCGCGCGAACGCCTGATGACCCGCGACTGGCCTGCCAAAGACATCGAACCGCTGATCGTGCTCATTGCCGATCCGCGCCATGCGCTGTCACCGGAAGGCACCTATAAACTTTCCGAGACACAGGCCCGCGCCATTCTGGATCTGCGTCTCCAGCGTCTGACAGCCCTTGGCCGTGACGAAATCGGCGACGAACTGACCGCCCTCGGCGTCAAGATCGCCGACTATCTCGATATTCTGCGTTCGCGCGCCCGTGTGCTCACCATCATCCGCGACGAGTTGACGGTGATCCGCAGCGAGTTTGCCACGCCGCGCCGCACCGAGATCACCGACATCGAAGACGATTTCGAAGACGAAGACCTGATCCAGCGCGAGGACATGGTCGTGACGGTGAGCCATCATGGCTACATCAAGCGCGTGCCGCTCTCGACCTATCGCGCCCAGCGTCGCGGTGGTCGCGGTCGTGCGGGCATGGCCACAAAGGACGAAGATTTTGTCACGCGCCTGTTTGTCGCCAACACGCATACGCCGATGCTGTTTTTCTCCTCCATCGGCATGGTCTACAAACTCAAGGTTTGGCGTCTGCCCGCCTCCACGCCGCAGGCGCGCGGCAAGGCGATGATCAACATTCTGCCGCTGAAACAGGGCGAGACCATCACCACAATCATGCCGCTGCCCGAGGATGAGGCAAGCTGGGCCCAGATGCATGTGATGTTCGCCACCCGCAACGGCAGCGTCCGCCGTAACGAACTGTCCGACTTCGTGCAGATCAACCGCAATGGCAAGATCGCCATGAAGTTTGAAGGCGAAGATGAGGGTGACACAATTATCGGCGTCTCGACCTGCACCGAGGATGATGACGTTATGCTGACAGCGGCCAACGGTCGTTGCGTCCGCTTCCCTGTCACGCAGGTCCGCGTGTTTTCCGGGCGCAGTTCCACCGGCGTTCGCGGCATCCGTCTTGAGGATGATGACAGGATCATCGCCATGTCGATCCTGCGCCACGTAGATGTGACGCCTGCCGAGGCCCGCGCCTATGCTAAAATGCGCCGCGCCGTGACAGGCGAAGGCGACGAAGCCGAAGCGAACGAAACGGAAATTGCAGAGGTTGATGACATCGAGGACGACGCGTCTGAAGAAACAACGCTGACAACCGAGCGTTACACCGAGCTTGGTGCGCGTGAGCAATTCGTGCTCACCGTCAGCGAAAAAGGCTTCGGCAAGCGCTCGTCGTCTTACGACTACCGCACATCGGGTCGCGGCGGCAAAGGCATCATCGCGATGACGGTGACCCCGCGCAACGGCAAGCTCATTGCGTCTTTTCCGGTTGAGGATCAGGACCAGATCATGCTGGTCACCGATGCGGGCCAATTGATCCGTTGTCCGGTCGATGACGTGCGTGTCGCCGGTCGTGCCACGCAGGGCGTCACGATTTTCCGGACCAATGCAGACGAGCAGGTCGTGTCGGTCGAGCGTATCGACGAGTCGTCAGACGGCGGCGACGACGACAATGCCGACACATCGACTGAAAGCTGATCGGGGGCGAGTGAGACTATGACAGTTAGGACGCTGAGAACGGGATTATATCCCGGTACATTCGACCCGATGACCAACGGTCATATCGACATCATCTGTCGTTCGCTCACCCTGGTCGATCATCTCGTCATCGCCATGGGCATCAATGCGACCAAAGCACCGTTGCTCACATTCGATGAGCGCGTCGCGTTGATCGACAGCGAGATCGGTCCTATGGCCAAAAAACTCGGCGCGAAGATTTCGACCGTGTCCTTCACCGGCCTCGTCGTCGATGCCGCCGACGCCCATGGCGCGAGCATCATCATCCGCGGCTTGCGCGGCAGCGTCGATTATGAATACGAAGCGCAGATGGTTGGCATGAACCGTATTATGAATCCGAAAGTCGAGACGGTTTTTCTGTCCGCCTCGCCGGACACCCAGTTCATCTCGTCCACTCTGGTCCGCCAGATCGCGTCCATGGGCGGCGATATTTCGCCTTTCGTGCCCAAACGCGTCGAGAAAAAAGTGCTCGCCGCTATTGCCAAAAATCGCAAAACTTCAAAATGAGGAAACAGTGATGCGTCGTTTACTCCAGATTGCTTTCGTCGCGCTTGCCATGCTCGGCATGATGCGTCCGGCTTTCGCGTTCGATCCCGAGAACACAATCTATCTCGACCTGAAAGATGGTCGTGTGGTGATCGAGCTTCTGCCGAAAATTGCCCCCGAACACGTCAAGCGCATCAAGGAGCTGACGCGCGCCGGATTCTACAACGGCATCGTCTTTCACCGCGTCATCAAAGGTTTCATGGCCCAGACAGGTGATCCGACCGGCACCGGCACGGGCGGCTCAAAGCTCCCTGATCTCAAGGCCGAGTTTAACGATGAAACCTTCTTTCGCGGCACGCTGGGCATGGCCCGTGCTAACGATCCCGACAGCGCCAACAGCCAGTTTTTCATCTGCCTCGACACTTCGGATTTTCTTGACGGCCAATACACGCTTTTCGGCAAGGTCGTCAGCGGAATGGAATATGTAGACAACATTGCTCAAGGCGAACCGCCCGCAAATCCGGACAAGATCATCCGGATGCAGGTTGCCGCTGATGCAGACAAAAAATAAGGAAACGAATATGAGCGACCTAGAAAACACGCTCTACATGGACATCACGTATGGCCGTGTGGTGATCGAGCTTCTGCCTGACCTCGCGCCGAAGCATGTCTCGCGCATCAAGGAACTGGCGCGTGAAAACTTCTACGACGGCATCGTCTTTCACCGTGTGATCGACGGCTTCATGGCGCAGGGTGGCGACCCGACCGGCACCGGCACGGGCGGCTCCGGCAAAAAAATTCCGCAAGAGTTTTCCGCCGAGCCCCATGTGCGCGGCATCTGCTCGATGGCCCGCTCGCAGGACCCCAACAGCGGCGACAGCCAGTTTTTCATCGTGTTTGACGATGCCCGCTTCCTCGACAAGCAATACACCGTCTGGGGCCGCGTCACCTCCGGCATGGAGTTTGTCGACAAAATCAAACGCGGCGAACCCGTCCGCGACCCCGACCGCATTGTCAAAATGCAGGTTGCCGCTGACGCTCAGTAAGCACGAGCGACTGACATAAAATATCATGCGGGGGCCATCAGGCCCCCGCACCATTTGGAAAACCAGAATATCCATGCGCGTTGACGACTTCGACTTTGAACTCCCCGAAGACCTGATCGCGCTCCGCCCCGCGCGACCGCGTGATGCCGCCCGTATGCTCGTCATCGGCCCAGCTCGCAACGATCTTTCAGACAGCGGCGTCCGCGATCTCACCGATCACCTTACCGCTCGCGACGTCCTTGTCTTCAACGACACCCGCGTCATCCCCGCCCGCCTTTTCGGCACCCGTATGCGCGCCGAGGCCCGTGCTAAAATCGAAGCCCTGTTGCATAAGCGCGAAACAGGCGATATGTGGCGCGCCTTTGTCCGTCCCGCCAAAAAATTGAAACTTGGTGAACGCATCGACTTTGCCGCCGGTCTCTCCGCCATTGTCGAAGAAAAAGGCGAGGGCGGCGAAGTCCTCCTCCGCTTCTCCGAAAGCGCCGCCGCACTCGACATGTCGATAGCGCAGGCTGGCGAGATGCCGCTTCCGCCCTATATCGCCCGCAAACGTCCGACCGACGAGGCCGACCTCTCCGACTACCAGACGATGTATGCCAAGCACCTCGGCGCCGTCGCGGCCCCGACAGCAGGTCTCCATTTCACGCCCAAACTCATGGCTGCCATCGAAGCAAAAGGTGTCACAACCGTGCGCCTCACGCTACATGTTGGCGCAGGCACGTTCCTGCCCGTTGCGGTCGAGGACACTGACGCCCATAAGATGCACGCCGAATGGGGCGAGATCACTGAAGCTGCCGCCGCGACCATCAACGCGGCCAAGGCAAATGGAGGTCGCATCGTCCCCGTCGGCACAACTTCGATGCGGCTCCTTGAATCCGCCGCGACCGAAGACGGACTTGTTCAGCCTTTCAGCGGCGATACGGATATTTTCATAACACCCGGCAAACCGATCCGGATCGTGGACATGCTGATGACGAATTTCCATCTGCCGCGCTCAACCCTTTTCATGCTGGTCTCCGCTTTGCGCGACACCGACGAAATGAAACGTGCCTATGCTCACGCCATTGCGCAGAAATATCGTTTCTATTCCTATGGCGACACGAGCCTGATCTATCGTACAGGTGTTGCACGATGAGCGAATTCGGTTTCACGCTGAAAGCAACCGATGGCGCGGCCCGCACAGGTGCGGTCCACACGCCGCGCGGCGACATCCGCACGCCTGCTTTCATGCCCGTGGGCACGGCAGCAACGGTCAAAGCGCTCTATATGGATCAGGTCCGCAGCGCAGGTGCCGACGTCATCCTCGGCAACACCTATCATCTGATGCTTCGTCCCGGAGCCGAGGAGGTTCACGCGCTCGGCGGCCTGCACAAGTTTGCCAACTGGCCCCATCCGATCCTCACCGACAGCGGCGGCTTTCAGGTCATGTCGCTCACCAGCCTTCGCAAAATGACGGAGCAAGGCGTTACCTTCGCTTCCCATATCGACGGCTCGCGCCACATGCTTTCGCCCGAACGCAGTATCGAGATCCAGTGCCTCCTCGGCTCCGATATCCAGATGCAGCTCGACGAATGCACGCCGTTCCCGGCGACCCATATCGAAGCCGAAAAGTCGATGGAGCTTTCGCTGCGCTGGGCCAGGCGCTCGCGTGACGTTTTCGAAATACAACCCCACCGCACGCAAGGCCAGGCTCTTTTCGGCATCGTGCAGGGGAGCATCTATCCCGACCTGCGCAAACGCTCGATCGAAGGTCTGACCGCAATCGGCTTTGAAGGCTATTCGATCGGCGGCCTCGCAGTCGGCGAGGGGCAGGAGATGATGCTCCGTACGCTCGATACGACAATGCCGGAAATGCCGAAAGACAAACCGCGCTACCTGATGGGTGTTGGCACACCGGATGATCTGGTCGAAAGCGTGCGGCGCGGTATCGACATGTTCGATTGCGTGATGCCCACACGCAATGGCCGCCATGGGCTCGCCTTCACACGCTACGGCAAGGTTAATTTCAAAAACGCGCGCCACGCCAGAGACGAGCGCCCTCTCGACGAGACGAGCACATGCCCCGCCGCGCGTGACTATTCGCGCGCCTACCTGCACCACCTCATCAAGTCTGGCGAGATGCTCGGCTCCATGCTCGTAAGCTGGATCAATATCGCCTATTATCAGGACCTGATGGCGGCCATGCGCGCAGCCATTTCCGAAGGCCGATTCGAGGCATTTGTGGCTCAATTCAAAGCCGATCAGGCCGCAGGCGACATCGAAAAACGCTGAGAAACAGCGCGTCACAGGCGACATCTCGCCCCACTAAAATAAGCGCCATATCCGGTTGACCCGGAAGGCAGTCGCCGTTAGGTTCCGCCCACTTGTTGAGGGTCCGTAGCTCAGCTGGTAGAGCACTCGACTTTTAATCGAGTTGTCCCGGGTTCGAGCCCCGGCGGACCCACCACATCTCCCCAGACATCCCGAAGAAACCAACCCCTGTTTTTCAACCGTCGCTTTGTGGGGGGAGCGGGGTCTGTCCGCTCGCTCTCAATCTGAATAATCGATATGGCCTGTCTTCGGGGCCGCGCTTGGTGCGACCCGAAGACAGGCCCTCCGAAACAATCCGTTATACTTGCTACGTCGCATCAGGCCGCAGCATCGACCGCCGTCGCACTTCCGCCTCCGGTTGAAACTCCACCTCATGCAATGTGAGGTGCAACACTCCGCCATCAACAAGCGGCGCAGTTATCTGTTCGCCCGCGCGGCAACCGAGCAGCGCAAGTCCCACAGGCGTCAGTAGATTGATGAACTGCCCGTTGGGATGCGACACGTCCGGCAGCGACAGCGTGCGCCTCTGGATCGGCCCGTCGCCGATCTGGTAGCGAAGCACACTGCCGATGGTGGCAATGTCATCGTCAATATCATTGCCGCTGGCGAGCCGCGCATGAGTGAGCTTCGCAACAATCTGCGAGCGCAGATCGCTCGCGGCATCAATCGACATAAGTTCAAGTCGGGCAGCGTCATGCGCAGACAAGACGGGACCGCGTGCTGCGGCGCTTGCCGCATCATTCAAATGAGACATGAGAATACTCCGTCAGACGTACCGCTCATTAGGAGAGCAGCGTCTGAAGTCAGAATGGATCGGATGATGATGAGATAGGCATTCCCCGAGCGTCAGGCGGGCAAAGCTCCGCCGGGCTCGGGTTACTCTCCTGCGAGGAGCGTACCGGGCGTGTCGCGACGTGTGTTGAGCGCCTTCACCATGGCTTTGATGTTAGGTCGGAGGCGGAGGAAGTCAACCGGCACGACCGGACATAAGGTAGCAGTGAAAACGGGTACAAGTTTTCGCGCTATTTGCGCCGGGGAAATTTTTGTCCCCACCCGTCCGTACCCTCACAAGAGGCTCGACGAACCGACCAACGGACTCTGCATGGAAACCTCGGATCTCTTGCAAGAAATGTTGGCTGTTCAAGCGTCTGCGACCTCTGTGAAGCGGTCTGTTTTCGGATCATAGATCGACAGCAGACCTGTCGCGATGCCGTAGAACCAGCCGTGCAGACGCAACCGTCCGTCGGCCTCGCGCGCGCGGATAAAGGGGAAGGTGCGGAGCTGTTCCAGCGATGCAACGACGGCGCGCATCTCCATCTCGCGGATGATCTTCTCGGAGTCCTCATGTGCATGGGTCTTCTGCACCTTGTCGGCCACGCCTTGCGCCATCGACATCCAGCCAGAGACAAACTCGCCCTTCGGCGGATTGCCCTTCGTGCTTTCGTAAAGCGCCTTGATACCGCCGCAGCGCGCATGGCCCATTACGATAATGTCCTGAATGCCGAGGCCCTCGACGCCGAATTCTATCGCGGCGCTGGTACCGTGGTAATGCGTGTCGGGCTCGTAAGGCGGCACGAGATTGGCGACGTTGCGGACGACAAAGAGTTCGCCGGGATCGGCGGAGAACACCATCGCCGGATCAGCGCGGCTGTCACAGCACGCGATGATGAGCGCTTTGGGTTGCTGATCCTTCACGCCGAGGGCGCGATAGCGTTCGATGTTCTGGCTGTAGGTTCCGGACCGAAAGGCTTTGTAGCCTTCGATCAGACTTGCAATCGCGTCCATGAGTACCGGTTGTGTTTAGGCCGCCAGCGGCGGCAGACGAGACGGGTAGAAAAAGCGGGAGGCGAGGCGTAACGGGCCAACCGCATAATTCCCAATAGCATATTTCATCGGGTCGAAATCTACCCAATTTGTCCTGTCTTCCGCAAGCCGGTCCGCGATAGCAAGCAGGACGAGCGGATTAACGCCCATGCCGCAATGAGAGCAGACAATCTCGATGTTCTCGCGCGGTGTTCCGTCTTTTGCATCAAGAAACCCTTGCGGAATCTGCGTTGTCGACTTCGGCACAACGCCGTCATAAGGACTGAAGATGGAGACAAGAGGCACACCTGCGGGTGGTTCCGACAAATCAAAATCAAGCGCCTGCACTTCGGCGAGAAGGTCTGCAACCGGACGACCGGCATAAAGCGCCATGATGCGCGCGACCATCGCGTTGACGTTCGGTGAGTCGACGCTGACGTGAGCGGGACAGCCGAGTGTGATCACGCGGTCCACCAGTTCGGGTAAGCGCCGCGCAACTTCACGCGCGAAAACGCCACCGAGGCTTTGTCCGATCAGCGCGACCTTGCGACCGTGCTTGTCGGCGAGGCGTTCAACGCCTGCGCCGATCATCATCGACATGTTTTCCAAATGCTCAATGTCGCGCACGCCGCGATTGGTCCCGAGTTCCCACGAGCTTGCGATATAACCGTTTGCATTGAAAAACCTGTTGAGCGGCGTGAGCGACATTTCCGATGCCGTGAAGCCTGGCAGCGTCATCACCGGCGTGTGACCGTCGCCTTTGCGTGCGACCATGGCGAGATAAGGTGCGCCGATGAGATTGACTGTCAGTTCCGCACCCGCCCATACCACATCGCCCTGAAGGCGCAGCAGATCGATACCCGTTTGAAACAACACTCAGACACCCATAGTTACGCCACAACGACTCATCGCGCCGCGTGACTTCGGAAGAGAATGCCCTAAATCAAAACAAGGTCACACGCCCTAAAAAACCGCAAATTTGTTTTGACAGGTGAAGAGCCAAAGCCCCCAATATAGTGAGGCGCAGAGATATAGACTTTGCTGTGCATCGGGGGATGCTCGACTTAACGGCCCATTAAATAGGCATCTGCTTTCAAAACGCCTTTTTTGAAGGCGGATTTTCGGCGCGATTGTGCCACTTTTGGCCGTTTTCTCTCGCTGCTCAGGCAGGCCCGAAAACTGCAAAGGTTTTGGGAACTAATACGGGTCATTGGGGGAACTATGACTATCGCTAAGTATCTGGAGAGCTTTTCTGTTGAAAGCTTCGGCCTTACCGTGGGCCTTATCGCTCTTTTTCTGATCGTCATCATGCTTCAGGTTCGTAATACCCGTTGGGTCCGCGACATCACGCAAAACCAGGCCTCGCGCGAAGCCAAGCAGCGTCTCGAAAAATTGATCTCTTCGGTTGAAAAGATGACGTCCAGCCCCAAATCCGTGTCTAAGCGTGTGCGTCCCCTGAACAAAGGCCGCAAAGTCGTCTCATCACTCCGTGCGCCCAAGGCGATTACGCCGCGTCGCAAACACCGCTAAACACTCAAGCCCACCCAAATTCTGTCGCATCCTGTAGCCCAGCCTATTTTGGGTCTTGCAATGGGTCTGACACGGCGCTAAATCACACGTAAATGCGGGGTTTGAAATTTAAACCCAAATTTCTTGTGTATTATTGCGCGACGGGCCTCAAAGCCATGTCACGGAAAGGCCATCATGGACCGCTTGGACCAGCTCGAAAGCCAGAGCGTTTACATTTTCCGCGAAGCCTTCAACCGCATCGAAAACATAGCGATGCTGTGGTCGCTGGGCAAAGACTCCAATGTGATGATCTGGCTCGCCCGCAAGGCTTTTCTGGGCCATGTGCCGTTCCCCGTTATGCATGTCGATACGGAACGCAAGTTCCCCGAAATGTACGAGTTCCGTGATCGCTACGCGAAGGAATGGGGCCTCAATTTCATCCGTGAACTGTGCCCGCCGCTTGAGTCAACCGACGAAACCCTGCCGCCCGCCGCCCGTTCAGCTGCACGCAAGACCGAGGGTCTGAAACTCGCCATCAAGAAACACGGTTTCAATGCACTCTTCGCCGGCATCCGCCGCGACGAAGAGGCGACGCGCGCCAAAGAACGCGTGTTCAGCCCGCGCGGCCTGGCCGGTCAGTGGGACTTCAAGGACCAGCCGCCGGAATTCTGGGACCAGTACAAGACCGACTTTCCGCCGGGAACGCATATCCGCGTACATCCGCTGCTGCACTGGACCGAAATCGACATCTGGCTTTACACGCAGCGCGAACAGATCCCGACAATCCCGCTCTATTTCTCGAACAACGGCCTGCGTTACCGCTCGCTGGGGGACAAGGACATCACCAATCCGGTGAAGAGCAACGCCTCGACGATTGAAGAGATCATCGAGGAACTGCGCACGACCAAAGTGTCGGAACGCTCCGGTCGCGCCATGGACCATGAATCCGAGGATGCATTTGAGCGTCTTCGCGCTGACGGCTACCTGTAAGGAACGGACGATGACTGAAGTATCTGCAAAAATCGCCCAGACCTCATCAGAACTCGCCGCTGTGCGCGACCTGATGCGCATCGTGATCGTGGGGCATGTCGACCATGGCAAATCTACGCTTGTCGGCCGCCTGTTCCACGACACGGGCTCGTTGCCCGACGGCAAATATGAAGCGATCAAAGCGCAATCTGAAAAACGCGGCGTGCCCTTTGAATGGGCCTTCCTCATGGACGCGCTTCAGGCAGAGCGCGATCAGGGCATCACCATCGACACGAGCCAGATCTGGTTCAAGACCGATGCCCGCGACTACACGATCATCGACGCGCCGGGCCACAAGGAATTCCTGAAAAACATGATCACTGGCGCCGCGCAGTCCGACGCCGCGCTCCTCATCATCGACGCATATGAAGGCGTGAAAGAACAGTCTAAGCGCCACGGCTATCTGCTGCATCTCATGGGTATCAAACAGGTCGCCGTCGCGGTCAACAAGATGGATCTTGCAGGCTATAGCCAGAAGACTTTTGACGACATCGAGCGCGAATACCGCGCCTATCTCACCTCTATCGGCGTGACACCGACCTTTGTTATCCCCGTGTCAGCCCGCGAAGGCGATAATATCGTCACGCCGTCCACAGCGATGAACTGGTACAAAGGCCCCACCGTCGTAAAAGCGCTGGACAGCTTTGCGAGCGGCAAGCCTGAGACCGAAGCCCCGCTGCGCCTGCCGGTGCAGGACGTCTACAAATTCGACGCGCGCCGCATCATCGCGGGCCGTATCGAAACAGGCCGCATCGCTGTTGGTGATGAACTGATTTTCTCGCCGTCGAACAAATCGGCCCGTGTGAAGTCGATCGAATACTGGTCAACGATTCCCGGTGCGAAGGCCCCGACCGCAAGTGAAGCCGGTTACTCCGTCGGCATCACGCTCGACGAACAGATATTTGTTGAACGCGGCGAAATCGCCAGCCATGTGGCAACCGCACCTGTGGAAACCGATGTGTTCCGAGCCAAGATTTTCTGGCTCGGCCATGAGCCCATGACACTCGGCAAGGCCTACAAGCTGAAGCTGGGCACGCTGGAAGCACAGGTCACTGTACAATCCATCGAACGCATCATTGACACGTCCGACCTGTCCAACACTGCGTCATTGCAGGTCGAACGCAATCAGGTCGCTGAAGTTGTTCTGCGCTCACGCCGTATGCTGGCGCTGGACAGTTTCATCGACCTTCCGAGCACGGGCCGCTTCGTGCTTGTTGAAAAGTTCGACATTGCTGGTGGCGGCATCATCTCGATGGAAGGCTATTCTGACCAGCGCGATGCCATCACCGCTCGCGGCACCAATATCACGCGTGCTAAACACACGATCACGGATGAGGCCCGTGCCTTCCGCAATGGTCACAAAGGCGGCGTGTTGTGGTTCACCGGTCTTTCGGGTGCGGGCAAATCGACACTCGCCATGGCGCTCGAAAAGCGTCTCTTCGACAAAGGCTACAACGTCTATGTGCTCGACGGTGACAATGTCCGTCACGGGCTCAATGCGAACTTGAGTTTCTCGCCGGAAGACCGTACGGAAAATATCCGCCGCGTCGGCGAAGTGGCCGCTCTGTTTGAACGTGCCGGAACGCTGGCGATCACTGCCTTTATCTCGCCCTACCGTTCCGACCGCGACCGCGCCCGCGAGGCCGCAGGCACAGGCTTCCATGAAATCTACGTGAAGGCCGACGTCGCCACCTGTGAGGGCCGCGACCCCAAGGGGCTCTATGCCAAAGCCCGTTCAGGTGAAATTAAAGACTTCACCGGCATCTCGGCACCTTATGAAGCGCCGGAAACGCCCGAGCTTGTCATAGACACGGCGTCCACTGGGCTGGACGAATGTCTTGATCAACTCGTTAGCTATGTAGAAGCTAAGTTCAGGGTATAGAATCAGGCCTCTACGCGCTTGAACCTGGAGCTTATGAATGAGTGTTCTCGTCACTGGCGGTGCCGGTTACATCGGCTGCCATATGGTGATCGATTTGTTGAATTCCGGTGAGGAGGTTGTCGTGATCGACAATCTCACCACGGGGTTTGACTGGGCCGTGCAGGTGCCTGACAAGCTCTATGTCGGCGATATTGCGGACGAGGCGCTCGTCACAAAAATCATCAAGGACCACAGGGTCGAAGCCGTCATCCATTTTGCCGGTTCGGTCATCGTGCCGGAGTCAGTTTCCGATCCGCTCAAATACTATCTCAACAACACCTCGAAATCGCGCAGTCTGATCGAGACCTGCGTTAAGGCAGGCGTCGATCATTTTATTTTTTCGTCGACCGCCGCTGTCTACGGGATGCCCGACACGGCGACCGTCGACGAGGATGTGCCGCTCAATCCTTTGTCACCCTATGGCCGCTCCAAGCTGATGACCGAATGGATGCTGCGCGACATGGCCGCCGCCCATGATATGACCTATGCGGCGCTGCGCTACTTCAATGTCGCGGGCGGTGACCCGCAGGGCCGTGTCGGCCAGTCAACCGCCAATGCCACACATCTGATCAAAGTCGCTTGCCAGACGGCGCTCGGCATCCGCGATCACATTGACGTTTACGGCAGCGACTACCCGACACCGGACGGCACCTGCATCCGTGATTATATTCATGTCAGCGATCTTGCATTTGCGCATACATCGGCGCTCAAATATCTGCGCGGCGGCGGGGAGAGCCTTGTGGCAAATTGTGGCTATGGCCACGGTTTCTCCGTGAACCAAGTATTGGAATCAGTACGGCGTGTGGCCGGACACGACTTTGACATTCGCCACGGGCCGCGCCGTCCGGGCGATCCGGCCTCTGTCGTCTCCAACCCGGCCAGGGCCAAGGCGGTGCTGGGCTGGACACCGAAATACGATGATCTTGACCTTATCGTCGGCCACGCAATGAACTGGGAAAACCACCTTCGAAAACGCAATGTTTGAGTTAAACTCGAACGTTCGGACTTGTGTTAATGAGTTCAGACTGCGGAAATAAGGGCAACGTCAAGTCTGTGTTTCTAATCGCGCCCCGTGCGGTTTACATAATTGTTTTCGACCTGCTTCTCGTCATTTTGCTGTCCGTGACCTGCCACTGAAGTTTCCCCCATTTTGCGGCGCAATATAGTGAAATATAAATTCATTTATTGTTGACTGAGGACTGTGGCAGGTTCCACTCATCGCCAGCATTTAACTGAGTGTGAGTAGTTCCGTTGTTATGGATCTAACGCCGGTTGATTTGCACATATGACGCAAGGCCAGATGAAAACTGAAAATGTAATAGTCATTCTTGCTGCGGGTAAAAGCACGCGCATGAAGTCGGCCCTCCCCAAAGCGCTGCACGAAATTGCGGGACGGACCATGCTCGGTCATGTCCTCTCCACCGTGATGTCACTCGACAATGCATCACCGGTTCTCGTCATCGGCCCCGGCATGGACAAAGTTGCTGACCACGCGCGTGAGTGGGCTCCTTCGATTTCAACTGCCATTCAGCAAGATCAGCGAGGCACAGGCGACGCGGTGAAGGCAGCTTTACCTTCCATCACCACAAAAACAGGCGTCGCACTCGTTGTCTTCGGCGACACGCCGCTGGTGCGCGCCGAAACGCTGAGCGAGATGATCAATGCCTGCAGCGGCAATACTGCTGTCGTCGTGCTGGGTTTTGTGTCCGCAAATCCTGCACCTTACGGCCGCCTCGTTCTCGACGCGCAGAAGAACCTCACCAAGATCGTCGAGGCAAAAGATGCGACACGGGAAGAGTTTTCAATCAACCTGTGCAACGGCGGCGCGATGGCGATCCGTATCGAACATCTGGCGTCATTACTCGCCAAGCTGAGCGACGGCAACAAGGCCGGTGAATTCTATCTGACGGACATCGTCACGCATGCGCGCGCAGCACAACTCGGCTGCACGGTTGTCTCAGCACCTGAAGCCGATATTCAGGGCGTCAACAGTCGCGCCGATCTCGCCACCGTCGAAGCTGAAATGCAGCGCCGCCTGCGTACCAAAGCTATGGCCGACGGCGTCACACTGTCAGATCCCGATACGATCTATCTCTCTGCCGACACGGTTATCGGGCAGGACGTCACAATCGGCCAGAATGTCGTAATCGGTACCGGGGTCACCATCGCGTCAGGCGTGGTCATCAAACCCTTCACGCATCTTGAAGGCGCGACAATAGAGGAAGGCGCTTTGATCGGTCCCTTCGCGCGTATCCGTCCGGGCTCCGAAATCGGCCGTGATGTGCATATCGGCAATTTTGTCGAGACCAAAAAAGCTAAAATCGAGACCGGCGCAAAGATCAACCATCTGACCTATATTGGCGATGCGCGGATCGGTGCGCGCACGAATATCGGGGCAGGGACCATCACCTGCAATTACGACGGCTTCAACAAGCACTTTACCGACATCGGCAAGGACGCCTTCATCGGTTCTAATTCCTCGCTCGTCGCGCCGTTGAAAATCGGCGATGGTGCTTACATAGGCTCGGGCAGCGTCATTACCAAAGAGGTCGCGCCTGACGCGCTGGCAGTCGAGCGCAGCAGGCAATTTGAAAAAACAGGCTGGGCAGCGGGCTTCCGCGCAAAATTTCAGCATTTGAAGAAGGCCCCTAAATAATGTGCGGCATCGTTGGTGTTCTGGGAGAGAAAGATGCAGCCCCGATTATTCTTGATGCATTGAAGCGTCTTGAGTATCGCGGATATGATTCAGCGGGTGTCGCAACGCTGATTGACGGCAAAATTCAACGCCGCCGCGCGGAAGGCAAACTCTTCAATCTCGAAAAAGCACTCGATATCGCGCCGCTCGACGGCACGATCGGTATCGGCCATACGCGTTGGGCGACACACGGCGCTCCGAATGAAAACAACGCGCATCCCCATGCGACCGACCGCGTTGCCATCGTACATAACGGCATCATCGAAAACTTCCGGGAGTTACGTGAAAAACTGACTAAAGACGGTGCGCGTTTTTCAACAGAAACAGACAGCGAGGTCATCGCCCATCTCGTCACTCACAATCTCACCAAAGGCATGAACCCGCGCGAAGCAGCTCGTGCCGCCCTGACAGAACTTGAAGGCGCTTTCGCACTCGGCATTATTTTCAACGGGGAAAATGATCTCATCATCGGTGCCCGTCGCGGTTGCCCGCTAGCAGTCGGCTATGGCCAAGGGGCGATGTATCTGGGGTCTGATGCCTTTGCACTCGCGCCCATGACCAACCGTATTGCTTTTATGGAAGAAGGCGATCGCGTGGAAGTTACCCGCGCCGGAGCGAATTTTTTCGATGCAGATAACAAGCCCGTCGAACGCGCGATCCGTCTTACCGACGTTAACAGCGCCATGGTGGACAAGGGCAATTATCGTCATTTCATGGCAAAGGAAATTTTCGAGCAGCCGGAAGTCATCGGCCACACGCTGAGCGAATATATCAACCCTATTGACGATACGCTGCGCCTGCCGGAACTCCCCCTTGATCTCGCCACGCTTCCGCGCATTACCATCATCGCTTGCGGTACGGCCTCTTATGCCGGTCACGTTGCAAAATACTGGTTTGAGAAATACGCCCGTATCTCCGTCGAAGTCGACATCGCCTCCGAGTTTCGCTACCGCGAAGCAGCGCTGCCCAAAGGCGGCCTCGCTATCTTCATTTCGCAGTCCGGCGAAACAGCCGACACGCTAGCCGCATTGCGCTATTGCAAATCACAGGGTCAGACCATTCTCTCTGTCGTCAATGTAACGGAAAGCTCTATAGCGCGTGACAGCGATGTGATCATGCCGACTTATGCCGGACCAGAAATCGGTGTGGCTTCCACAAAAGCCTTCACCTGTCAGCTTACAGCGCTTGCCGCTCTCGTTCTCGCGGTTGGCGAAGCGCGCGGTACGCTCTCATCTGATGAAACGCGCAGGCTTGCCCGCATATTGATGGAAACGCCGCGTCATGTTGCCGAAGCCTTGCAACAGGACGACGCCATACGCACCCTCGCCGCCGAAATCGCAAAAGTGCGCGACGTGCTTTATCTCGGTCGCGGCCACTTCTTCCCGATTGCGCTTGAAGGCGCATTGAAGCTCAAGGAAATTTCTTACATTCATGCTGAAGGCTATGCCGCTGGTGAATTAAAACACGGCCCCATCGCTCTTATCGATGAGAATGTGCCGATCATTACCATCGCGCCGGTCGATGCCCTGTTTGAAAAGACCGTGTCAAACATGCAGGAAGTGATCGCGCGCGGCGGCAAGGTCCTGCTTATCTCCGACAAGGCGGGCATTGCCCGCGCAGGGATGGACGCATGGGCCTGTGTCGAAGTCCCTGCTGTTGATCCGCTGATTGCGCCCATTGTGACCGCCATACCGGTGCAGCTTCTTGCTTATCATGCGGCGGTGTCAAAGGGCACGGACGTTGACCAGCCGCGCAACCTTGCGAAGTCGGTGACGGTCGAATAAGAGCCTGTTGATTCTGAATAGCCCCTGTGGGATGAAAATAAAGATTCATCCATAAAAATATAGTATCATCTAATTGAATATGTTCGCCGTCAGGGCCTATGGCGCAGATTTGAGGTTGTAGCTTAAGGAGTATTTAGTTCTCGTCGCAGTGACGGAGGACTGGATATGAACAGCAAACACCCGAGCTCCAAGAGGCCTGCCGAGCAGGTGGTCAAAGACATCCGGCGGGCGACGCGTCGGCATTTTTCGGCTGAAGACAAGATCAGGATCGTGCTGGAAGGTTTGCGCGGCGAGGACAGCAGCAAAGATTGCGGCGAACGATTGACCGCCGTCTCGCAGCAGTCGAGTCCAATTGCCCGCGACTATTGGATTTTCAGCAACGCTCTGTTCGATCATGAGCTGGCGTTGCAAGATGTCGGCATTTTTGTTGCTGGCGCGCAATCGGCTGAGAGCGGCTTTGGTTTGTGCGATACTTAGCGGTCCGTGAGCACCTACAATCTTTGGATGGGATTTGGTGCTTATGTATTTGTCAATCAACGCATCATAAGAGGGCACCGTCGCGCAGGCGGCGAGAGAGCTCATGACGAAAATTAGGCGAAAGAGGCGAGCACGCGCTTGTAGTCTTGATCTCGAGGCTGCGGGCACAATTCACCAATTACCGCTTTAGCGAATCTTTGATTGAGCCGACCGCGTTCTGGACCTTGCCTTTGGCTTGGTCGGATTTGCCGTCGGCTTCGAGCTTAGCGTCGCCTATGGCCTTCCCGACCGCGGCCTTGACCTTGCCTTTGATTTGCTTGCCAGAGCCAGAAATTCGATTTTTGTCCATTTTCAATACTTTCGCTATCGTACGGTCGCGCATTGCGCCGCTGATGAAATGCTTTTTATAAGTTGTGCTCTCATTGTCGTGCGATGCAGACCGTGAGTGATATGGGACGAACGAGTTAGATCCGTCCCATCAACAGCAAGACCACAACAACGATGAGGACGAGGCCTAAGCCACCGCTCGGGAAATAACCCCAGTCGCGGCTATGTGACCAGCTTGGAAAGGACCCGACGAGCATCAGAATGAGAACGATCAGCAGAATGGTACCGATAGACATGTTCAATTCCTAAAAATGAATGAGGCACACACTAGCTCTTACAACTGTGACGGCGACAGGTTCGGAATACACCTAGCGTGTTGTCGGAATGTCCATGTTGCTCGTATCACTCGCTGCGGCAGCGAGCGCCAATCGCGCCAAGGCTGGAAGCGATTTAGTGCCCGTCTTTTTCATAATGGAGGCGCGATGATTTTCGACAGTGCGCTGACTGATGCCCAGGTCGGCCGCGATATTCTTGCTCGGATGGCCGGCAAGGACCATCTCCATAACTTCCCGTTGCCGTGTCGTGAGACCGGTAAGATGCGTTGCCGCAGTCTCCTGCCAATCGCGCAGCTTGCTTGAATCTTTTGAACGCTCAAGCGCCAAGTTGATACTCGCAACAAGATCGGTCCGGCTCACCGGCTTCTCGATAAAATCTGTTGCGCCCGCCTTCATCGCTTGCACTGCCATCGACACATCGCTGTCGCCTGTGATCATAATGGACGGCAAGCGGTGGCCGGAATTGTTCAGGTGCTGCAACAATTCAAGCCCGTTCATTCCCGGCAGATAGGCGTCGATCAGGAGGCAGCCTTCGCCATCGGGTTGATAAGTTCTGAGGAATGCCTCACAAGAATCAAAATCCTCGACGCTGTGGCCTTCGTCTTCGAGCACGTCGCGAAGTCCGGCGCGAATGTGAGCATCATCATCGACCACATAGATGGTCGGTGGACTGGCCGACGAGTTCGCCTTCAAAACGCGAGACTTTTGAGCGGGAGCGGTGGAGTCGGAAGTTGGCAAAAGGCGAAGGATAGATTGTGTCAGCTCGTTTATTTTTACGGGCTTGTTAAGCTGCGTGCAGCCTTGCAACGCGATATTGCGCAGCGTATCTGACGATATGTCGCCGGTCAGTATGATGACAGGAATGTCGCGATGGAGTTTTGTGCGTAACTTGGCAGCCAGCTGAAGACCGTTCATGCCGTTCGGCATATTGTAATCAGCGAGTAGCAGGTCAGGTCGTATCTTGCCGCGCGACACAAGATCCAGTCCCGCAACACCGTCAGACGCTGATTCTACTTGATGACCCTCGCCGGCAAGGAGCAGTTCGAGGAGTTCGCGTACTTCCGGATCATCCTCGACGATGAGGATCGTGCCACCTTGATGTGCTTTCCTGACGACAATTTCTTTAGCATCATCCGTCATCAATGCTGGCGCGTTCTCATCCCCATTGGGAATTTTAATTTCGACGGAAAAGACTGAACCTTGTCCGACTTTTGAGCGCACATGCACACGATGACCCAGCATTTCTCCCAGACGGCGAACGATGGAGAGACCAAGGCCGAGGCCACGGCTTCGTTCCCGTGCGACATTGTCCAATTGATGATATTCGTCAAAGATCGCTTCGATTTCTTCTTTGGGTATGCCGACGCCGCTATCCAGAACATCGATACTCAGCATTCCTTTATGCCTGCGGCAGCCGATCAGTATTTTGCCGCTGGCGGTATATTTGATGGCATTTGACAGCAAATTGCGGATCATCTGGCCAAGCAGATGCGGGTCGGTGTGAACCGAAAGACCGCAGGGGACAACATGCAGCGATAATCCCAGCGCTTCCGCACTGTATGCAAATTCGTCCTGGAGCTGGGTCAGCAGGGTATTGATGGGGAAGGTGACTTTTTCCGCACGAACGGTTCCGGCTTCAATCTGATTAAGATCGAGAAGCGTGTTCAACATGCCAGACATCGCGCCAAGCGTTTGGTCAAGGCGATCTACCAGCTTTTGCGCGGCTTCGCCCTGAACCATTTTGGCCAGTAACCCCTGCAACAGAGCGAGTGTTTGTAGTGGCTGGCGCAGATCATGGCTTGCCGCAGCGAGGAAGCGCGATTTGGCCATGGTGGCAAGTTCTGCCTGCTGTTTTGCAGCTTCCAGTGCCTTGGCAATGTTTTTGCGATCAGTGATGTCAGTAAAGGTGATGACTACGCCTTCAATTGCTCCATCATGGCCACGGTAAGGCAATATACGGCGGATGAAACAGACCTTGCTGTCATCGTCTTCCACTTCCTGTTCGACGGGATCCAGCTTCTCCAGCACAACCTTGCAATCGGCAAGAAGGGTGGTATTGGCTACGAGTGAATGGAGGTCTGCGAGGGGGCGCCCCACATCGCCGGGGATAACGCTGAAGAGTGATTTTGTGGCGGGTGTAAAAAAGCGAATGTTGAGACGGGCATCCAGAAAGAGTGTCGCGACATCTGTGCTGTAAAGCACATTCTGAAGGTCATTTGATGTTGTACGCTGGCTTTCGAGCGTTTCCTGAAGTTGACTGTTGAGTGCCGTCAATTCCTCATTGAGCGATTGCAATTCTTCTTGTGATGTCAGCAGTTCTTCGTTGGTAGACTGATATTCCTCATTGACCGACAGCGCTTCTTCATTAATTGCCTGTCCGTCGTCAGAACATTTGGCACTCGTTTTGTAGCGGCTTAGAGGAGCA
>JAZJXO010000019.1:0-103903 GCA_040390855.1 Pseudomonadota bacterium
AATGCTCCTCTAAGCCGCTACAAAACGAGTGCCAAATGTTCTGACGACGGACAAGTTAGCGTAAAAGACAAGCAATTCGCAACTTATGGGCATCATCACAGGATATGCCGGTGAGACGTCAAGGGAGTGAGAACGTACAGTGTACAGAGGAGGCGGGGTGCGTGTGCTATACTTCCACGATACCGGCATATTCCGGCGAGATTGGAGGATATATGGATCACGAAATTATTGATGAGCTTTGCGAGTTTCTGACACCTTCGGACGCTATGTCCGTGCTTGCGAGCGACGGTGCGGGGCGTTTGGAGTGTTTCACACTCGCCTGCTTTCGGGAGCCCGGGGTTAAAACCGACAGCGAGCTTTCTAAACTTCGAGACTCGGGTGCCGCGTTGTGGGATTGGATTAAGAGCGGGGCGGGTAGCGATGGTGAAGCCGCGCAGAAATATGCTGTGTGGGAAATCGCCAGCAACGAAGTGACCTGTATGTATTTTGAACCTCATCGGAAAATCCTTGAGCGGCTCGAAAAGCAGTTCGGCGCGCGAACGACCCGAACATGTAGATCTGAATCACATAAAGAAAATCTCTTCGAGGCGGCGGACGAGTTGCTGGAATTGGCGAGCGCGATCGGCCTTGAAGGCGAGACGGAGGGAGGGTGGTTGGGGGCTGCTTGCCGCGTGAGCTGAAGCGGGTTCGTTTCCGGTCGGAAGCCGTTTTCTCGTGACATGAGCTGGGTTGAAGGTGGCTTCGATCGACCACGATTTTCTCGCGATCTGGGCTGCGGCGAAGACTGACCTGCCTCCTGGAAACTGGACCATTCAAAGTGAGAATTTTCTTATAAAGTCCGTGGTTGGACTGAAGAGGAAAGACCATCGAACATCGACGCTTGCAGCACCGTAAACTAGCCGCTTAATATCAACCCAGAGACGAGGCTAATGCTCCTCTAAGCAGTTCTGCAACTGGTGCCAAATGTCCTGACGGGGGACAGCAAGATGGGTTATAAGGCATTCAACTACACCTTCAGCATGAAATCCGGCTTGAAGTCAGGATTGCTGGAATTTTCCTTGTAGCCATAGGGATTGGCGATGATCCGTGTATTGCCAATCATATAGTCTTGGTTCTCGTGAATGTGACCGTGAATCCATACGTCGATTTTCTTGTCCTCAATGAAATCATCAAGAATCGAGGCATAGGCGGCTGCAATGAGGCTGCTGTCATCCCTGCGATCCAGGCTGCGTCGCGATGGAGCGTGATGCGTCACGACAATTGTGGGCCCATCGAAAGGCTTGGCGAGTTCCACTGCGAGCCAGTTCAGTTGGGCGGTGTGAATTTCGATGAGGTGTCGCGGATCAACTTTGCGGGTGCCCCTAGTCGAGGATCTCCGCTTGATCCACCGGAAGTCATTCATCAGATTGTGCATGGAATGCATCGCCTTGATACGCCGGTCCGGATTGAGGGCGAAGTCAGTCCAGAGCGTTGCGCCGAGAATGCGAACGCCGGCGATTTCCACGGCGTTGCCATCAAGAAACTGAACCTCCGCGTCTGATTGCGCGCGCAGATCATCGTTCAGTGTTTCCAAGACTTGATCATAATATTCATGATTGCCGGCGATCAGAACTGTCGGCGCGTCGATAGCACGCGCAATATGGCGGGCGTGTTTCATCACATCAGAACCAGACGCGATATCTCCGGCTAGGATCACACCATCTACATTGCCACGGAGATGCGATGGTGGTTCGAACTGGCCTCCTAACTCGTAATGCAGATCGCTGTAGACCGCGAAACGGGGCATGGCGGGACTCCAAGTCCAGGGAACTCATATTGACCAGACAAGGCCGCGTTGAGAGATGAACAATAGCTGGATCAAGAATCGTCTGTCGAGATGATTCCGATTGTCCAGAATCAAAGAGAAATTTCGATGGAGCCATCTCCAGAGATGGCATTTCCGGGCGCCATCGGCGCGCATTTATATGCGTGAGGATTGCGCGATAGGGCGGTGAGTCGCGAGGTCAAGTTTTCAGTTAAAGGGTATAAAAAGACACAGCGCAAATACGAAGCTCAAAGTCGAGATGCCGATCTAATTTTTTGGTCTTTTTTGATGTAAATATCGAAAAATTTTGATGTGAAATATGTGAGTTGTTTTTTGCTCCATGCGACAGGCGGTTGTCATCATTGAAAAAATACAAAAATACAATCTCATAATACGATCTCTAGACGGAGTATTTTGGGAGAAATTTTTGCTTACTTTCAGATACGCCATTTTGCGAATTTTCTTTGTAAGAATGGATTTGAGCAAAAAATATTTGGTTCAGGAGAATTGGAATGACCAAAAAAATTTCGACCACAATTCGGATCAAAGATCGCTTCGTCAGATTCCAGAGATTTGGATAGTGGTCCGTAGGCTGAATAAGTCTGCGATTCAGGCCCCTTGACAGGGTGGCCATTTTCGTCCCACAAAATGGGACCGCCCGACAGCGGCTAACTGTCGAGCGGCTTGACCCACAAGAGGATGACCCTCGGAGGGTCGACACGTGCGCTTCTACGACAAGCGAGCGTGACAGGGTTCTACTGTAACCTTGTCCGGGACGCGCACGCAATGGATTTTGCGCGCGACTCAGTAAGAGTCCGAGGGCGGAATTGCGCCCAAAAGCTCGGCTGACCGCGTTCGTTTTTGAAAGGAACGAACATGGAGTCCAATTTGAAGACGTGGTCTTTATGGCCAGATGAAGGAACTTTCTCACATCCAGAGACCCCCGGTTTAATTGCTCAGGTTAAAAAGAGCGCGCCGGCGCGAGACGTCGTTAAATCTCAGCGCTGGGGGCGTGTGCGAATTTTTAAGAACCTGAAATCCAGCCAGCAGATCGTCGCTGAATCTCAGCTGGAATACTGGTTCGCTCTCCATCTTTTCCTCGATCACGATGTCGCGGAGTTGGGTACCCAGCCGGAGACCCTGGAAATTGTCTGTGCGGGAGCGAGAGTCAAATATACGCCGGATTTTTGGGTGAACCGTCGCGGAACATTGTTCTACGTGGAGGTAAAACCAATGAGCAAACTGGCCGATCCAGATGTGGCTGAGAAGTTGCGCCGCGCCAAACTTCACCTCAATCAACGCGGTGTCCAGTTTACTGTGGTCACTGACCGGAAAATCCTTGAGCCTAATCCACGCAGGAATGCGGAGCTGATCTACCGATACAGGAACTGTCCCCGCGATGCTGATGTTGTCGAGCGCATGCGAGATTTTCTGTGCGGCGGTGCCAGGAAAATCCACGACGTTGAGAGAGTAGTCGGGGGTGCGGTTGCTCAAGCTCATATTATGCGTGCCCTCCTATTCAATGAGCTCGGTTTTGCGGCGCAAGAGCCGCTCACTCCGGCCACCTGGGTTTGGTGGACAGGGAGTGCAGCGAAATGACCTTCATCATGCTGCGAACAGGCCTGAGCATTAAGTATTTGAGCAGGGAGTGGCTGGTTGAAAATATCGGCCAAGATGGGCGGGCCTATATTACGCAGCCTGAAAGCCAGATTGAGATGGTTATCAGCGCGAGTGAGCAAGAAGCAGCTTACGCCGCTGGACAATTATCGGTCATCTCGTCTGAAGAAAAATCACATCAGTTGAGAGCGAATAGCAGCGATTTGCTCGGACTCTCGGAGAAGGATGCGGCCGCATATCAACGCCAAAAAGATTATCTGCGCATGGTGGAGAAGCGTGTTGGCAGCCGCAGAACAAAGGCGCTCGCAAAAACCATAGCTCTGGTTGCCTCATATCTGGACGATCCGCATCCACCTACCGTGTCGACTTATTATC
This sequence comes from Pseudomonadota bacterium, assembly GCA_040390855.1. Taxonomy (GTDB): domain Bacteria; phylum Pseudomonadota; class Alphaproteobacteria; order Parvibaculales; family Parvibaculaceae; genus Parvibaculum. Next base: position 3,797 of record JAZJXO010000019.1, read on the forward strand.
GCTGGGCGAGAGCTCACCATCATGCAGCGTCTTTTGGATATCTTGCGCTTCCTGCACCCACAAAGCGGGGGAATAGGACCGATCGCATTTGTGATGCAGTTCAGGCTGTAATTGTTGAGTTTTTGGAGCGTTACTACATCGACCAGCAGAAGATGAGCATCAGAAATACGTGGCTGCTCATCGTCGCTCACATTTCCACGCTCAATGAAACTCTTCCCGACGGTAAAAAGCATCCGCTGCCCGGCTATAAGGCGGTTCGAAGTGTGTTGAAATCACAGTTCGAAGACTATGTGGTGTGCAAAGGACGATTAGGTTCCCGCGCGGCTCACATGAGATTTCGCCTGGCTGGAAAAAATCCGGACCCGGACTATCCGATGCAGCGGGTTGAGTTAGACCACACGTTGGGGAATGTATTTGCGCTAGATCATGAACTGCTTGCTCTGCTGGGTCGCCCTAACTGCAGTGTTGGTATTGATGCATATTCGGGGATGCCGGTCGGATTTCAGTTCGGATACGAGCCGCCCAGCTTGCAGTCTTTGTTTAGCTTGATGCGGAATATCATTCTGCCGAAAACCTATGTCAAAATTCGCTGGCCGGAAATTTCACAAGAGTGGGAATGTCATGGTGAGCCAGAATTCGTGGTTCCCGACAGAGGTGCGGAATTCGTATCGCAGAAATTTGGGGATGTTTGTTCCGCCTTCGGCATAACGATTGATTTAAGCGGTGCCAAACGTCCATATCAAAAAGGCGGCGTAGAACGATTTTGGGGTACCCTTTCTGAAGATTTTTTCCATCGGTTGCCCGGAACCACTTTTTCAAATTCAACGCGGCGTGGCGATTATAATTCTGCACAGAAGGCATGTTTGGCCTTCGAGGACATCGAGCGGCTCCTTCATCGCTGGCTTATCGAGGTTTATGCCAATCAACCGCGCCATCCTGACGATAATCGGACGAGGCGCGAGCTGTGGAACGAGGGCCAGGCGAAGAGGCCGAAGATACCACTTCGTCCGATAACGGATTATGGCGTATTCATGAGTGGGCGGGCCAATCCAAAACTAAACGGTCGCGGCATTCGGGTTCACAACGAGTTTTATACATCGCGGAATCTGGAGCTTCTGCGGAAAGCGAATGAAGATGTCAAAGTTTCCGTTCGATATGATCCTGCGGACATGGGAATGGTCCAGGCCTTCGACAAAGTAAATGAGGAATGGTTCATCGTCGATAACGTTGATCCGAAGCGTCGTGGCCGGTCGCTCTACCAACTTCAGCTTGAACGGAGAGCCCTGAGGGGAGAAGGCACCCAAGCAGAACGCGCTCTTCCGGGCGCGTTGCATAAGTTGAAATTCCAGCAGGAATTGGACCGGACGGTCAAAGTGGCAAAGCAGAAGGTCAGAAAACCGTCGACGAAACGTCCCAAAATTAATGCGCGAGCGGAGCGGATTGGCATCGAAGCTTATTCGTTGAGCAATTCTCCGCGGGCTGAGAACTCGCTGCCGACCGTGAAATCAAAAGACTCTCTCCGCAGTCTCGATATCGATTTGTCGGAGTTTAAAGATGAGACCTGAGGACCGGTCATTGGGCAAACATGGACAGAGAGCGAGGATGTCAATGAAACAAGTCGTACACCATCCGTTGCACAACGCGGCCTTGTTGAAACTCGAACAGTTTCATCTGGGGTTGAAGGAGCCTCATGAAATACGTTGCATGCTCATCACTGGAGAATCCGGTTCGGGCAAGACCACTCTCGTGAACGAGTACATGTCCCGGTTTCCATTTGAGCGGCATCCGAATGTCGATGTGCGAAGAGTTCTATATGTGAGAGCGCCCTCACGAAGCAGCGTTAAAAGTCTCGGACTTCATATTCTGCGCAAGCTTGGCGGACCGATAATTCCGCGCATGTCAGATTTCGAGGTCTCATTATGCGTCCGCAAATTGCTGTGCGAAATGGGTGTGGAGCTTCTTTTCATCGATGAGGTGCAAGATCTATTGGAATGGAAGCCGACCTCAAACAAAATTCCGAAGCTGGTCGCCAATTTTATCAAAGAGATTCTTCAGGAAACAAACACAGGCATCGTTTTGATGGGGTCGCCCAGTATTGAGGTTATTCCAACGCTCGAGGTGCAACTCGGAAACAGAACAGGAGAAGGTATCTCTTTGGATTCGCTTCGCGCAGCAGATGCCGAGGAGAGGGCGGCGTACAGGGAGTATTTGGCCGTTGCCGTCAAGGAATGGTCATTGCCTGTTGAACTTGATCTTAGTGACAATCTGACTGCGCTTCGTTTTCAGGTCGCGACGGACGGGAGATTCTCTCTCACCAATAAGGTCCTTCACATTGCAAAAAACCGAGCAGCTCTTGAAAAAAGTCCCAGCGTGAGGGCGAAGCATTTTGAGTATGCGTTCGTGATCATGAATGATTCCAACGAGCAAAAAATTGATCCGTTCAAAATGGGTAAGGATGACTTGTTGGCGTGGGTGGAGGTGGATGCAATGAGGCAATTCAATAGGATGTGAATATGTCGAAGTTCGCTGGACCGAAGATGCAACTGTTTCCAGTTCGACCGGAGCCGGCCAAGGAAGAAAATCTTATCGGCTACGCGATCCGATTGATGACGGCCATTGGCGTTCCGATTTGCCTCAGTTCTGAAATGGAGTTGTTTGGCACTAAGCTGGCTGAGTTGCCATTCAATGAGGTTTTGGTTGGCCGTTTTGCTGCGGCGTGCGGCATACACGGCGCTTGGGTGAAATCCAAGGCGATTCCCATTGTTGATGGAAACGGCGCGCAACGCCTTCAGTATCAAAACCTCTCCATCTCAGAGCATCTATTGAGCCTTAAAAAAGTGAAATTCTGCGCGAAATGTTTGAGGCAAGGTGAGGCCCACTATCGATTCCTGTGGGATTTTCGTCTTATGCAGCGATGCCCCGGTCACGGTTGCCGACTAACTGGCAAATGCTGGAACTGCGCTAGGGAATTCAATTGGTTGAGCTGGAGCAAGTTTCTCGCCAATGAATTTCACTGCTTCTGTGGTGCATGCGTTCTGGATTTCGCTGTTTCAAAAAGTGAGGATGCGAATAGCAATATAGGCAAGAAGGCCCAAAAAGAAGCAGCTAGATTTTTCGCCGGTCTTGTCGCGCCAGACATTTATCCGCAATGGTCCCGATCCATTTGCCCGGAATTAAGAGATGTTCCACCGGGAGACCTTGTCGAGTTGATTCAATTTTTTGGAGCACTTTCGGAGCTGTCACGAGCGCCGAGTCGTGGTCGTTTCTCTCCTACCAGCAGTGACTACGTTGATTTGAGGCTGACGCTAGGGGTAATGGTTCTTCTCGACTGGCCTGCTTCTTTTTATACGGTGATCGCCACCTTGTTTGCGAAGAAGGGCGGCCAGAAGAGGGGTGCGCCGGCATCAGTCGTTCGAACACTCATGTCTGAGAAGAGATTGTCTTCACTGGGAGCAGCCGAAGGGATTGTTGAAGACGAAATCAGAAAATTTACGTGTCTGTTTTCGTCTACAAAAGTTTCAATTCCAGTTCGAGGTGAGTACGTGCGTCCGAAAGGGATGATTTCATCAAAAGAAGCCCTTCTGGTGCTGGAGCTTGGTAACGATTCGCTTCAGTGTTTGCTCTCCAGATGCGAACGAGAGGAGGTGAGGCATTTGCAAACGGGTGGCCAGTGGTGGTTTTGCGAGCAAGGAATTCAAGATGTGGCGCAGAAGTATCGTCTGCTCATTGGACGCGATGAACTACAGTCCATCCTCGGTTTTGACGAAAGAGATATGAAAGCTCTCAAATACTCTCGTCACTTGCCGCTGTTACCGCGCCCGTTTGACGGGAGACGGATGCTAACGGCAGAGATGATGTCTCTGAATAAAATGCTGGGTAAGGTTCGTGTCATTGAGTCTAGCGGCAGCAAAGATGCCTCATTTTTGCATGGCGTCAATGCGTTGCGGATATTCAGGAGCGTTCCACCCAAGTCGAAATATTCTCCTCGCTTGACGGCAGCAGACCTCGTTGATGCAATAGCAGACGATGCTCTGGTCGCTTTCAGATTTTCCCGTGAAGGTTCTATTGGTCCGCAACTATACTTCGATGAATCTCAGCTTGGTGCTGTTGGGTGCCGCATTCTCGTGCAGAAGGAGCAGTTGTTTGCGGAGAGCTGGCGTCGTCAAAATGCACAGCATTCGATATCTGGACAGAGACGTTCTACTGGTCCTGCAGAAAACTTTACGCGATCATTATAACAAAAGCTGCTACCGATATCTCTCGCAGTATTCAACTTTGACGGAATGCTGCAGAACGAATTCACTACCAAGCCACATATAGACGACCATATCGGTCATTAGTTTTATGTCCTGGTTCGAACTCGAATAATCGCACCGCGTCATCTGGAATCGCCTCAAGGTTATTTTTAAACTTCAATTATGAATTCCGGATCAAATTCTTCATTGAGTCCATATTGTTGATATCCGTAGGGGTTGCTAACGACACGTGTCTTGCCAATCATGTAGTCGACGCTGTCATGGATATGTCCGTGAACCCAGCAATTGACGCCATGAGCCTCGATGAATGCTTCGAGATCCGATGCAAAGCCGGCTGCAGTTATGTTGTGCGAGTTGTGTGATTTTATGCTTCTGCGTGACGGTGCTGTATGCGTCGCTATAATCGTGGGGCCGGAAATTTTTTTATCGAGTTCGTCGGAAAGCCAGCTAAGGCAGTTTCTGTGAGCTGCTAACAGATAATCAGTATCGATTCTGCAAGTGCTGTCATCACGAAGGACGCGACGAATTTCTTGATAGTCAGATAACAACGAAGGCATGTCCGACATGGCTTGCATTCGAAGTTCGGGATTCAAGTTGAAATCTGTCCAGAGCGTGGTGCCTAGAATTCGAGTTCCGGCAATTTCGGTCGTCCCACATTCAAGGAATTGAACACGCTCGTCTGATTGCAGACGAAGTGCCTCGATTACTTGTTCAATCACGTAGCCATAGAACTCGTGATTTCCAGCTAACGACACTGTCGGAGCATCAATGGCATCAGATATTTCCCGCGCACGACGCAGAGCCGTTGGAAAAGCAGAAATATCGCCAGCAAGAATGGCCCCATCAACGGTGCCTCTCAAATGCGATGGAGTTTGGAAGCGTGAGCCAAATTCGTAGTGAAGGTCACTATAAACTAGAAAGCGCGCCATGATTTTGCTCCGGCAATGACTTCACCATCAGACATCAATTCAGGATTCAAATTTAATGTCGCTCATTTGGTTGAAGAGAAAATTTGGCGAGGGCAATAGTGTGTATGTCAGCGAGTTGTTGTTTCCTTTCCGATGGTCCATCAACTTGCTTCGTCGTCGAACTGGTCGCTCGGGAATCCAAGTCTGTAGAATCTGGACCATGTGCGAGCCCAACCGAGCGTGGGAGCAATGGCCCAAAGTTCCGTGGTGGTAATGTCCGTTGTACCAAGGCGAGGATGATTATGCGCGATGCCCGAGAGAACAGGGCAAGTGCGTAGGTTGATTTTGTAGTCATCAATAAGCGGCGCGCCACCAATTTCAAGGGAGGTGGGAAACTGCTTATTCGCAAACCTTCGTAAGTCAGCGAGCAACGCTTCCGTTTTTTCGATTTCCCTTTCAATGTTCCGGTGAGGGCCGTTGCGGTCAATCCAGATGGTCATGAACTGCTCCAGTTTGATTAGTAGGTATAGCGGTTATTCCTCTTTTGGAGGTTCGTTGATGAGCGTGGTCGTCAAAGCTGCCTGTTTTCAGTTTTCATCAACGTGATCGATATGCTTTGAATTCCGGGCAACAAAAAACCCACCTAACGGCGGGCTATGAGCGCACGACAGTTAGTTTGAATTAGCGAAGGCGATAATCCTTCGAACTGAATCGAATAGGGCGGGTCATTTGCGTGAGTAACATAAAGCTTGAGCTGCCTCCTTCGTTTGGTATGCGCACGTTCTGAATAATTCCAACACGAGACATTGGAACAATACAAGAACATTTCCATGCGGCCGAAAATGAATCAAGTAGCAAATTGGATTTGATGATTGGTGCGCGCGATCTCGACAGGACGCTGTGCAGAGCTCGATTTGTGGTTTTGATTGCCGGTGTGCGAAATCGCGCAATTCGCATCTTATGGGGCTACATTTCGCACTTATTCGCAGCTTATGTGGATCTTTAGTGGCAACTTATGATGACCGCATTGTTGCTAAGTGATTGATGTTAGTCAGTCGTAATTCTCACTTTATGCGCAGCATGACATCACCGTGTGATTGCGATGATGTGATGATACCCATAAGTTGCGAATTTCGCATGGAGCCGACGATTGTTCGCATAAGATGCGAATAACTCGAAAAATCGCCCCATAAGATGCGAATAGCCTCCAAAAAGCGCCCATAAATTGCGAATTGGGCAACGGAAAACGCCCCATAAATTGCGAATTGCGTGTCTTTTACGCTAACTCCCGGGCGCCAAAATCATTTGGATTTGGATGATGTGATGGTCCGTCATAACGGATGTGTGCATTGATGCGCTTCTGGCCGACTATGTTTGATGCGTTCAAGGCCGCGATCAAAACCCAGAAATCTATTGAGGCAAGTAACTCTGTTGCCGTGGTGATCTCAACTTCAGTCGGATTTGCTCATACAGAGCTGTTGGCTCTGAGTCCCGCCAACTATCATCCATATTTGAAAGTCAGTAGGCGAATGCAGCCTTCTAAATGTCCGCAAGTAGATATTTTTAATGAGCCGTTTGATCGCAACTTTTTTCAAAAGTAAGAGTCATTAGAATCGATGAAGTAAATTATTGTGTTTCTCGGACAGGTTTCAATCTGTGCCCTCACTGATCTGGTATCCGCCCCGTCCAATTTGTAGTTAGATAGTGCCCAGTCGCCTCAGGCAATCATCCTTCAGCAGAATGCCATGCCTTATTCAGAGACCACATATTTGTCGGCAGGTGCAGACACAGGGGCTGTTGACACCAACAAAATCATCCATGGATTGTGGATTGGCACATGCTTGTCCCTGATGGAACTGTTAACGCTTCACTCATTCACACGATTTGGCCATCAGGTTCATCTTTGGATCTATGATGATCTGGAAACGCCGGTACCGCGTGGCGTGTCATTGCGCGATGCGAATGAAATTATCCCGTACGAACGTGCGTTTATAAAGTCCGGTCATGACGTCGAGGTAGGACTTGGGAAAAACAGTTACGCGCCCTTCTCCGACCTGTTCCGCTACAAATTGCTCTATGAGCATGGCGGCATTTGGGTTGACATGGATGTCTCATGTCACCGTCGATTTGACTTTCCGGAAGACTATGTATTTCGCGCGCACCCGATTGGCATGATCGGGAATGTTATGAAGGTGCCGGCCAGAAGCGAGCTGATGCGCGCGACATATGAAGAGGTTGACGCCATTGCCAATGCGGACGTCGCATGGCTAACACCCAATCGGATTTTGAACAAGCACGTGAACCGGTTGGGACTGACTCCTTTCATTCGTTCGGACATTTCAAATGTCGACCGCTGGATGGAAGGCGTTCGGCCCTTTGTCGAAGGCCCGACCCCCATACCTGATGAGTGGTACTGCATTCACTGGATGAATGAAGCCTGGAAAACCATGCAGGCAGAAAGCGGGTCGATTGGTGGCAGACGTGTCGTTGACTATACGCCGAACAAGGAGGACCCGTTTATCGGCGGTACGTTGCGCGAACTTTATCGGTTTTATGGCCTGATCGATCCACGCCGGACAGAAGGGCCGACGAGTCCCGCAACTGATCATTTGCCATCAAGCGGTGAATTTTCACAGAGCTTCAACTGGTATAGTCAACCACTGCCGTTTCAGGCGATTACGCGCGACCTCGCACGAAATACTAGACGCCCCCTTGCTGAAACAGTCAGTGCTCTTGTCTTGCGCAAACGCTCGTCACAGATGATCTATTCGATGGATCATGTGCCTGACGAGTTCACACCGGCGCAATCTGGCAACTGCCAGATAAGTTTTCGGCAGGATACTGATCCGCAAAAATTTTTACGACAGGCCGCCTTGGAATTGCTCAGCGGCACATCAAAACTCACATACACATATGACCTGACCTCCCATGAGCTAAGACGATTGCAGAGACTTGGTTTGACCACCGTCCCTGTCGTTGAGTCAGCCATGCCCGCATGGCAAGAACTGGCGACGATCTTCAATGAACCCAACATCCCCTTCGTCGTAGCGGGTGCTGATGCCATTGCTCAGGAGCTTTTGGGTGGAGGGTGCACCAAACCCGTCATCACGCTTCGACATGAAGTGCCTCAGAAGTTCACGCCCGATATTCTCGCAAGGGAACGTGGCAGCATTCGTCGTCGCTATGGCATTGATGATGAGACCGTGCTCGTCGGGATGATTGGTGCGTTCAGCTCGCAAATGGCCTATACGCGCGCTATTCGTGTTCTTATCACCTTGCAGAAAAGATGTCGCGCCAGACTCATGATTGTCGGCAAGTGGGAAAGCGAAGACGGCAAGGGACGGCGCGCTTATGAAGCGGCTATGCGGCAAGCTATTGAGGCGGGAGTGGTTGCTGATGTTATTGTGATCAGCAATGACAAAAATCATCAGCCCTATCTGGGCGCCTTTGATGTGCTTCTCAATACCAGTGTCTATGAAGGTTTGAACCTCGTCCTTTCAGATGCCGTTCTGGTCGGCTGCCCGGTGGTGGCAGCCGATGTGGGCGGTAATCGAGAAATCCTTTCGTCGCCGGATATACTGGTTGAAGCTTCTGCGGAGCCCGACATTTATGTTGACGCTATTGCCCATGTCCTTAATCGCCGTGAACGCATTCTCCCTGCTACGCCTGTCGAGCCTGATTTGATTCCGAAAATTAGCGCGCTGCTCTTGCGCTATGGCGCAAATGGCCTGTCTCAGATGCTTACTCCACCGAGCGGTACGCTCTTTCTCACAGCCAATCTGCATATTGGTGGCCCGGCGCGGTCGCTCGTCAATCTGCTGACACGGCTCTCGTCGGATGCGAAGAACCTGCTCTGCGTCATGGGGGGGATTTCCGTCCCGTCATTTCAGAAAGCCATTGAGCGTGCACAGGTACCACTTTTGTCAACGGGGGGCATTGCCGAGCTATCTGATCGCGTTGAACAGGTCCTGATCTGGATCGAGCAATATAATGTTAGAACGATTTGTTTCTGGAGCGTGCCGCCGGAAACAAAATTACTGCTTACGAAGATCCTCTCGGCACGGAATATCAAGATTGTCGATGTCAGTCCGGGGCCAATGCTGTTTGATGAATTGGATGCCTCGATCGAATTCCAGCGGCGCATCAGCCTGACGACGCGCCAATACATTGAGCGGCTCGATCAATTTGTTTCGCTCTATCAGGAAGGGATGCCTGAACGTGTCATTGGTGTAAATGCCCGTGCCAGCGCTGTCATTCCATTAGGCGTGGCGCTACCGCCCCGCTTCGTGCCACTACCTGCGCCCGAAGCTATGCCTCCCGTTACCTTCGATCCGCGATTTGCCATAGGAACCTGCTGCCGTGTCGTGCCCGATAAGAAGATCGATTTTCTCTTCGACATGATGAAAAGGCTTGTCCGGCTTTGCCCTCCAGCCACCCTCACCATTGTCGGTGGGCCAGATCGGCAAAGCATGGATTACTGGGAGGGCCTTCTGCATCGTGTGCGGGATGAACATCTTGATTTTGTTCACTTTGTCGGACGACGTGATGACGTCAATCCGTTTCTGAGCAAATTCAAGGTCTTTGTCATGGTATCGGAACGACAGGGCTGTCCCAATGCTTCGCTTGAAGCCATGGCGATGAGGCGACCGGTTGTTGCCAATCCCTCGGGCGGGACAGGCGAGCAGATTGTGAACGGACTCAATGGGTATCTGGTTGAAACGCCTGAGGAAATGGCATCAAGGGTCGCCGAACTGCTTGGAGATCCGTCCAAGGCTGAGCGCATGGGACAAGCCGGATACAAAATCGTAACCGAACGTTTCGGACTCGATCGGATGGTTGAGCGCTACGAGAAATTGTTGGTGTAGCAAGTCATCGACTTACCTCCAGAACAGGTATACGTTCAATCAACCATGGGGGCTTGGGATGGTACGTATCGTTGTTAAGCTTGGTCGCGACCGCGACAGATGCGGTATACTGACGATCGAAGATGAAATTGGCACAAATCTGCTTGGGCCTTTTCCCGTTGCCGCTCGCTCCAGCGATGCTCTCTCCGCCCGCCATCACAACAAGTCTCGCGACCCGGAATTCCGCTATGGCGACACGCCAGTCGGCCAGTATCGCCTGACGCAAACCATACCCTCGCCTGATCACACCCGCTTTGGCCCTGGCATGATTGTGCTGGAACCCGCATCGGGATCGGCTGCGCTTGCCGAGGCCAATGGCCGTGCACGGTTTTTCATCCAGGGCGGGCGATCAGGGCCGGATGGTTTGTTGCGCTCGACGGGCGGCGCACTCAGATTATCTGACGCTCATTTGCAAACTGTGATTGGGTTTCTCGGACAAGCGAACGGGAAGGTGGCCTGTGTCATCAGTGAAGTTGAGGGCCTGAGTGGAGAGGCCGTTTACCTCGACCCTTCCTGTAACGAAGAAGACCCGCCCCTCCTTAACGGGCTCGAAGTGACGACGAACTATATCCCTGGCGTGGTTTCTCGCCGCGATGTGCTGCGTACAAGCACGATGGGGGCGGTCGGCCTCATGGCGCTCAATCTCTCCGTCTCCTTCGTCTCGATGAATGCGCTGTTTCCCTCAAGGGCCTATGCCGAGACGGCCTATGGCGAGCCGGAACAACCGTCGCAGCCACAGCCGCTGAGCCCGGAAGATCAAAGCGAGTTGAAAGATGCGCCTAATAACGGTGGCGGGACGCTTGAGCCCTTCTCGCCAAACGTACCGGCACAGACACTGGAGCCGGCCGGTCCCTCTGGCGCGGCACCCGCCAATGGCGCGTTTCAGCAACTCGACAACATGACGAATGGTAACACAACGCTCGATCAGGGCTTTGACAATGGTCAGGGCGGACCAACCGTGACCGTCCAACCTTCAACGACAACCATTCCAAGCGCCTCACCTGTCGAACCGTCATTGCCACCCGAGCAGCAGCAAATCCTCCAACAGGACCAGACCTATCAGGGATATGTCAGCCAGCAGAGCAGCGCGGAGAAGTCCGCTACAGATGCCGCAGCAAAGAGCCAGCAGATTCAATCGCAGATAAACTCTGCGCCTGACGCGGCAACAAAATCAAAATTGCAGGTTGATCTCGTGCATTCGCGTAATCAGGAGAGTGCGGCCCAAAGTGCCGCTCGGGCGGCCAAGATGAATGCTGATGCGGAAAAGGCAAAGGTCATCAAGCGCGGCGCTCCAAAGCTCGAAAATTAGGCTCACATGGCCTGGTTCAAACTCATCTCAACAGTTCTTATTTCAGGCGCATTGCTCTCGATGCCGCTTTCCCTCGCTCGCGCCGATGATGACTGTCCGGCTGGGTACCACAAGGTCGGCGAAGATGTTGAAGAAACGCCGACTGAGACGATCATTCGTTCGCGTTGCAAGCGAAATACGCCGAGCGCGCAGGATGTGGCGCGGAGTCGCTACTGCAAGGCACAAGGTCTGATTACGCAAGATCAAGCAGGGTTGCGCGCTCTTGATTTTCAGTCTGACGTTGCCGAATACGAGAAGTTTCAGGCTATTTCCGAAGATCAGAAAGCCTCGTTTGAGCATAAGGTCTTCGACGCTGTTCTCGATCAAGCGCTGGAGGCGGCCGAGCAGGGTGCTGAAGTAGCCAAGTCGCTTAATCCCTGGAGCGTCAACAAGTCCATCAAACAACTCAAGGCAAAAGGTTTTGCCAACGAGCCGCTATTTGCAGCGATGCGCAAGGTCGCTGCGGCCACGGACAAACCCGCCCGTGTCGAGGCCTATAAAGCTTTTGTTCGCGGGTTCAAGGTGGGCCATGAAGGTGCTGATACCGCCATCGACATCCACAAGGAGCCTGAGAATGCCGAATTGCGTCTTTATCTCGGCGCACTCAAGATTGTTCAGGGAAATCCGGAGCTCGGGCTTGTGGTGACCAGCTTCGAGTTTGGCGAAAGTTTTTCCTATCTCTATTTTTTGAATAAACAGATTGCCGAGAAAAATATGCTCAGCGGTCAAAAAATGTCCAATCTGGCCAAGCTCACGGGCAACATGAAAACGCATGTTTCTACATTGAAAACCGCTCAATCTGATTGGCAGAAGGCAGGCGGTAAAGGTGAAAAACCATCCTGCGATGGTCTCTAGCTGTTTAACCCCCGCTCATTTGATTGCTAGTCAAGACAGGTTCAATCCAGTCAGGATTTTTTCAATTCGCTATCGCAACGGCATCGTTCCGCCTCTATTGTCCTTCGGTCGGTTAGTCCTATCGGGGAGCCAGTCTTTTGAGCGTCGTCATTCTGTTGGCCATGCAGCGCTCGGGTACGCAAGCGCTTGGTTCCGTCCTCGATCAACATTCCGGTATTGAATATCTGGGCGAGGTGTTCCACGACAAATATCGGGACCGCCCGAGCAACTATTTTGGCTATCTGGAAAATCTGAACAATGCGGATCGCGCCCTTCTGTCGCCCGATCAATCGCCCGAACGCTTCCGGCGCTTCATGGCGCATATCGATGCCCTTACGAAAAAGGATGTGACGGCACTCGATGTCAAATATGCCTCCACGCATCATTTTGAAAAATACTGGAAGAACCTCTGGGCGCCGCCTTTCTTCATTCAGCTATTGGCCGCGCATCAAATCCCGGTCATTCACCTGACACGACGAAATATCCTGAAGCAATATGTTTCCAACCTGATGGCCGAGGCGACCAATGTCTGGAACGTCAAGGAGCTAGCCGAACTCGATACAAAAAAAATCAAGGTCAATACGGAAAGCCTGATAGCAGAACTCGATATGCGTGAAAATCATGCGCGTTTGATGGGGCAATATCTTCTGGCTTGTCCGAAAGTCACGACTTTTGACTATGCTGAACTCTTTTGGGAGAACGAACTGTCAGAGAGCGTAGCGGCTAAACTGACAGAATTTCTGGGTGTGACAGATTTTGTGAACCGCAAACCTGTTTTTCACAAACAAAATCCTGAGCACCTTGAAGATGCGATCTCAAACATGGATGACGTGGTCGCAACCATCCAACCTTCCCGATTTTTCTGGATGTTGGAAAACTAAGACTAACAACCGGAGCAAAAACGGGACCGGTTTGACTGGTCTCAAGTCAGGCGTCAGTATAAAACCGTTCCTGCGGCAAGTGAGGATTTGACATTCTGGCGCACGCATCTCTCGGCAGCATGGGGGTGGCCTACATGGCCTTGGGGCCGACGCGGTTCCGAGACGAAGTGCTTGCATCCCTCCGGTCGCTTCGCAGCCTCCACCCGGATCTCCCGGCCATTGTCTTCACGGACTCGGATGACTTGCGCCTCGTCGAAGCATTTGATCGTGTTATCCATCTCCCAAACAAATTCGGCACACGTAACGTCGGCCATGCCGCGTGGGATGAACCTGGCTGGTTGACCCGCATCGACGCGATGGCCAGTTTTCCTTATGAGCGAACCCTTTTTATCGACAGTGACACAGATATCATTGGCGACATCACACCCATTCTGGATTTGCTTGACCGATTTGATCTGGCCGCCGCACATGCACCCTACAGATACCAGGGCGAAATTGCCGACATTCCAAAATCGTTCCCCGAGTTCAATTGCGGTGTCATCGCTATCCGTCATTCACCCGCTTCGATGGCGTTTATGGAAGCATGGCGCGAGGCATATTTAATCGATCAGACATTCTGGCACCATGACCAGCATGCCTTCCGAAAGGCAGCATGGACAAGCGACGCCCATATTGCGACGCTACCGCCTGAATATAATTTACGGCCCGCCAAATATGCTGGAAAGAACAATCCTGTGATCCTGCATGGCTTTCAGCGTGGCGACAGCGAGGGTACATTCTCGTACCAACGAAAGATCAAGTTCCTCAGCAGTGATCACGGCATCACGCATCACCGTTCCGGTTGGGAATATGCGTTGACCTCTCTGCGCCCGTTAACACACCCCAATGGCATTCTTCTCGATGGCATGATCGAGAATACGTTTGGCTGGCATTCGCAACGCTATGCTAACTATTTGCCGATACGAGAGCCCTGGATCGGTATCGCGCATAATCCACCGCATATTCCATCAGGCTATTTTGATGAGGCCCATCCTCAGCGCATGTTTCAACGTAGCCAGTTTCAGGAGAGCCTCCCGGCCTGTCTCGGACTTTATGCCTTGTCTGAATATCATGCTCAATGGCTGCGTCACGTCTTCGATAAGCCTGTCAATGTGCTTTATCACCCGGTTGAATTTGGAGTGCGCCAATTTTCATACTCAGCATTCAAGGCTTCACAACAACGTCCCCTCATTCACGTTGGCTGGTGGCTGCGGAGACTGGAAAGTTTCAACCGTCTGCAAGCAGACGGATATGTCAAATGCGTTTTGAAACTTGACGACAAGAATGCACAGGCTTGCGTCGAGCAAGTCCATTGGCAAGAGAATGTCCGTTTCTTAGAACATCTTTCGAATGACGATTTTGATAGTCTTCTCACAAGATCTGTTGTGTTTGTCGATCTGATTGACTGCAGTGCCAACAATGTTGTGATCGATTGCATTGCACGCGCCACCCCGCTGCTCGTCAACAGGCGCCCGGCGCTGGAAGAATATCTGGGACGAGATTATCCGCTTTTCTATGACAGTCTGGAGGAGGCTGAAGCGCATTTGCAAGATGACGATCTCATTCTGGCGGCGTCACTGCATATGGAAAGCGAACGGTTAAGGTCGCGACTCTCGGGTGAGAGTTTCCGCCTGCAAATACTGAGTTCGACGATTTATAAGTCTCTACCACCATGTTGAGATATATTATTCTGTCGACTCCGCGCTGTGGCAGCTCGACCTTCATGGATTGTGCCGAACTTGTTTTTGGTAAAGGTAGCTTCATTCGCGAGCCACTCAACCCTTATGAAAATCCGAAATGGCACCCCTCTTTTCTGCATGGAAAGAGCGTATCAGAGCGGGTAGATCTCCTGACTGATCCATCATGTTGTGTAGTGGGCATCAAGCATGTCTTCAGCCCATTCAATCGGGCGATGAACACTGAAGACAACTTCCATGCCCTTGTCCGGCTGCTGACGCTGCCTGATATGCGCGTTGTCCTGCTATCAAGGCGCAATGTATTCCATCAATTTGTCTCGATAGAAATTGCGCTGCAAAGCGGCGACTGGTGGTCAAACGGGGTGGAGGCCTTGCCGACAATACTTGGCCCGATCAAGGCGGGTGGTCATGCTCCACTCACCGGGCCTGCCATCATTGAACGGATCGAGAAGCTCGGACAATCCGGCAAACTGCTGCGTGATATATGTCGGCTACTCGGGATCAACTGGGTTGAGTACTTCTATGAAGACCTGTTCGGGGGCGTGACGGATGAAACGACCGGGAGCATTGCATCGGCATTGGCACAATTTGATGAGGCAACCCCGAGTGCCATAGATCCCACCGCCATTGAAAAGCTGATTACACTGGGTCAGCGTTTTGACGCCATGTCCGGTTTCTATGACGATGTGATGCATCGCTATCCGGCACTCAAAGACAAATATTTTGCCTGACTGTCAATCGGCGCGGAAAGTTGACCCCTTATCGGCGTCCAAAATTGACCCCCTTCGGATTTATCTGACCATCCGTTTCTCGATAGCGGATGGAGATGGAGTTGAAGCGAGTGGATACGATTGCGCGCGTTCGGCGGGCCTTCCATGTTCAAGGCTGGTCGATGAAGAAGATCGCCCGCGAACTGCATGTTTCCCGCAACACGGTCCGCAAGATATTGCGCACCGACGAGACCGACTTCTTCTACGAGCGCGAGCGGCACCCTTTGCCGAGACGGGGGACATTCAGGACGGTGCAAACACGCGACATGTAACTGCCGGAAACGCCAAGTTGTTCTGCGACCTTGATCATGGGTTTTGACCAGACCAGTTGCTACAGTTCCTCCCTCGAAACCATCGCGTCCCTCATTCCCTATTCAGCGAAAATACTTCCCTGTTAGTTTCAAAATTTTCCCTGTTTGCTTCAAAAACATTCCCTGTTCTTCAAACTAGGGAAATAAACTATAAGCCTTTGAATCCACCGATATTTTCGAACGAGGAGCTGGATGAAAAAGCTGTTTTGTGAGGGATGTCCCTGTAATTTCCCTGTTAACAGGGAAAAACAGGGCGAGACTGGTGTGCGCCAGTCTGTCTCCACAGCCATAAAGTCCGGTCTCACCGACTGGATTTGTGACATCCGCTATCCGGCCTCGCGCTTTCGCTAATGCCATCAGTAATGCTTCCCGGGTTTCACGCTTGAGTTGGCTGGACCATTGGTTGGCTACGTGATGTCTATTCCAGCAGTGAATGGCCTGTGCGGGACGGAGGGGGCGGGGGTCCGTGCCATCGCTTCAACACAATCCTGAATATAATAGCGGAGCGCTCACCGTCCAGCCAGTCTTAGTGGTGCGGGTCATCTGACGCGAGGAGATGAATTCCTTTTTCGTGACGCAAGAAAATTTAAATCATTTCGCTATCGGCACCGAAAGACATTCGGGATTTGTTGGGAGAAACCAATGAGCACATTCGCGATACGTAGAAATATTTTCTCGCGCCCGATCTTTGCCTGGGCACGCACGGTACTACCTTCGATGTCCGACACCGAACGCGAGGCCTTGGAAGCAGGTGATGTGTGGTGGGATGCCGACCTCTTTACCGGTAATCCTGACTGGTCGAAGCTGCTTTCGATTCCGCCTGCTGCGTTGACGGAAGAGGAGCAGTCCTTCATTGATGGGCCGGTCGAAACACTTTGTGCCATGCTCGACGATTGGCAAATCAATTGGATCTTGCGCGATCTACCACCCGAGGTTTGGACCTTTATCAAGGCGAACCGTTTCTTCGGGATGATCATTCCAAAAGAATATGGTGGGCTCGGGTTCTCTGCTTTTGCTCATTCCGAAGTCGTGCGAAAAATTTCCACGCGTTCGCTGGCCGCGGCCGTGACGGTCATGGTGCCGAACTCTCTCGGACCCGGCGAATTGCTAATGAAGTACGGCACGAAAGAGCAGCGTGATTATTGGATGCCGCGCCTCGCCGACGGGCGGGAGGTACCGTGCTTTGGATTGACCAGTCCGGAGGCAGGCTCGGATGCGGCTTCGATGGTAGATACGGGTGTGATATGCCGGGGCTCCCATGAAGGCGGCAACGTGCTCGGCATTCGCCTCAACTGGCACAAGCGTTACATCACGCTGGCGCCGGTTGCGACGGTTCTGGGTCTTGCCTTCAAACTCTCCGACCCCGACCATCTGATCGGAGAGACAGAAGACCTCGGCATCACCTTGGCACTTGTGCCGACCGATACGGAAGGTGTGTCTATCGGGCGGCGACATCTGCCCGCGCAGCAGGTTTTCCAGAACGGGCCGAACTGGGGCAAAGATGTCTTCATCCCGCTCGACCATATTATCGGCGGACCTGAGCGCGCCGGACAGGGATGGAAAATGTTGATGAATGCGCTGGCGGCCGGACGGGGCATTTCACTGCCGTCGCTGTCGGCCGCAGGCGCGGCGCTTGCGGCGCGCACAACGGGAGCCTATGCGCGGATACGTCAGCAATTTCACATCGCGATCGGCGAATTCGAAGGTGTACAGGAACCGCTGAGCCGGATTGCCACGACCGCTTACCTGATTGATGCGGCACGACGTCTGACCTGTGCCGGTCTTGATCAGGGCCATCACCCCGCGGTCATTTCAGCCATCATGAAACTTCAGGCGACGGAGCGTATGCGCACCGCCATCAACGACGCGATGGACATTCATGCGGGCAAGGCAGTGATCAGCGGCCCGCACAATTATCTTGCCAACGTCTATAGCGCCATTCCTGTTGCGATCACCGTCGAGGGCGCGAATATCCTGACGCGCAATCTCATGGTCTTCGGGCAAGGTGCTATCCGCTGTCACCCGTTTTTGCTTGATGAAATGCTGGCACTCGCCGAACCCGATCAAAAAAAGGGATTGACCGCTTTCGACAAGGTTTTCTGGAAGCATGTGGGTCATGGGTTCGCGACAATGTTCCGGGCTTTCGGGCGGGCCTGGACAGGCGCTGCTTTTGCGCCCGCGCCAGACGCGGGCGAGGCAGTGCGTTTCTATAGGCAGCTTGGCCGATATGCGGCTGGCTTTGCTTTCGTTGCGGACATGGCTTTTCTGACCATGGGCGGCGAGCTAAAGCGCAAGGAAATGCTGTCGGGGCGTCTTGGCGATATTCTGTCCGAGCTTTATCTCCTCTCCGCCGCATTGAAACGGTGGCATGATGAGGGGAACCAGCAGGATGACCTGCCGCTGCTTGAAGCATGTATGGAACGTGGCTTTGAAACGATCGAGGCGCGGTTCTCGCTGGTGTTTGCTAATTTTTCCAACCGGCTCGTCGCTGCGCTGATACGTTTTATCGTTTTGCCGTTTGGTCCACGTCGCCGGGGGCCTTCCGATGCGCTGATGCAGAAATGCGCGAAGCTCCTGATGACACCTTCGGCCACGCGAGACCGTTTGACCGCCGACGTCTTCGCCGGACGTGGTGATGATGGAATGGCCCAACTCGAAAAAGCCTTCGCGCTGGTCGTCAGCGCCGCGCCGATGCGCGAAAAGCTGCATAGGTCTGGCATCCGTGACTGGAACGAAGCACATAAACGCGGCATCATCGACGACGACGAAGCTCGGCATCTCGCCAAAACCGACGAAGCGGTGGCAGCGGTCATCGCCGTCGATGATTTCGCCGCCGCCGAATTGTCGCCAAGGGCGCTTGAGTCCCCTTTGGATCGCGCTGTAACAAGGTCCAATTGACCTGACGACGCAGAGCAAGACATTGAAAAAGTTTGAACCGGAGATGCACGAGCGGGCAGTCTGTATGGTGCTGTAACCTACGCCGAACCGGGCACGCTCAAGGAATCCTGCGCACCGGCGCATCCTTTGAGCCGCGTCTTCCGTCAGACTTTGCATCTGCAATTACGAGGCTCAAACATGGATTCATCTGTCAACTTCAATAGCTGAATCAGATTGGTCTGATGCAGACCTGCTTGAGCCTCGACTTTGGGCGCATGGAGACAAGAAGGAACAAGGCGGAGCAGGCAGGATCGGGGTTTATCGTCTTCTCTCGTTTCTGAGGACCATCATCTTGATTTATCCAAACACACTTATCTTTGTCGATCTCACGTCAGATGATCCTGCGGCTTGCGCCGAATTCTATGCCGATGTCTTCGGCTGGCAGAACGATCCGCGGCCTTACGGCGTTTATCACCGCATGGTGCCGGGTAGTAACGCACTCAATCCTGACGGCACGGAAAGCCTCATCGGCAATTTCCACATCGGCATCCATGACGCCGCAAACGTGCGGCCCCACCCAGAACGCGATGGCGTTGCACCACGCGTCTTGAGCACCGACGGTCGCAAAGCGCGTATCTGGGTGCTCATCAGTGCCGATGACAGCGAGGAGCGCATCCTCTCGACCGCTGTTGAGAGGGGAGCGAAAATTCTCTGGCGCAACCACTACTGGAAAGAGTTCAACGGCTTTAACCACGCTTTCCGTGACCCTTGGGGCAATGAGATTGTGCTCTGGGGCAAGGCCGGTCCCGACCCTGTCATCCCCGCTCATTTCACCCGCGAATAGGTCAGATTTCTTTCAAGCTTGATATAGCGCCTGCGCCCTCTTGTGTGACTTCAAAACGGCGCAGGCGTTTCACTGTGTAGTTACGCGACTTCACGGTCGAGACGGCCATATAATCGGCGGTCACACGCGTCGCTTCAATTTCAAGCAGAATAAAGCCGCGATGGCGCGTCTCGCACCAGTGGATTTCCGGCACTTCGCGAAGCAGTACTTCTTCAGCGATGTCATAAATGCGCGGATCAACCGCGAGATAGTCATAGCCGCCTTTAGAGCTCACGCTGCTTGTCGCAAACTCGATGCCGATGCGCTCGCCCCCCGGTGTCTCGCGCAGATCGTTCGCCCAGAACTGATGGCTGTCGCCCGACAGCACGATGAAATTCGCCTGTGCCGCTCGTACAGCTTCATAGAGCCGCTGCCGGTCAGCTGGATAGCCGTCCCATGCGCCGGGGCTGATAGGCAGACCGTATTTTGTGCGCTCGACCCACATGCGGTTATATTTGTTGGTGGCAATGGCCGGTGCAATGACTTCGGCGGGAAATTCTTTGGTGAAATCCGGCGCATCCATCCGCGCCATCACCACCTGATTGCCGAGTATCTGCCATGGAATACCTTTGGCGCGCGAGGCTTTGAGGTCGCCCGCAAGCCATGCAAGCTGTGCCGGTCCCATCATCATCCGCTTCGGATCGCCCATCACCTCATTGCGAAACCGCTCCGTGTCTGCGCGATAGGTAAAGCCTTCGGGCAACTGCGATGTTGCCCAGAGTTTCGCACGCACGTAGTCATAGACCGGCGTGTCGTCCGCGTTCGCATATGGCGTTTTCAGAACTTCGACGGATGATTTCGGCAGAGCTTTTGCCTTGGCGGCAGGGACTGGTATGGGATGCTCTGGCTCGCTCACATCGTAATGGGTTTCGAAAAACACCATCTGGTCTTCATAGTTCACCTCCTCGCTGCGCGCGGTGAGCCGCGTCTCGATTGTGTGAAGCGTTGCAAGGCCGCCCATCTCGTAAGTGCGGTGAAGATGATAAAAGGCCTCGCCCGGTATCGGGTCGCGTATCGGCATCCATTCAAAATAGGCGCGCATCGCTGCGTCCCGCCGCGCTTCCCATGTACCTTCTTTTTTCGGATTGTGATTGTCTGCACCTGCCACCCATGCATTGTTGGCTGTCTCGTGGTCGTCCCACATGGTGATGAACGGTGCTGTGGCATGGGCTGATTGCAAATCCGGGTCGCGGCGATATTGCGCAAATCGCGTGCGGTAATCGGCAAGAGTCAGGATTTCATGGGCCGGTTCATGCTCGCGCCCGATCTCCTTTGCCACTTCACCGCCATAGCCATCCGGTCCGTATTCGTAGATGTAGTCCCCCAGATGCACGATAGCATCGAGATCATCGTGTTTGCCGAGTTCCTTGTAGGCATTGAAAAAACCAAACCCATAATGCGCGCAGGAGACAACGCCGAATTTGAGCTTTGTCGCATCTGCGTCTGCAAGCGTCCGCGTATGTCCGGTAGGTGAGATGACTTCGCCCGCCAGAAAGCGATAGGCATAGCGCTTGCCTGGTGCAAGCCCCGTCACGTCAACCTTCACGGTGTAATCATGCGCCGCGCGGGCTTGGGCGCCCCCCTGCCTGACGATTGTCGTGAAGGTCCCGTCGGTAGCCACCTGCCATTTGATGCTCGTGTCGCCTATAGCTCCGCTCACCCTTGTCCAGATGATGACGGCATCTGTCTTCGGATCGCCGCTCGCCACGCCATGAAGGAAAGCCTGATTTGGCGTCTCGGCCAGCGCGGCCCCCGTTGACCCAAGGCTCACAAGACCGCCTGCTGCCAATGCTTTCAGCGCTTCGCGCCGTGTCGTTCCGGCATTTTTCATCACGCACCCCCGCGCAGGAATTGAGCCGCCATCTTGCGAAGATACGGAACATGTTTCAGGTCCATATGCGCCATTAAACTTGGCCCATTTGGGCGGGCTGACTGAAGTTTTTACCTATCTGTATTCCAGACCAATTTTTTGAGCGTATTCATGCGTGAACATGGACTGCACATCGCCTAGTCTCGTTATTTCAACAAGGGGAGTGAGGGGATGACCGCGGGCGTACTTTGTGTCGGACGTAACAGTGTGGACTATATTTTCGATGCAAGGCTGGCGGACCTTGCCCTTGACACCAAGCAGCGGACAGATGAACCCGCTCTCATTATCGGCGGTCAGTGTTTCAACGCAGCCGTGACCCTAGCAGGGCTCGGTGTACGCGTCGCCTATGCGGGTGTTACGGGCGATGATGGAGGCGGTGGACATGTTCGGGCTGCCTTGGACGCTGCAGGCATCGACGCCACGGGCGTTGAAATGGCAAACGGCCTCCAGAATCCTTGCGCCTATATTTTCGTCGATCACGAAAGCGGAGAACGCTCCATTGTCGAAACCGTTTCACCTGTTTTTCCTGGCCATTCAGGCGATATATCTGATGTGCTCTGGGCGCGGGTGAGCCATGTTTATTTCGATGGACATGAAGTGGAAGCCTCGCTCAAGATCGCCCGTGCTGCCACCGCACGCGGTCTTGCCACGATCTGCGATGCGGAAACCGTGACGCCTGAAACCCGAGCGCTGCTTGCATCTGTCGAAACGGTCATCGTGCCGAAATCAGTGGCGTCCGAAATCGCGGGGTCCGATGTGCCCGTCGACATGCTCTCTGCCCTAGCCGCGCTCGGTGGCCGCACCCATGTGGTTACCATGGGCGCCCAAGGAGCTATTGGTGCTTTGAAGGGTGGAAATCTTGTGCAAATCCCCGTCGCGCCCTGCCATGTCATGGATACGACTGGCGCGGGCGATGCTTTTCACGCCGGCTTCATCTTCGCCGAAATGGGCGGCGCGTCGTTTGCAAAATCCATGACGATCGCAGCGCGCGTTGCCGCTCTTGCTTGTGAGCATAAGGGTCCGAGCGCCCCTGCCGATGCCCTCCGCCGCTTAGGCCATCATCTCAGTCGCGAAACATGGATTTCCTGATTACCGCGTGAACACCCCAGTTGCCGTCGACGATCTGGGTGATACCGAAATCAACAGCGACGGAGATCAGCGAAATCGCTTCGTCTTCGGTGAGACCCTTGGTCGTCATCAGGAAACGCCGCGTCTTGCGGAAGGCATCGCGCATCGCAAGATCGACGGAAGCCTGCTTATAGACTTCTGTTTGCGCGTTACGACCGAGTTCTTTCAGATAATTGGGATGAGAGAATCCTGTGATCACCCATTCATCATCTGTTTCAATGAGCGGATAGTCGAGATCGGTAAGCTTGCCTGGCAGCTCTTTCTTCTTGTGCAGGACCACCTGAAACACGCCGGTCAAAGAACATTCGATGGCGGTCCCGCAAAGCTCAGAGTCACCCTGCGACGCATGCGGGTCGCCGATTGACAACAGCCCGCCAGGCACCGAGACGGGAAGAAAAACGCAAGCTCCCGCGCCCAGCCGCCAGTTGTCGATATTGCCGCCGAAATGCGCGGGGGGCACGCTATCCACAGCGCCCCATTGGTCAGGCGCCAGTGCCACAACACCGAAATGTGCGCGGAGCGGAATTTCGATATTTTTCAAAACGTCGAAATTCTTTTCAATTGTCGTGTGGTCGACAGGGACACCAGGATAATCAATTTGGCTATGTACGACGCCGAACGGATCGGTCTGCGGCGTCCAGCGATAGTTGTATACCGCGCGGGCGACATCACCACTGCGTCGCTTCTCGATCTCATAGATCGTAATGACTTCGCGGTTCGTCGGTTGTGTCAGCAATTCATTGAAATGAAAACCCCACCATGCGGCCGCATTGCTACCGAAGTGTCGGCCCTCAAAGCGCTCGCTGGCGCAGGGACGCGGCTGAATATCGAGGACGCGCAGCTCAACTATATCGCCGGGCTGCGCATCATTGATGTAGATCGGGCCGGTACAGATATGAACACCGAAACCTTCGCCTGAGCCTCGTCCGTAGATCGAGGCATCTGTTGGACCAGCACCGCGCCGGTCGACGTTCTTTACCTCTTTGGTCCAATGGAACACACTTTCCGCACCCGCATCATTTTCGATCATGCGTTCGTGATCATCGTTGGCGTGCTGGGTCAACGTCTCGATGGTGACGAAGTCGCCGGAGTGCAAGGAGAGCACTGGCGGAATGGAACGGCTGAAATAACCCCAATGAACCGTATGGGCTGTGGCCGGCAAATAATGGTGCCGTGCACCATCCTCGGAGAGTGGTACGGAAATGGGTGCAGGCATTTCTTCGGATGGTTGAGGCGGGTGGTCAAGCTCCAGCACATCTGCATGGACATGCTCATGCAGCATGTCATCATGGTGGGCGCTGATGCGTTCGGCAGGTTTACCGCGGTTTGTGACCCGCGGATCGCCGCTCTCGCGCCCAGCCGGTGTCGCGCGGCGATATTCGCGCGGTGAGATGCTGTACTGGTCGCGAAAGGCACGACTGAAATGGGCCGCGTCATTGAAGCCCCAGCGAAAGCAAATGTCGGAGATCGACAATTGATTATAGAGCGGGCTCTCGAGGTCATAGCGGCAGCGCTCAAGACGGCGGTAACGGATATAGCGTGTGAAGCTCTGGCCGACATTCTCAAAGAGTTTTTGCACATAGCGTGGTGAGATGCCGTGAGAATCTGCAACCTGCGTGAGCGAGAGATCGGGATCGCCGAGTTGCGCTTCCACCGTCTGACAGACGCGGTGTAGGAGTGCGGCGCGCACGCCTGCTGCGCCGCCAAGCGCGCGGGTGTCGGCCTGACGGAAAATCCCCGCCATTAGAAACTCGGGCAGCGCCATTTCAATGGGGCGTAACTGATCAACGCTCAAGTCTTCAAGCGCTTCGGAGACAGACGCGAGAAACCCGGCCAGTACATGACCGATGCCGGCGCGGCCCGACAGGTGAATGACTTTGGTCGGGAGGGGTGCCATCAGGCGTGGACGGAAGGCCGAGCGGGGAATATAGACAAGGACCATCCGGCAGTTGGTGTCGAGCGTGAAGGCCGTGTCAGAGCCCACAGCACCATAGACAATGTCACCCGTATTGGCGCGCACATCGGTGCCGCCGTCATGGAATGTGACACGGCCTTCGAGAAGTGATGTCACCCAGACGCCGTCTTTGCCCGCTTCCTTGTTGATCTCCTGAATGGCGCTGATGTCTTGCGGTGTGGAGATCAATCGCGTGAAGCTCATGCCCGATTGCGCGATGACGGCTGAGAGCACGCCAAAAGCGCCTTCTTGCGTTGCATGGCCCGTGGGTTTCAGGGCAAGACGCTCCATCGCCTCCTGCCATGCTTCATAGCGGTCAGGTTTTGGATAAGATTCGGTTGAAAAACGCCAAGCATCCATAGGGTCGCACACAACTCTTTACTGCGGCACCGCACTTTGCCCGTGATGAGCGCGTTTGGTGCCAAAAATTTGTGCAGTCCGGTTTGTCTCTGTCGTCCTGATCGTTTGGAAACGGCTAAAGATCACAACCAGTCTGCGATCACACCCGTGACTTCGCAAGAAGCGTGCCCGCTGACCGGTTGTGTAAATTGCATTGGATTATTTGGGGTTTGCCGGAAAAATGTTGCGAGGGATGCGCACATGCACACCCTGCCGCCCGTCTACCACCTGCGTCACGGTGAAGTCGGCCGCGATGCTCATCAAGGAATAGGCGTCATTCTTTGATAGGCCGCGCTCCACGTTGAGAAATTTCAGCATGTCGAGCGATGCATCGCGCATGGCGACATCGAGGTCTTCGTCAAACCCGTGCACGATCCAGAATTTCGGCGTCTCAAGCAGGGGCGAGGGGAAGGTGAAGTCTTTGCGCAGCACGACCTGGAAGAGTACATCAAGCGAAGCCTCGATCGCCGTGCCACTGATCTCGCCGTCGCCTTGCGAAATATGCGGGTCGCCGATGGAGAAGAGCGCGCCATCGACGGCCACGGGATAAAACATTGTCGCCCCCGCGCCAATGCGCCAGTTGTCAATATTGCCGCCATGAGCACCGGGTGGAATAGTGCTCACGCGTCCTTTGACATCGGGGGCGACGCCCGCTGTGCCCAGATGCGGTCGTACGGGCACGCGCACACCGTTCAGGGCCGTCTGGCGGTCACATTCAGGGCAATGGGTAATCTTGCCGGGCGTCTCGTATTTGCCCTGAAAATCATAAGCGTAAAGGGCTTCAGCCTGATTGGTGGCCTTGTCGAGCCTGTAGATGGTCACACGCTCTTTCTCGCCGAATTCCTTGTAGAGGTGGCCCCAGTTCGCGGCGAGGTTCGAGCCATAGTCAAAGCGCGGCGTCATCCGCAGGTACCGCACTTCCAGCATGTCGCCGGGTTTTGCATCTTCAACCCAGATAGGCCCCGTCATTAGATGGACACCGGGATTGCGGTCCGCTTCGGGAATGCTCGTGAAGATGTTGCGCACCGCCTCGTCCATCATGATGTCTGGCGCGTCACCCGCGTGATGGGTCACAGCTTCGGCTTGAATGAGATCGCCGCTTTTCACCTTGATCACAGGTGCGAGCGAGGCGTCGAAATATCCCCAGTGACAGGTCTCGGCTGTGGCTTTCAGGACGTGAAGTGCCGACGGTGTCGTGCGGTCCGAACCTTGTGTGACAGAAATATTTGTATGCGCCATGAGAACTCCAAGAAAACAAATCAGATGATAGAATGTGGGCTGGCGCGCAGTCCTCGTCTTGTGTCAGCGCGTAGAAGATTTGGCCAAGAATTGGAACGTCACAGACCAAGCACGATGCTTGTCATGTCGAGCGAGCCGTATTCAACAATGGGCGTTTCAAAGCGTAAGGCATCTGTGTCACGTCTTGCGCCCATCACGTAGAGCAATGGCAGGTAATGATCTGGTGTGGGGACTGAAAGCATTGCGTCGCGGCCCTGCGTTTCATAGTCGATGATATCTTCCGGGCGATCATCGGCAATGCTCGTTCGGATATGATTTCCGAAGCACGTTGCCCAGTCGTAGGCATCTGCCCGCATTTGCCAGTTCATCTCCGGCAGATTGTGCACTATATTGCCAGAGCCCATGAGGAAGTAGCCTTCGTCGCGGAACGTGCCGAGTGTCCTGCCAATGGCGAAATGTTCAGCAGGTGACAGTCTCATATTCATGCCGACTTGTACGACGGGCACATCAGCTTGCGGATAGACTTTAGCCAGCACACACCACGAACCATGATCAAACCCGCGAGCCGAATCGAGTGTCACCTCGACGGGTGCAAGCCGCGCCGCAATCGCGGTCGCGAGCTCTGGCGCACCGCTGGCGGGATAGCGCAACCGATACATCGCCTCAGGGAAGCCACCGAAATCATGGATCGTCGGCGGTGTCGGAGCGGCGGTGACGCTCAGGCCATATTCATACCAATGGGCTGAGACGCAGATAATGCCCTTGGGTTTTCCTATCTCTCGGCCAAGTCTCGCCCAGCATTGCGTGATGTCATTATCTTCCATCACATTGCCGGGGCTGCCATGGCCGAAGAAAATGGCGGGTGCGGGTTTTTGCATCTGATATACTCGACGAGAATTATTCAGCAGGCACTCTGAGGCGCGGGCTTGTGACGCTCATCTCATCCCAGCATTTACGATAACGTGAAACGAGCCATTGATTGAGATCGCTCTGCGCGCGTTCTTGCCACGAATAGCGTCCGCGAACGGCAAAGCGGGATTTGAGGCCGACCTGCACGAGTCTATCAACATGAAGATCCTGCTCTGTGATCTCCATCGCCGATTGCATGTTCATGCTGAGCCGCTCCTGGAACAAAGGTTCGGACATGGCGCTAGGTGCAACTAGCCAGCCGATGGTCATAGAATGTGTGTTGGCGCTTTCGGCATGCAGGATTAGGTAGATCACCATGTCAGCAGTGACGACGAGCGATAATGTCGGCGGGATATTGGCAAAGAGTGCGCGGTTGCGTTCCTCATCCGTGAGTTTGGGGAAGACCGGCAGAATGGCTTTCTGTAAAATGTTGAAGGCGGCGTCTTTATGCAGCGTGCCGTTGAAGCGCAGGTATCCCGCGCTTCCATCCGGCATGTCAGGAAAGGTTGCAAGCTCGCTCGGAATGAAATCATGGAGCGGCCCCTTGTGGAGCTTGTTGGCATGATAGCCGTCATTATTGTTTTCCATCATGACTTTCCAGTTCCACGGAAAACTCATGGGTGCATCCGGCACCGCACCTTCGGCATTTGCGAGGTCGTAATTCGCCAGCGCCTCGCTCACGGTTGTAAGACGCGGGGCAAGCGGTACTGCGTCGGCATCAAAATTCACAAAGACAAAGCCTTCCCAGACTTCGGTCTTGATTTCCGGCAGACGGATGTCATCGCGGCTGAAACCGCAGGTCTCACCCATGGCAGGGGCCGCCATCAACCGACCGTCAAGTGCATAGGTCCAGTGGTGATAGGGGCAAACGAAAGCCTTGGTATTGCCGCTGCCTTCCGCGACGAGCATTGCGCGGTGCTGGCAGACGGCTGAAAGGGCCTTTAGATCGCCTGTACGCGTACGCGTGATGATGAGTGGCTCGCCGATATGGGTTGCGGTGAAAAAATCACCCGGCTCTTTCACCCAGTCAACGCGACCCACACACAGCCATTCGCGATTGAAGAGTGCTTCTTTCTCGAACTCAAAGAATTCTTCGCTTGTGTAGCAGGCAGGCGGTAAAGTTTCGGCTCTGCTCACATCAATGACAGAGCTTTCCAGCCCATCGAAAAAATCCTGGGTGAGAATGGTTCTCGGCATTCTGGTCTCCGCTCAAACATCTCCGTCAAAGGGACAGAGCAAATATCGGGCCTCCATCGCTTGAGGCTCAAGATTAGGCGGAAACTGACACTGATCTCTTGGCGCTGCGCGTCCAAACTGTGGCCAATGCAACAAACCTGCACAGATGTGCCTAATAAACCGGCGATAGGTCGCACGGAAAAGCAGCAATGCTGAGCCTTGTAATGTCGATTCGAACAAATAGGCGGGCGCGTAGAGGCAAGCATCTGGCACAGGACTTGATTAGCGTTGACGAGTGGACGCAAAAGACCCGTGCAGGCGTGCTTATAAGGATGGTTCAATGGAATATGAAATTCTGACTGTGAAACCGATGACGGCACGTATCGGCGCGGAAATAGAAGGCATTGATTTGTCGAAGCCTCTCTCCAACAAATTGATTGATGAGCTTCACGGAGCGTTGATGGAGCATCAGGTTATCTTCTTGCGTGATCAGGATCTGACACATGAGCGTCACAAGGAACTGGGCGGTGCCTTTGGTGAGCTTGCGATTCACAGCGGCGTTGCTGGACTTGCTGATCACCCCGAGATCGTTGCCATCCATGCCGACGAGAATTCGAAATTTGTCGCGGGCGAGAACTGGCATTCGGACCTCACCTGCAATGACATTCCCCCGATGGGCTCGATCCTCTATCTGCCGGTCGTCCCGCCTTATGGCGGTGACACGATGTTTGCGAGCATGTACGCCGCATATAACGCGCTCTCACCCGGCATGAAGACCTATCTCGACGGTCTCACGGCAGTGCATGACGGTGAACACGTCTATCGCCCGATCACCAACGATCCGAATAAACGCTTTCCCTGCAATGTGCACCCCGTTGTACGCACGCATCCTGTCACCGGCAAGAAAGGCATCTTCGTCAATCCATCCTACACAACGAGCATTGTAGGTCTTGGTAAGGCCGAAAGTGATGGTGTGCTTGAAATGCTTTACAAGCACTGTGCGAACCCCAATTTTCATGTGCGTTTTCGTTGGCAGCCCAAATCGGTTGCTTTCTGGGACAACCGTTGCACGTGGCACCTTGCTGTCTGGGATTATTTTCCGCAGGTCCGCTCAGGCTACCGCGTCACGGTTGCTGAGACACGCAGGCCCGCCTGAACTGAAACGCACAAAACAAAAGAGCGGCATATCCGATGTGCCGCTCTTTTCATCTGGCCTTCTCTGAAATTACTGGTCGTAAGCGATGGAGAGAGTGACGGGTGCCCAGTCCGCAATCTCTGCGTGAAACGCGCCGAGTGTGCGCCCGACATAATGAAGAGCGTCGGCCCCGAGCAGAAGATGCATCGGCGGTTCGTCTGCATCGGCGACGGTGAGGACAGCCTTCGCTGCTTTTACCGGATCGCCTTTTTCCGTCCCGCCACCACCCGCGAGAAGATTGCGGGCAAAATGTGCGGTCGGTTCATAATCCGCTATTTCCGTTTTGCAGGTTTTGAGTGATCGGGTCGCAAAGTCGGTGCGTAATCCGCCGGGAGCAACATTTGTTACTTTGATGCCGAGGGGTTTCACTTCTTCGGCGAGCGTCTGTCCGATGCACTCCAGTGCAAATTTTGTCGCACCGTAAATGCCGGTTCCCATCCAGGGAGCAAGGCCGCTGACCGAGGTCACGTTGATGATGTGTCCGGCACGCCGCTCGCGCATGTAAGGCAGCACAGCCTGTACCACGCTGATTGCACCGAAGACATTGACATCGAATTGCTCCCGGATTTCAGAAACAGACGCTTCCTCAACTGCGCCGATAAGGCCATATCCTGCATTGTTGACGAGAATGTCTATGCCGCCGGTCGCCTCTTCAATGTACGAAGCCGTCTTCCGCACCGCCTCGTCATCTGTCACGTCGAGAAGGAAGCTCAAAGCACGTGCCGGCGCAAGCGCATTAAAGGCTCCCGCATCCGCTTCGCCCCTGACGGTGCCGACCACAGTGTCTCCACGTGCTAGGGCGGCTTCCGCAATCGCCCTGCCGAAGCCGGAGCTCACGCCGGTGATCCACCAGACTTTAGATTTTATGTCACTCATTACATGTCCAGTCGGAGGAAGAGGGTAGGGCTTCAATAAGGCTTGTCGCCCTTGGCCCAGAGTCGGTGCATAAGGCGCACATATTTCGTGTCGTCAAAGAGCGTTCCTGTATGCAGTGTGCAGCGATTGTCCCAAACGAGGATATCACCGGCCTGCCACTTGTGCCTGTAAACAAAGCGGTCTGCGGTGACAAAGGTTACGAGATCTTCCAGCAGCGCCTGGGCCTCGTCGTCCTCCATCCCGATAATGCCCTTGACGGTACCGGTGCTCACCCAGAGTGCCTTACGTCCGTTTACAGGATGACGGCGGATGAGCGGGTGGATGACATCAGGGTTTGCCGCTTTCATTTCATCGGAGAGTTCCATGCGACCGAATTCACGGCTCGACATGAGATGCTGATAGGAATGATGAAGTCGCAATCCGTCCAGCTCGGCCTGTCTCGCTGTGGGCAACTCTTCATACGCCGCGACAAGATCGGCAAGCAGAGTGTCGCTCCCTTCCGCAGGCACTTCCACCGCATAGAGCATGGTGCACATCACGGGTTCTTCTTTGTAAGAGTAATCAGTGTGCCAGCCTACACCGTCATTATGAGCGCCGATGGGCTTACCATCGACTTCCTTGTTCGACAGAATGAAAATTTTCGGATAGCCCGGCATCGTGAATTTCGTTTGTGTATGGTTCTCCGGTTCACCAAAGAGCGAGATGAAGGCCACCAGATCATCAGGCGTGAGCGTCTGACCACGAAGCACAATCGCACCGTTTTCGTGAAAAAGATCAACGACTTTCTGCCTTGTATCCTCGCCGACTGTTGAGATATCTACGTCGAGAATCTCCACACCAAAACCCGCCATTAAGGGACGAGTGCGTATCAGGCTGTCTGTCGTCATGCTGTGCGCGTCACTTCTTACTATATGTGTGCGCAGTTAAGTCCTCATTCTTTTGCCGGTCTTGTATCCACGCGCCCAATGAATTGCGCAGATTTTTTCCTATACTCGCCTCATGCGGTGAATGACTAACAATGTGGCAGTTAAAACATTGTGATGAAATTTCCGGCGCATCACTTCCGCCGGTGGGGCGCTTGCGTGTTCCGGTGTGACGGCATCGCCCTTAACGCTGTTTCCCCAAGCTCTACGTCATTTTACGTAGGGCTTGCCTGTTTCATCTGAGTGCATTCTTCCAACCGTTGCCTGAAAGACACTTGCTCGACCGCGCATGACGCGCACGGAAACTTGTCGAATTTTATGCGCGACTGAACAACTGCCGATATCGCAAGCATTTCAAAGGTCCATGCTGCGATGCATGATGATTTTTTGTCAAGGATATGGCCAAGGAGGTCGGGAATAAGTAAATTATTAAATATAAACAATTAGTTAAGCCGATGGCACAGGCCTTGCTTTTTATCTCCCGCATCCGCGAACAATCTGGTTCTGGGTGATAGATTAAGGGGGCCTTTCAGGTATGGGCAAGTTAAGTCTGATCAATACTGTCTCACGAACGGCGATGACAGCCGTCATCGTTTCAGCTCTTGGGCCTTTGGGGGCATGGGCGGCTGAGGCGGTTAAAACAGAAGACGTGGCGGCAACGGAAAGTGCCGACGCAACGGAGTCAAAAGAGAAGGAGAAGAAGGAAGCTGCAGTTGAGGAAATGGTTGTCATTTCCGAACGCGACAAGGCGGGCCTTCTCGAAAAGCAGCCGAGCAATCTTCTTCTGGGCATTGAAAAGCCGCTGCTCGAAACACCGCGCTCGGCCACATTTGTCAGCGACGAAACGATGGCCGCTTACGGCGTTACCACGGTTGACGATCTTGCCGCTGTCTCACCCGGCACGTTCACTTCGTCTTTTTATGGTGTTGAAGGCGCGCTCAATGTGCGTGGTCTTCTCGCCGAAACTTATTTTCACGGATTCAAGCGCATTGAAAACCGCGGCACATATCAGACGCCGCTGGGGGCCACTTCGCGTATCGACATTTTGCGTGGTCCGCCGACCGCTAATTTTGGTCCGGGCAAAGTGGGTGGGCTGCTCAACCTTGAGCCGAAGACCGCCAAGGTAAGCGAAGAGGCAGGCTATATGACGGATGTGTCCGGTCAGGTGACAGGAACACTCGGCTCATATGACAAGAAGAACGGCAGTTTTGAAGTCGGTATTCCGCTCAATTTCGGCGACACGGGCGGTGGCGTTTATGTCTATGGCGAAATCGAAGACTCAAAAAGCTTTTATCGCGGCATCGAGCCCGAGCATCAGCTCCTTCAGACGACAGCCCAATTCGACACATTGGACGGCTGGACCTATGGCGGCGGCGCCATGTATTACAACTCAGACGGATACGTGCAGACACCGGGTTGGAACCGCGTTACACAAAACCTGATTGACAATGGCACTTACACGACTGGTCAAAATACTGGCGTTATCGATGTCAACGGCAATGGTTATATTGATCGTTCCGAACTGCCGGCAGGTGGTCTGACACATGCGCCTCAATGCTTCGGTTTCTGTGACGTGCCACTCGTTTACCGCCAACTTGATACCGGGGTTGGCACCACACAGCTCTCTCATCGTGACGTCTATACAAGTGATGCTGACTTCTCCAGCACCGAGACGCTGACGCTTTATGGAGATATTATCAAATCTTTCGGAAACGGCTCGAAGCTTGCGCTTCAGATGTTTTACGATTCGCTCGAAAATCAACGCTTCGTGAGCTACGGCTTTCCTGCTGACTATGATGCCTCCACCACAGAAGGCCGCCTGAGCTACAGCTTTGATGTGAAAGCACCTGCTGTGCCGATCAATGCGAAATTCAATGTCGGTACGAGCTATCGCTATTACGAAGCAAACAAGAAAGAGTCCTTCAACTACGGCGGTATTGCGCTTGACCGTCGCGATATTTCGGTCGGTGCCACGCCGACGGATACGTTGGGTTCCCCCTTCATGCCCGGTTCTGGTTATGTGTGGGACTACAATAACGACTCGACATGGGATGATCTCGGCCTCTTCGCGATGGGTGACTTTGATCTCGACGATAAGATGACGATCACGCTCACGGGTCGTTATGACAGTTACACCGTTGATGCGAACGACACGGGCGCGCTCTGCTTCTGCACACCCGGTTCCCAGCACGACAATGACGGCGCCTTCACCTATAGCGCGATGGCTATGTACAAAGCGCCCTATGGTATACGTCCTTATGTGACTTATGCCGAAACTTCCGCCATCGAATTCGGTCAGGCGGGTGACGTATCACCTACCAATATCGCCAACAAAAATTGGCTCTCCGACGGAGATCTCGCCGAAGCGGGAATCAAGCTAGATGCTTTCGACGGCGTGCTGACGGGTGCTCTTGCCTACTACCTCCAGCACCGCACGGTGCTTGATCCGGTGGGCGGTGGCGTTGACGAAACTGAAGGTCGTGGTGTTGAACTCGAACTACGCTATCTCGCCACGAAAAACCTGAGCTTCACCTTTGCGGGCAATGTGCAGAAGACAACCTTTCTCGATAGCTATGATGCCTTCTACTACTTCACACCGGCGACATTCGGCTACAATCCCGCCGACTATTACGGTGCGGGTCTTGTCGGTTACTCGTTCTCTGGCATCGCAGGCATCACGGGTAACAGCTACTACTCGGGCGAAATCGAAGATCGTCGCATCCCTGAAGTTGTTGCGAGTCTTTTCGGCACCTACACAACCGACACTTATGATTGGGGTTATGCCGGTTCAACGGTCGGTGTGCGTTACGTGTCATCGACTGCAGGTCTTGCCGCCGCTCCTGTTAAGTATCCCGATTACTTCCTCGTCCAAGCTTCGGCCTATGTGGACTTTGCCGACTGGCGTGTCGCCTTCAACATCGACAACGTTTTCAACGAAGAATACTACACGCCCCTTCAGGATCTTTATGGCGATGTTGCGGTCCTGCCGAGCAAGGGCCGTGAATG
Organism: Pseudomonadota bacterium; assembly: GCA_040390855.1. Classification (GTDB taxonomy): domain Bacteria; phylum Pseudomonadota; class Alphaproteobacteria; order Parvibaculales; family Parvibaculaceae; genus Parvibaculum. The sequence continues at coordinate 38,240 of JAZJXO010000019.1, forward strand.
GCGGACCACCGCTACCTACCGCTTCTAAAATATTTGATCGTTCGTAACACTCGAAAAATGTCTGAAGGACAGCTCATGAACTCCGATACTTCTAAAGTCTATCCATGGTTCGTGTTGCTGTCCTTCAGCGCACTCTTTTTCCTCGTCACCGCCGGAACATTCACCTCGCTTGGTGTAGTGCTTCCGGCGATGGTGAAGGAGCTTGGCTGGGATTGGACTTCCGCCGGTCTAGGTTTCACGATCATGGGCATTTCCTGTGGTCTTTCGAGTTTCCCGCCTGCCTTTCTCATCCGCAAAATCGGCGTGCGTCTGACGCTTGTGCTCGGCACGGCTATCATTTGCTCGGGCTTCTATCTTCTCTATTCACTCCACAGTGTGTCCGTTTATTTTCTTTCGATGCTGCTCACCGGCATGGGCTTCTCCTTCGTCGCTACTGTGCCAGGTACTTATATGATCGCGCGCACTTTCAAGAAGCAGTCCCTTGCCTTCGGCATCTATTTTACCATCGGCGGTGTCGGCGGCATTGCCGGTCCGCTGATCTATTTCGCCGCCGTCGGTCTCTGGGATAACTGGCGTATGCATTGGGTCATTGTCGCGGTTCTCACCGCAGCAGCGGGCCTCCTTTGCGCCGCGTTCCTGCGCGAAGGCAAAGACGAAGACCAAAAAGCCGAAACCCTCGCTGAGGAAGCCATCATTGAAGCAACGTCCGGTGTTTATGTGACGAAGCAAAAATGGACGGCGAAACAGGCGCTCCGCACTCCGCAGTTCTACATCATCGCTGCCGCGCATATGTCGTTTCTTCTTTGTGGCATCACTGTGAACAGCCTGTCGGTCGCTCATCTTTCCGAACTCGGCATTGCAATGGGTGTCGCGGGCGGGCTTTTGAGCTTTGAAGCCTTTCTAAATTCGGCGTCGCGCGCCGTGAGCGGGTTCATCGGCGAATATCTCGATCCGAAAATACTGCTCATTATTGCGCTCGCCCTTCTCGTTGCCGGTATGATCGGGCTCGGCATCGGCACGAACTGGTTTGCGCTCATCATCTACGCAATCGGTATCGGAGTCGGCTATGGCATGACGTTTCTGGCGACCTGCGTTCTCCTGATGAATTATTTCGGCCGTAGCGCTTATCTTGAACTTTTTTCATTGATGAACGTTGGCGCAACGCTCGCCTCCTTCGGCCCAGTGCTGGGTGGCTATCTGCGTGACCAGACAGGCACCTTTTCCTATGCCTTCTTCCTCTACACGATCATTCCCGCCGCCATGCTCGTTGCCGTCGTCTTCATGCGCCCACCTCTGCGCGAAGATGCCGATGAAGCACTGCCCGCCGAGGGAGGCATCGAGGCGCTTGCAAAGTAATCATCGCCTTATCGAATTTAAGAATATTTCGACAACAAAAGGTTTTCGACAATGAATGCCCCCGCGTCAAAAAAAGAATTTGGTGTTTTTCTCCCTATTGCCAATGGTGGTTGGATCATCTCAAAAAACGCGCCTCGCCTTGATGCCTCTTACAAGCAGAATCGCGAAGCAGCGATACTAGCCGATGACATAGGCCTCGATTTCATTATGTCGATGATGAAATGGCGCGGCTTCGGCGGTGAGACGGAACATTGGGGCACATCGCTCGAAAGCGTCACCATGATGGCGGGTATCGCAGAAGTGACTAAGAATGCTCGCATCATTGCGACTGTCCATACGCTGCTGCAAAATCCTGCCGTTGTTGCAAAGATGATTACCACGCTTGATCACATATCAGGTGGTCGCGCCGGTCTCAATATCGTTTCAGGTGCATACAAGGATGAATTCAACCAGATGGGCGCTTGGCCGGAGCTGGACCATGACGGTCGCTATCGCTATGCCGAAGAATGGACAAAACTCGTCACGACCATGTGGAGCGGGGATCACGTGGACTTTGCGGGCGAGTTTTTCAATTTCAAGGATTGCGTGTCTCAACCGAAGCCTCTTTCTTCCCCGCGCCCTTATCTGATTTGTGCCGGCCAGTCCGAGCGAGGTCTGCGTTTCACGGTGCAGAATACTGACGCTTGTTTCATCGGTGGTAAGAACGCTGCCGATACGCTCCGCATCAGTCGTCTCGCGCGTCGTGTTGCCTCGGAATACAACACGACGATCAAGGTTTTTGCTATGAGCACGGTCGTCTTCGGTGACACGGATGAAGAAGCCGCCCACACGGTTGCATATTACAAAGAGGGTCTCGATTGGGGCGCGGTCCAAGGTATGATGCGCTCCTACGGTATGGAGGTGGATGGCAGCCCCGCAATCATGGGCGAAAATGCCAAGGACACGTTCATGACGCACACCGTCTCCGGCACGCCGCAGACCTGCCTTGAGAAGCTCAAAGACCAGATCGAAGGCTGCGAGCTTGATGGCGTCATGCTGATTTTTCCTGACTATGTCAAAGGTCTTTCAATTATGGGTGCAGAAGTTTTGCCGCAGTTGAAGGCTCATTTTGCATGACCGAACTTTCCATGAGTTACACAATGTCTGAAAACGACGGACTGCGGGAATGGATTGAACCTTCCCGTGCCGCACTTTGCGTCATTGATGTGCAAGTTGATTTCGCCTCGCCCAAGGGTGTGCTCGGCGGTTACGGCGTCGACATGAGCGCAGTTCCGGCAGCGATAGTACAAACCGAAAAACTTATTGCCGCCGCACGCATTGCAAATGTTCCTGTGATTTTTGTCGGCCTTGAGACATCCCCTGAAACGGACAGTCCGGTCTGGAGCGAACGTATGCGTCGCCGGGAAGGCGACCCGGATGCCGAAAACAATCTTTGTCGCAAAGGAACAAGGGGTATGGAGTTTTACGGACCGCAACCACGAGCGGGCGATCCGGTTGTGATGAAACCCAAATATAGCGCTTTCTACGCAACCGGATTTGAAGCCCTGTTGAAGACGCTCGGCGTTGACACGCTCGTCATGTGCGGTCTTACGACAGAATGCTGTATCGACTGTACGGTGCGCGACGCATTCCACCGTGACTACCATATCATCATTGCGGATGATGCCTGCGCGGCATATGGCGCGGATATCCACGAGGCAGCCCTTCGTATGCTCGAGCTTAACTGCGCCATCATCCGTCCGACAGAAGAGATCGTCGCGGTATGGGAGGAGTGCACATGAGCGATTATTTCGCAATCAAAGGTAAAGTGCCCTACAAGGTAAGCGAAGCGGAGTATAAAGCGCTTGAGGCGGCCATTGACAGCGACGAATTGACGGCGCTGGCGCTCGAACTCGGCAATATTCCGAGTCCGTCAAGAAGCGAAGCAGCAGCGAGTGCCTATGTGTTCGACTGGATGAAACGCGAAGGTTTCGCGCCGCGCTCCGTCGGCGCAACACCCGAGCGTCAGAACATCATCGGTGAATATGGCGGAAAAGCTGAAGGTGCAAATCTTCTCTTCACCGCGCATCTCGATACCGAGAGCCCGACCTACGAGCCGGATCTCGACAGCGCCAAATATCGCCCGCAAACGCTCGAGAACCGCGAATGGCTCGAATGCTGGCTCGAAGATGACAAACTTTTCGGATACCCGATCGCAAATGATCGCGGTCCCATGAGCTGTTTTATGATTGCCGCGAAAGCGCTTCGCAAAGCAGGCATTTCGCTCGCCGGAAAACTTTATCTCACCGCTTGTCCCGGTGAGATCGGCCCCGAGCCTATCGAAGACCGCAAGGGTGTCGACTATCTCGGCAAAGACATCGGCGCTCATTACCTCTTTCATCATGGTGGCGTCGCTCCTGATTATGCGATTGCCGCTGAGGGTTGTGATTTCGGCCTCACATGGGTCGGCTCTGGCTATGCCATTTTCCGCATCCGCATCTATGGTCAGGGCATTTTCACGCCGATCATGGAGCATCCTGAAAATATCGCCGAGCATCCCAATCCAATCTATCGTCTGGGACCCATCATCGACGCGCTCCACAAATGGGGAAAGACTCTGCCAGAGCGTCACCGTTATGAAAGCGAGGGTGGAATCGCCATTCCGAAAACGCAGATCGACAGCATAAAAGCCGGTATCCCTTATTCCTTTGGTACCGGCACCGAGATTGTCTCGATCTATCTGGAAGTCGGTCTCACACCCAAACAAAAAGCTGCTGATATTCTTCATGAACTTAATGCTTTGATGCGGATTTTCGACATCGAAGGCTTCGACATCGAACCGATAGTCGTCCGTCACGGCTTTGAGGCGGATGCTGACGCAGTCTCGCCGCTTGTTGCTGCGGTAGCTGAAGCAACAAAGCTCACGCTTGACGAGCCATTGCAACGCGCAAACCCAGTCTATTCCAGCATGTGGCGCGATCAGAATGTCTTCAACATGCATCGCATTCCGGCGGTGACGACAGGTATGACGCGCTGGAGGCCGACACCGGCCGATCTTAAAAAGAGCGCGCTCATCTATGCGCTCACTGCTTTGGCTATCTGTGGCCGCGCGCCGGAAGGTGCGGGCGAAGTCGCTTACAAGCCTGTCTATGGCGACAATCCGTTCTGATGATGCGAGTAAAAGTTTATGGATAAGAGTTCTGCATTCGACGACACGGGAACCTTTGTGGACCCGACTGTCTATCGCCACGCGCTCGGCAGTTTTGTCAGCGGCGTCACCGTGCTCACAACACGGGCAGGCAATGCGCCTGTCGGCACAACGGTGAGCGCTTTTTCCGCGCTTTCGCTCGTACCGCCTCTCGTGCTCGTGTCGCTCGCTGTCAAAAGCGAAACGCTCGCGCACATAAAACGGGCAGGATTCTTCGCGGTGAACATTCTTTCAGCAGGTCAAGGGAATATCGCTAGGAAATTTGCAACGACCGAAGGTGCGGCGAAGTTCGGCGGTATAGAGTACGGACATGGTGAGAATGGCGCTCCGATATTTACAGGCGTCAGTGCCTCACTCGAATGTGATCTCGATGACTGCTTTCGCGGCGGTGACCATGATATTCTCGTTGGTTTTGTGCGCGCCGCCCGCGTGGCACCGGTGCTTGCGCCGCTTGTCTATTACCGCGGTGGTTTTGCAGGCCTTACTGAAGAAAACAGCTAAAGTGACGACGCCGGAATTGGCATCGCTCATGCAATGAAACGACTATACACCATGCACCTCCTCAGCATGGCAAAGCTGAAAGACAGGAATAGGAAATGACTATGTTGACCTATTCAGAAGGTCCGCCGCCAACGCGGCGCATGATCGGATTAGGTGTCGCGGCTGCAATTCACTTGCTCCTTATCTGGGCGCTGATGAGCGGGCTCGCCCGCGATGTGATCGAGGCGGTGCAGGAACCTTTGCAGGTGGCGCTCATTGCCGAACCACCGACCACACCGCCGACACCTCCGCCACCGGAAATCGTGAAGCCCAAGGAGGCTTACGTGCCGCCGCCGAAAATAAAGCTGAAGCCGCCGCCGGTCGTGTCGCAAAATACGATCAAGCAGGTGCAGCAAGTGAAACCCGAAGTCGTGCCGGTCGTGCGCGATGTGATTCCCGCCGTGCCGCAGGCTGTTCCGATTGAGGGCAACACCCAGCCGCCTTATCCGCCTGCCTCGCGACGCAATGGTGAGGAAGGCCGCGTCGGTCTTCTTCTCTACGTGTCCGAAACCGGCAAGGTCACAGACGGCAAAGTTGAATTTTCGAGTGGCTATGAACGTCTCGACAAAGTGGCGCTAATTCATGCTCGCCGCAAATGGAGCTTCAAGCCAGCGATGCTGAACGGTCAGCCTGTCGGCCATTGGGTGAAATATTCTGTGGTGTTCAGGCTTACCGACTGAAGCCCGCTCACAATGAATTAGAAAAGCGTCAAATCTAAAGTGATCAGAGTATAAGGAACGATACGAATGAAGACCCCCGCCATCATCCAGACCTTCAAGGCTACGACACTTGTATTGACGCTAGTCGTCGGCATGACGTTCTTTGCACCGTCGATACAGGCACACGCAGATGCTGCTCCCACCGTCGCTGCAACAACAGCAGAGACACCCGCTGCAACAACAACGCCTGACGTCGCTGCGTCTGAACCCACCGAAGCCGAAGCCAATCCTTATGGTCTTGGTGCGCTCTGGGCGCAGGGTGACAACGTGGCCAAGGGCACGTTGATGATCCTTGGCTTCATGTCGATGGGCACTTGGTATTTTCTTATCACCAAGCTGATCGAACAACGTCGCCAGTTCAGACAGTTTAACCGCGTGATCAAACTCTTCGTGCCAACCGAAACTCTGCGCGATGGCATTGCGGCGCTGCCGCGCAACAATACCTATCGTGGCATTGCCGAAGGTGGGGAAGAAGCAGTCGTGCAATTTTCCAAAGGTCTGTCGAGCGAAGTGACATTGTCGGATTGGACGATGGCGGCCCTTCATCGTGCTGTGGATACACTCACTTCAAAATTGCAGGGTGGCCTCGCCTTCCTTGCTACAGTGGGTTCGACGGCGCCTTTTGTCGGCCTCTTCGGTACAGTCTGGGGTATCTACCACGCGCTCGTTGCTATTGGTGTCTCGGGTCAAGCCTCGATTGATAAAGTCGCAGGACCCGTCGGTGAAAGTCTGATTATGACAGCCATCGGTCTCGCTGTCGCCGTGCCAGCGGTGCTCGGCTACAACCTGCTCACTCGCCGCAACAAGGCCATCACTGGTTGCGCAAGGCGCTTTGCGACAGAAGTTCACCTCCGCATTCTCACCGGCAAGGTTGCTTGAGGACCGTTCGCACGCGAATGCTCTTTTAAAGAAAGCACATGTCCATGATCTTCGATAGCGAGTATGACGAGGAAGTCATTTCCACCATCAACACAACGCCTCTCGTTGATGTGATGCTGGTGCTCCTCATCATTTTCCTGATCACAATCCCTGTAGCGATCCAGACCGTTCCGATCACGCTACCTAAGGCAAGTAGCGTTATCAATGTGACGCAGCCCAAAAACATCACCATCGCAGTCGATGCGCAGGGCCGCTATTTTTGGAACGCGACTTTGGTGCCGAGTCGCGAGGGCATGATGAAACAGCTCGAAGACCTCGCAACAATGGAGCCGCAGCCTGAGATTCAGGTGCGCGGCGATGAGGCGGTGCGCTTTGAAGCGATCGGGCGACTCATCCTCGACATTCAGCGGTCAGGCATCGCCAAAGTCGGTTTTGTCACCGAACCCCAGCTCGGCAGTTAGAGGACATATCCCATGGCTATGAATGTTGGCGGCCCCGGAGCCGAAGACGATCCGATGATGGAGATCAACACGACGCCTCTGATCGACGTTTTGCTCGTCCTCCTCGTGATGCTCATCATTACGATCCCGCTCCAGACGCATGCGATCAAACTTGACATGCCACAGGCGGTGACCTTGCAGAAGGAACTGGAGAAGCCGAGCATTGTGCAACTAGAAGTCGATGCCGACGGTTTTTCGTGGTGGAACGGTGTGAAACTTGCTGACGAACTGGCGCTAGAGGATAAGCTCGCTGCAGCTGCCATTGCGGACCCTATGCCAGAGATTCACCTCCGTCCGAACCGTGATGTGGCTTATGATGCGGTCGCCAAGGTCTTGTCGGCGGCCCAGCGCCTCGGCGTCACCAAAATCGGCTTTGTCGGTAATGAGCAATACATGAACTGACCAGCACATTTGAAAAACCATTTTCCCCGCCGACATGATGCTGGAATCCGGCAAGTCTGTTGTCTTTACAAGCGTACAGGCCGCCGTCGAGCAGGACCGCGACGGCTCCCGAAATCTTGCTGAGCCAACCGTGCCGCGGCAAGCCTATAGGCGCGGGGCCCTTGTATCCTCCTAGTCAGATAACAACGAGGGCATGTCCGATGCTCAATTTGTAGTTTTATGGCTCGCGTGCGAAGTGTCTCCCATGCTGCTTTTGTCGCCACACATTTTTTTCACTCTGTGGTCCAAACGGAGACGTAAGTCCTCGTCCGTTAGTTGTCCATGCGGCCATGCACATGAATGAGATGTTCGGTGAGCAACTTGCCTGCCTTGTCGGCGTCACGAAGCCGAATATATTTGAGAATTTCGCGGCGGCGTTCGACGAGATCATTTATGGGTGATGGCTGCTTTGCGGTGATTAAAGTCGACAAGAGTTGCGCGATACCATGACTTAGAAATCGCAAAGTCTGGTTGCCCGTTGCGACGGCAAGCAGGTCATAGAAATCAGTGATGACGGTGAGGTCCTTGTAGCCTTCGCCGCGCTTCACGGCTGCTTCCAGCCGATCAATGTTGCGCGCGATGGCGTCAAAATCTTTCTTGCGCCCGCGTTCGCAGGCCAGCCGCATGATGACCTCGGTGATTAAAATGCGCGCTTCGGTGAAATCGTGCATCGAGATGCGACCGAGATCGAGCATGTTCTCGAAAGATTGCGTGAGCGGTGCGCTTTCAGCGAGCAGGAAGGCACCACCTTTGACGCCTTTACGCAGTTCAACAAGGCCGGACACTTCAAGCGCGCGCAAAGCCTCGCGTACCGCAGACCGGCTGACACCGAACTGTTCGGCAAGGTCACGTTCGGCAGGCAGCTTGTCGCCTGGGCCAATTTTGCCAAGCGAAAGCTGACCGCGGATCTGGTCGCAAATCTCTTCAAACAGTCGGGCGCTGCGGACGGGACCAAATTGAATAGCAACCTGATCGGTCATCTCTTTTGCCCCACTGGTTTTTTGCCTTACCGGTTTTCCACAAAGGAACTAAATTAATCTGGCCAGACAATTTTCTAATGGTCAGACCATTTGATTGTCAAACCAAATCGGGGATGTTAGCGTTTCCAGATCAAGAGCGAAGTCACGGGGCGCGAGACGCAAAGTCCGGCCCGATCCGGGGAGGGATCAATGGGTATTCAGACCGTCTTTGCGGGTCATTCCGAGCCGTTGGTCGATGATCGATCAGGGCAGGGTATCTTCCGCGTCTCGCGTCGTGCTTTTACCGAGCAGTCTGTGCTGGAACACGAGCAGCGCGAACTTTTCAATAAGTGCTGGCTTTATCTCGGGCATGAATCCGAGGTGGCAAAGCCCGGTGATTTTCTGACGCGCAGCGTTGCTGGCCGCAAGATTATTTTTGCGCGCAACAAGGAAGGCAAAGTGACGGGCTTCTTCAACACATGTCCGCATCGCGGTGCGATGGTCTGTCGCGAGAAGCAGGGCTCTGCCAATATGTTCCGCTGCTTCTATCACTCATGGGCTTTTGATCTTGACGGCAAGCTCATCACCCGTCCCGGTAATGAATGCTACGCCGAAGATGCCAATGCTAATGGTGAGCACAATCTCGTGTCGCCGGCGCGCCTTGAGGAATATCGCGGACTCTTTTTTGTCTGCTTTGACGATAATGTTGTTGATCTGCCGACCTATCTTGGCAAGACCAAAGAGTTCATTGATCTCGTCATGGATCAATCGGAAACGGGCATGGAGGTGATCGGCGGCACACAGGAATATGGCTTCAGAGCAAATTGGAAATTGCTCGCTGAAAACAGCATTGACGGCTATCACGGCCTGCCGACCCACGCGACCTATTTCGATTATCTGATGAGCACCAACGGCAATCTCGGTGACAACGCCACCAAGATCAGCAAACCGCATGATCTGGGGCAAGGCCATACTGTTATTGAATATGGTGCGCCTTGGGCCAGACCGATTGCCAAATCTGTGCCCGCATGGGGCGAAGAGGGCGAGGCGCAGGCAGCGGCTTTGCGAGCCGGTCTGACCAAGCGGTTCGGGCAGGAGCGCGCCGAGCGCATTGCGTTCACAAATCGGAATATGTTGATTTTTCCAAATTTTGTGATCAACGACATCATGGCGATTACACTGCGCACATTCGAGCCCGTGGGGCCGGGGCAGATGCGCGTCAACGCCTGGGCGCTTGCGCCTATCGGTGAAGCACCCGAAGCGCGTCAACGCCGTCTCTATAATTTTCTGGAATTTCTAGGTCCCGGCGGGTTTGCAACGCCTGATGATTGCGAGGCTTTGGCACTATGTCAGGAAGGCTATGCCAATTCTGGTGAAGCGGGATGGAACGATATTTCCAAAGGGCTCAATCAGGAGCGCCCCACGAATGAAGACGAGGTGCAGATGCGCGCCTTCTGGCGCGAATGGAGCCGTCGCATGGAAGGGGAACGTACGCAAAAGGATGTGGCCAAAGGAGGTGCAGCATGAGTGCGCAAGCCCAAGTTGCAAACCATATGTCTGTGACGCGAGCGGAGGTAGAGGAGTTTCTGTTTGAAGAAGCGGCACTGCTTGACGATTGGAAACTTACAGAATGGGTGGCTCTGTTCGAAGTCGGGGCGAGTTACCATGTGCCCCCTGCTGGTTCAGCCGAAGACGTGGATGCCGCGAGCACGCTCTTTTATATCGCGGATGACTATCATCGTCTCACCGAACGCGTGAAGCGATTGCTGAAGCGCACAGCGCATGTTGAATATCCTCATTCCCGTCTCCGGCACATGGTGTCCAATGTGCGTATTCGAGGTGGCAGCGATGAGGCATTCACTGTCACCTCGAACTTTGCGACCTATCGCAGCAAGCGCGGTCGCACCGAGCTTTATTTCGGTCATCACCGCTATCTGATGACCTTGAGTGGAGGGTCTATTCTGATCCGGCAGAAAACATCCTTTCTTGATTCAGATGACATTGCCGAACAGGGCAAGGTCAGCATCATCATTTGACGGAGCCGACGCCATGACACCTGATTTCAGATATCGCCGCCTCGGCTATGTCGCGCTCAATGTCACAGACATGAGCAGGTCCGTTGATTTCTATACGGTGCTGCTCGGACTACAGGCAGCCGGTAACGGCTCGAATGGCGAGAAACTTTTTCGCTGTAGCGCACGTCACCATGATGTCATCCTGCATCAGGGCAAAGACGCCGGTCTTCGTCGCATCGGTTGGGAAATGGAGAATGCCGATCACACGGCGCGTATTCGCCGTCATCTTGAGGGGCTCGGCATCGCAACCGTCGATGTTGCAGCGGAAGAGCAAGCAACGCTTGGTATCCATGACGCGTTCCGCATTACCGAGCCAAATAGCGGCGCAACGTTCGAGTATTTTTCGAAGCTGGATGAGGCGTCGAACGCTTTTGAGCCAACGGTTGCGAAGATCGAGCGGCTTGGTCATGTTGTTTTGAACGTCAAGGAACATGCCGCCGCTGAGAAATTCTTTATGGAGCAACTGAATTTTCGGGCTTCCGACAGGGTCGACGGAGCCGTTACCTTTATGCGGTGTTTCCCCAATCCGCTGCATCATTCACTCGGTTTGAGCAATGGCGGGCGCAATGCGCTGCACCATGTGAATTTTATGGTCACCGATGTGGATGACATCGGCAAAGCACTGTGGCGCATGAAGAAGAACGATGTGCAGATCGTCTTTGGTCCAGGTCGGCATCCGCCGTCGGACAGCATGTTCCTCTACTTCCTTGATCCTGACGGGATCACAGTCGAATACAGTTTCGGGATGGAAGAGTTTCCGGAAGTCAATCCGCGCGAGCCGCGCAGACTACCGCTCGGACTTGAGTCCATCGACTATTGGGGCGCTGTACCTGCGCCTGAAATGGCCAGTAAAGGCGTCATTGAACCGCTGATGGCAAAGTAGGGACGGCAAGATGAATGGACTGAAAGGTAGAGTCGCAATCGTCACCGGCTCATGCAGCGGCATCGGGCGGGCGATTGTCGAGCGACTGCTGGCGGAAGGTATGCAGCTTATGCTGACCGATCTTGATGCCGAACCGGTTGAGGTTTTGGCGGCTGAACTTGGTGGAAACATTGCCACCCATGCAGGTGATCTCAGCGACGAGGCAACGGCGCGCGATCTTATTGCCAAGACGGTGAGCTTTTATGGCGGTGTGGATGTGCTGGTCAACAATGCAGGCGGTGGCGTTATCCGTCCGTTTCTTGAACACGATGCCACAAGTTTGAATGCCACGATCAACCGCAATCTCTGGACCACGATCTGGTGCAGCCATGCGGCCTTGCCACATATGCTGAAAGCCAAATGGGGACGCATCATCAATATCGGTGCGGATAGCGTGCGCAACGGCTTGTGGGATCACGCCGGATACAATGCCGCCAAGGGTGGCGTGCACGCAATGACGACAGGGCTCGCGCGCGAATTTGCGCAAAGCGGTGTGACGTTCAACACCGTTGCGCCCTGCATGGTGTCAACACCGCCAGTCAAAAAAGCGATGAAGGCCGGTCTGCCTGTTTTCCAGAAGTTTGTCGATGTGATCCCGATGGGCCGTCCCGGCGAAGTCGAAGAAGTGGCGTCGATGGTGGCTTATCTCGCCGCTCCGGAAGCCTCATTCGTGACGGGGCAAGTCATCAGCGTCAATGGCGGGAGCACGATGCTCTGAAGCGCGCCACCAGAAAATAAACAGGGTGAGATATGAATCTTGGTATTGAAGGGCGCAAGGCGCTTGTCTGCGGGGCGAGCAAGGGATTGGGGCGTGCCTGTGCGGAGGCTCTCGCTGCTGAAGGTGTCGACGTCACGATCACAGGCCGCACGGCGGACGTGCTTGCAGCAACTGTCAAGGACATGCAAGCACGGTTTCCCGATGTGAAGGTGGTCGGTATTGCGGGCGATATAACAACGAAAGAGGGACGCAAGGCGGCGCTCGCCGCGTGTCCCGCGCCTGACATTCTCATCAACAATGCAGGTGGTCCGCCGCTCGGTGACTGGCGCAAGTTCACCGAGGAAGAATGGCTCGCGGCCACCAACAACAACATGGTATCCGGTATCATGCTCATCCGCGATGTCATTGACGGCATGGCCGAGCGCCGGTTTGGGCGCATCATCAATATCACGTCGATAGTCGTCAAAATGCCGTTTGATGCTTTGAGTCTGTCGGTGACGTCGCGTCTCGGCCTCACAGGATTTTCAAAATCTATAGCCGCCAAATATATCGGCGCGAATGTGACGCTCAATAATATATTGCCGGAACAGTTCGAGACGGATCGCCTCAAATCCAATCTCGACAAGCTGGCCGACCGCGCCGGACGCAGCTTCGAGGATGAACTTAGAGTGCAGAAATCGACGAGCCCCGCCAAACGTTTCGGACGCGTCGAAGAGTTCGGTGCCGTGTGTGCTTTTTATTGTAGTGCGCATGTAGGCTATATGACGGGCCAGAACGTCTTGATCGACGGCGGCCGCTATCCGGGCGTTTTCTGATGCAGGGCATTGATGTTCATACCCATGTGGTGCCGGCATCCTTGCCGCCGTCGCTTGGTGGCGCAGGCGCGATTGCATGGCCATCGGTCGAACATGTCGATTGCTGTCATGCCCGCGTGCTCGTCGGTGGCAAGCCCTATCGGGAAATTGAGGATAGCTGTTGGAATGTGAAGCGGCGCGTTGATGAAATGAATGCGATGGGTATTGCGCGACAGGTTTTGTCGCCCATGCCGGAGCTTTTGTCCTATTGGCTACCCGCTGATCATGCGCGCCATCTCGCGCGCCATATCAACGAACAGATCGCTGAAATGGTTGCCGAAGCACCGGATCGGTTCGTCGGTTTTGGTATGGTGCCTTTGCAATCGCCGACATTGGCGATTGAAGAACTGGTCCATCTCACGGAAGTGTTGGGTCTAAAGGGCATCGAGATCGGCACCAATGTTGAAGACAAGCCGATCGGGCATCCTGATTTTGCAGCGTTTTTTGCTGAAGTCGAAGCGCGAGGCGTTGCTGTTTTTGTGCATCCCCTGCGACCCGCAGGCTTGGACCGGCTGGTCGGCGCGCCGATCCTTGAGCAGGTCGTGGCCTTTCCGTGTGAGACGGCCTTCGCCATCGCTTCGTTGATGACGAGCGGGTTGCTCGCCGCACATCCCGAATTGCGCATAGCTTTTGCGCATGGCGGCGGCAGCTTCGGGCAGGTTCTGCCGCGCCTGCAACACGCATGGACCATCGCACCTGGCCTCAAAAAAGTGATGCCGCAAGGTCCGCGCGATCTGGCGCGTCTTCTCTATTACGACACGCTTGTTTATGACGCGACGGCATTACGTTTTCTTGCGGCGCAATTCGGTGTCAGCCAACTACTGATCGGCACGGATTATCCTTTCGCCATCATGGAGCACAAGCCGCTTGAGCGTTTAACCGAAGCCGGTTTCAGCGCCGACGACATCAATGCGATCACACATCTCAATGCCAAACGTTATTTGGGCGCTATCTGAATTCGTGTACAGACGATTCCTGAAGAAGACTACTTGAAGACTACTTGAAAACTACTTTATGACCAATGCCGCTGTTCTATCTGGCCGTGATGTTGCAAAACAAGATTGATGAAAGCCTTGCAGGACGGCGTATTTTTTTTCTCATTGTGGATGAGCCACATCTTTGTCGAGATGCCCGGCGCATCAAGTGGTCTGTAGGCCACATGCTCGACGCGCAAGGCCTGAAGCGAAGCAGCGACGGTGGTGATGCCGAGGCCCGCAGCGACGAGACCTAGGAGTGTCGAAAGCTCGTGCACCTCTTGTGCGATTTTTGGTTCGAAACCGGCCGCGTGGCAAAGCGCCAGCAACTGTTCGTGAAATCCGGCACCGAGGCCGCGTGCGTAGAAGACGAAGGGCTCGTCCTTGAGCTGTTTCATACTGATCGGTTTGCCACTTTGCGCCAGCGGATGATCTTCGCGCAGCACCAGCACCAGAAGGTCCTCATAGATTTCTGTTGCGCTGACGCCGACGGGTAGATCGGGCAGTTGTGCGCCGCGAATGAAACCGGCCTGCAGGCTTCCCGCCGCGACTTCTTGAATCTGCGACGGGCTCGGCATTTCGTTCATAGTGAGCCGCACATCGGGATAGGCTTGCCGGAATTCAAAGATGGCTTTCGACACCGCGCCGGTAAAAGGAGCCGAGGCCGTAATGCCGATGGTCATTTCGCCGATCTCGCCGCGATGGGCCCGCCGCGCCACCGCCTCGGCATGTGCAGCCTGTTCCAGCACCGCGCGGGCTTCGGGTAGGAACAACCGGCCCACTTCGGTCAGCTCCACCCGCCTGTTGGTCCGTTCAAACAGGCGCGCGCCGATCTCATTTTCCAATATCTGAATTTGCTGGCTCAACGGCGGTTGCGACACGCCCAGACGTTTTGCGGCCCGTCCGAAATGCAATTCCTCAGCAACATGGACAAAGTAGCGAAAGTGTCTGATTTCCATCTAATATTCCGTTCTGCATATCAATTAAGCCGAAAATCATATTAGACAGTATCATTGTTGCGGGGCAATATAGTAACGGATGCTAGCCATCTAAGGCCGTTACGGCTGCAGCGCGTCACGATGTGTGCCCCCCGCATGAACATGTCGCCGTGCGCAGCCGTGGCGGCTTAATGGTATCTGCAAGCATTCTTTCATCAAGCACACGCTCATTTGGACACGCGTTTTGAACATGCAATCCGAATTCTCTTACAATCGGTTGAGGTAAAGTCGTGCAATCCATCGTGCGTATCGCGTTGCAGCGGCCCTATACCTTTGTTGTTCTCGCCTTGATGATTCTGATTATTGGTGGCATTGCCTCGTTCCGCACACCCGTCGACATTCTTCCTGACATCCGGGTGCCTGTCGTCGCCGTGATCTGGCAATACGCCGGTCTGCCGCCCGACGAAATGGCCGGTCGCATGGTCTCGCCCTATCAGCGCGTTCTGACCACGACCGTGAACGATATTGAGCATATTGAAGCCCAGTCATTGACGGGCATTGGCATTGTGAAAATCTACTTTCAGCCGGGTGCCGACATCCGTCTGGCCAATGCGCAGATCACGGCCGTTTCGCAGACATTGCTGAAACAGATGCCGCCGGGCGCGACGCCGCCGCTGATTCTGAACTACAGCGCCTCAACGGTTCCGATCCTCCAGCTTGCACTGTCGGGTAAGGGACTGACGGAGCAGCAGCTTGGCGACTTCGCGCTGAATACGATCCGCACCGATCTCGTCACCGTGCCGGGCGCCGCCGTTCCTTATCCCTATGGCGGTAAGACGCGGCAGGTGCAGGTTGATATTGATCCTGTAGCGCTTCAGTCTAAAGGTCTTTCAGCGCAGGATGTCGGCAACGCCATTGCCGCGCAAAACCAGATCACACCTGCCGGTTTCGTCAAGATCGGGAATTTCCAGTACATTCTGAAACTCAACAATGCTCCGTCTTCTATCGAGGGGTTGAACGACATTCCCGTGAAGACCGTCAACGGCGCGACGATCTATATGCGCGATGTGGCCCATGTCCGCGACGGTAGCCCGCCTCAGACCAACATCGTACATGTTGACGGCGCTCGTTCGGTGCTGATGACAATCCTGAAATCTGGCGCGACCTCGACACTCGCCATCGTCGAAGGCATCAAGAGCCGGTTGCCGGCGCTTCAGGAAGTGCTGCCGCCGAGTCTCAAAATTGTTCCGATGAATGATCAGTCGATCTTTGTGAAGGCGGCGGTCTCCGGTGTTATCCATGAAGGTGCGCTTGCTGCTTTGCTGACCAGCCTTATGATCCTGCTCTTCCTCGGGTCATGGCGTTCGACAGTCATCATCGCCATCTCGATCCCGCTTGCGGTGCTCTCCGCCGTGGCGGCGCTCGCCGCCTTCGGGCAGACTCTTAACATTATGACATTGGGTGGCCTCGCACTCGCGGTCGGCATTCTCGTTGATGATGCGACAGTGACGATTGAAAACATCAATTGGCATCTTGAGCAGGGTAAGGATGTGCGCACCGCCATTCTCGACGGTGCACAGCAGATCGTCGTTCCGGCCTTCGTATCGTTGCTCTGCATCTGCATTGTCTTCGTGCCGATGTTCTTCTTGCCGGGTGTTGCCGGTTTTCTCTTTGTGCCAATGGCGCTCTCAGTCGTCTTCGCTATGATTGCCTCTTTCCTGCTGTCGCGCACGCTCGTGCCCACCATGGCGATGTATCTGCTGCGTCCCCATGCGCCGGGCCACGGTCACGAGGCGGGCGAGCCCGGCCCGTCGCAGAACCGGCTCGTCCGGCTGCAACGCTTATTCGAGAAGCGCTTTGAGCGTCTGCGCGAAGCCTATACAGGCCTCCTCGAACGTGCACTCGGTAACCGCACACCGTTCATCATCGGTTTCATGGTCTGCGTATTGCTGTCCTTTCTGCTGGTGCCCTTTCTCGGCCAGAACTTCTTTCCCTCTGTCGATGCCGGTTCGATCACCATGCATGTCCGTGCGCCCGTGGGTACACGTATCGAAGAAAGCTCGGCCATCTTTGATCGTATTGAGCAACGCATCCGCGAGATCATTCCGCCGGAGGATCTGAACTCGATTGCCGATAATATCGGCCTGCCGAACAGCGGCATCAACACCGCCTATAATGCATCAGGCACCATCGGGCCGCAGGACGGCGACATTCTGATCGGTCTGAACGAAGGCCACGAGCCGACGGACGGATATGTGAAGACCCTGCGTGAAGTGTTGCCGCGTGAATTTCCGACTGCGACATTCTCCTTTCTGCCGTCGGATATTGTGAGCCAGATTCTAAACTTCGGCGCACCGGCCCCCATCGACATTCAGGTGATCGGACGCAAGCTCGAAGACGATCTGGCCTTCGCGACCAAAATACTGCGCAAGGTGCGTGAGATTCCAGGCATCGCCGATGCACGCATTCAGCAGTCTTCGCAATATCCGCAACTACGCTTTGACGCCGACCGCACGCGTATTGGTCAGCTTGGCCTCACCGAGCGTGATGTTACGAGCAATGTTGGCACCTCGCTTGCCGGTAGCTCGCAATCGGCACCTGTTTACTGGCTCAATCCGGCAAACGATATTTCCTATTCAGTGGTCGCCCAGACGCCTGAATATCGGGTCGATTCACTCAGCCGCCTTGAAAACCTGCCGGTCACAGGTTCGTCCTCCACCGGTAATCTTCAGGTCCTTGGCGGGCTGGGCACACTGACACGTGGTAGCGGCAATGCGGTCGTTTCCGAATATAACATTCAGAGAATGGCAAATATCTATGCGACGACACAGGGTCGCGATCTCGGCGCGGTCGCCGACGACATCAAGGATGTTCTTGCTTCGCTCGACAAGGAAAAGCCAAAGGGTGTAACTGTCACATTGCGCGGTCAATATCAGACGATGAACACGGCCTTCTCCGGCATGGGATTTGGCCTGATCGGCGCGATCGTGATGATCTACCTTCTGATTGTCATCAATTTTCAGTCATGGCTTGATCCTTTTGTGATCATCACGGCCTTGCCGGGGGCGCTTGCTGGCATTATCTGGATGTTGTTCGTCACCGATACGACTTTGTCGGTACCGGCCCTGACTGGTGCGATCATGTGTATGGGCGTCGGTACGGCAAACTCGATCCTTGTGGTCAGTTTTGCCCGCGAGCGGCTTGAAGCGACAGGAGACGCGGTGAAGGCGGCGCTTGAAGCGGGTTTCACGCGCTTCCGCCCGGTTCTGATGACGGCGTTGGCGATGATCATCGGCATGGCACCCATGGCCATCGGCCTCGGTGAAGGAGGCGAGCAGAACGCCCCGCTCGGACGCGCTGTGATCGGCGGACTGATCGTCGCGACTTTTGCCACTTTGATGTTTGTGCCGGTTGTATTCGCGCTGGTGCATGGCCGCGAAAAACACGCCCCCGCCGGAATGACTGGAGAAGAGTATGCCTGATCCCCTGAAACCCCTGTTGCGTGATGACCGTAAGCTGAAGCGCGCTGGTGTCATCGCTATCGCAGTGGCCGTCGTCGTCGTTGGTCTGGGTGTGACGACACGGTTGCTGGCCAAGCAGGATTTGAAGAACTGGACAGCCGAGCAGGCCATGCCGACCGTTGCCGTGCTTCATCCCTCCGGTGAAGGTGATGCGCGAACACTCTTGTTGCCGGGGTCGATCGAGGCTTGGTCACAGGCACCCGTATACGCACGTACCAATGGCTACCTGAAAAACTGGTATGCCGATATTGGTACCGAGGTGAAGGCAGGTCAGCTTCTTGCCGAAATTGACACGCCAGATGTTGACCAGCAGGTCGCAGCGGCAAATGCCAATCTGATCACCGCCAAGGCGCAGCGCGCATTGGCTGAAACCACGGCAAAGCGCTGGAACAAGCTTGTTGAGAAAGAAGCGGTCTCGCAACAGGCCGCCGATCAGAAGCAGAGCGATTATGCTGTCCATCGGGCTATGGAAAGCGCCTCGCAGGCCGAGGTGGACGGTCTGCGGACCTTGCAGGATTTCCGCCGTATCGTAGCACCCTTCGACGGTATTGTGACCAGTCGCGCAACGGATATTGGTGCGCTGATCGTGGCCGGCAATGGGGCCGCACGGCCGCTCTTCACCGTCGCGGACACGAAGAAGATGCGCGTCTATGTGCAGGTGCCGCAGAATTATAGCGCCGCTATTGTGCCGGGCATGGAAGCGAAACTCTCGGTACCGGAATTTCCCGACCGGACTTTTGACGCAAAGCTCATCGGCACTGCCGGTGCGCTCAGCGCGACATCGGGCTCCATGCTCGTCCAGTTCGAAGCAGACAATGGACAGGGACTGCTGAAGCCAGGTGCCTTTGTGCAAGTCTCGATCATTCTTCCGGCGGCCCAAGCCTCTGTGCGTGTGCCTGCGAGTGCGCTTCTGTTCCGCAGTGAGGGCACGGCGGTCGCCATCATCGGCCCTGATCACCGCGTCACGATCAGGCCCATCACCATCGCGCAGGATTTCGGTGCGCAGGTTAGCGTTGCCTCCGGTCTGACGGTAAGCGATCTTGTGGTGGACAGCCCGCCGGATTCATTGTCGACAGGCGACGAAGTCCGTCTGCTCGACAAAACAGCGCAAGACAAGGATGGACATGTCTAGGCCTTGATGCCCTTTTATTTGATTGCGGCATTTCTAGACCCATGTTGAAGCGGCGTTCTCAAGCGCGTCAGTTGTCGCGCATCTTCTGTCGCTCTATAACGGATTGCTTGTAAATTTCCCGCGCAAAATCTGAAGCGCTTCCAGTGGATGCGCCGCACCGATCACGCGGAAATTGTCGCCAGCAAGAGCCAGCGCCGCTGCCCGTTCATCCGGTCCCTCGCTCGTCGCTACGTGAATGCCGCCAGCAAGGCTCGCGTTGCGTGCCGCTTTCATATCGTTTGCGCGGTCGCCGATCATCCAGCTTTTCCGTCCGTCGCTGGCCGTCATTGCGCCGCCGAGTTCGAGCATGGCCGCACCGGGCTTGCGCCAACGCGCCTGCGCCGGTCCATAGCCACGCGTAAACTCTTCATGGAAAGGACAGGCAATCGTCAGATCAATGCTCACGCCTGCTGCGTGCAACTGCTGCGTCATTTCCCTGTGCACCGCTTCGAACGCAAGCCAGTCAAACATTCCACGTGCTATGCCCGATTGGTTCGTGACGATGACAGTCGCAAGTCCTGTTTCATGCGCCCAGCCGAGTAATTCGACAATGCCGTTTTCCAGTACCACGTCTTCAATGCGCGAGATGTAATTTGTCTCGCGGATAACAACACCGTCGCGATCAAGAAACAGCGCCGCACCACTGACGCTTTGGCGCGGCGTATCTGTCGAAATCCAGATGCGGTTTTCAAGCAGCATCATCAGACGAGTCCGAGACGCTTCTCCAGCGTTTCACAAAGAAGATGGCCAAGCGTGATGTGCATCTCCTGAATGCGTGCAGTGGTGGTCGAAGGTACATTGATGAGATGATCGGCAAGCGGTGTCATCAGCGCGCCGTTGTCGCCGGTGAAAGCGGCCGTGACGATGCCCATGCTTCGCGCGGCTTCGAGCGCCAGAACCACATTGCGGCTCTTGCCTGATGTTGAGATGCCGATAGCGACATCGCCCTTGCGGCCCAGCGCCTGCACCTGTCTTGAAAAGACATGTTCATAACCCATGTCGTTCGCCGCTGCCGTCAGCACGGATGTGTCGGTCGTGAGCGCCAGCGCCGCGATAGGCGCACGGTCACCGACATAGCGCACCGAAAGTTCGGTCGCGATATGTTGTGCGTCGGCAGCACTGCCGCCATTGCCGAAAAACATGATCTTGCCGCCGGCCCTCACCGCTTCGGCGCAAGCCTCGACCAGATGATTGAGCGGCAGTTCAAGCCTTCTGGCCGTCTCGCTCGCCACCTGAATATGCTCGTGGAAAACCTTTTGGAACATCGCTTGAATCCTGCTGCAACCGGTGGCCATTAGACCACGCCGCACAGCCCGCCGAAAGCCTGTCCCGTCAGCCATTTGCCCGCATGTCCTGCACCTGCAGCCCATAAAGCGTCTTATAAGTGTCGGCAAGCACCATCAATTTGGCATGTGTGCCGATCTCGCGCATCTCACCCTGCGTCAAAACGACAATGCGATGCGCAATTCAAACCGACCCCGTTGGGCAGGGAACCGCTTTCCTGATGCAGCCATAACGCAAACGCCATTAAAGCGTCACGGCCCCGTCACCGAACATCAATAATCCCGTGGACAAGACCCGTTAAACACATGAGAGGACGCCCCGTGAGCGAACAAGTCTCCGCCTTTGACACGACAGAATCCATTGGCGAAACGATTGCCGTCTCCGGCAATGCCCGTCTCAAGGCGGCCGTCCATCAGTATAAAGCTGCCTCCCGCGCCGGGCTTCTGGAACGTGCGTTCACGGCCGTGTTCTCCGGCCTCGTCTATCCCCAGATTTGGGAAGATCCGGTCATCGACCTTGAGGCCATGGCGCTGACGCCAGAGTCCCATGTCGTTACTATCGCGTCCGGTGGCTGCAATGTGCTCTCTTATCTCGCCTCCGGTCCGGCCCGCATCACGGCGGTTGATCTCAACAAGGCCCATGTCGCGCTGACAAAGCTCAAGCTCGCCGGTGCCGCGCATCTGCCCTCCCACAGCCATTTCTTCCGCTTCTTCGGCGAAGCCGACCAGCGCGCGAATACCGACGCTTATCACTATTTCCTGCGCGATAAGGTCGATGGGGTGACGCGCGCCTATTGGGAACAGCGCACACTGAGTCTGCGCCCGCGCATCTCGCTGTTTGCGCGTGGGTTCTATCGCCACGGCCTTCTGGGTTATTTCATCGGTTGGGCCCATCTTGCCGCCCGCCTCTACGGTGTTAGCTTCAAGCCGCTGCTGGCTTCAAAAACGCTTGCAGACCAGCGCCGCTTTTTCGATACGAAGCTCGCACCTTTGTTCGACCGCAAGATCGTGCGCAAAATCACCGGCAATGAAGCCTCGCTCTATGGCCTCGGTATTCCGCCCTCGCAATATGAAAAGCTTTCCGGTGGCCGCCCCATGCATGAGGTCCTGCGCGAGCGTCTGGAACGTCTCGTTTGCGATTTCGACATTAAAGACAATTATTTTGCATGGCAGGCTTTTGGGCGACGCTATGCTCCCGATGCCAGTGCCTCGCTCCCACCATATCTTCAGCGCGAAAACTTCGCGCCTCTGCAAGCCAATGCCGACCGTGTTAACGTCCTCAATCTCGGCTTCACTGAATTTCTGCAAACACAGGATGCGGCAAGCTGCGACCGCTATGTGCTGCTCGACGCACAGGACTGGATGACGGATACACAACTGAACGATCTCTGGAGCGAAATCACGCGCACGGCACGTGCAGGTGCCCGCGTCATTTTCCGCACGGCGGCAGAGCCGAGCCTGCTTCCTGGTCGCGTTGTGCCGGACGTGCTGGCGCGATGGAATTATCACGCCGCCGAAAGCCTCGACTGGACCGCGCGTGACCGCTCGTCGATCTATGGTGGCTTCCATCTCTATACATTCAAAGGCTGAGACCATGAGCGACATTGCGCTTGATCATTCCGCCCTAATGGACAAGGTCTATCGTCGCCAGCGTCACATCTATGACCTCACCCGTGCATGGTATCTGCTTGGCCGTGATCACATGCTTGCGGGTTTGAAACCGAATGACGGAGCCGTACTCGAAGTCGGCTGCGGTACAGGCCGCAATCTCGTCAGCGCCGCGCACGCTTACCCTTTCGCACATATTTACGGCATGGACATTTCATCCGAAATGCTCGTCTCCGCCCATGCCGCTGTGCGCAAAGCAGGGCTTCACCAGCAGATCAGCATCGCGCAGGGTGACGCCGTCACTTTCGATCCGCAACATGTTTTCAATAAACCAGACTTCGCGCGTATCTTCATGTCCTACACCTTGTCGATGATCCCCGACTGGCAGGGTACTCTCGAACGCGCCATGTCAAACCTCCGCCCCGAGGGCGAATTGCATATCGTGGATTTCGGTCAGTGCGAGCATCTGCCGGGCATTGTCCGTTTCGTACTGTTCAAATGGCTCGCTCTGTTCCATGTGAGCCCGCGCGAAAATCTGCCTCATGCGCTCGCAGCGCTTGCCAAGGAACACAAGGCATCGCTCACCTTCACGCCGCTCTATCGCGGCTACGCCTGGGGTGCCGTACTTCGTAAAAACTGAATTATTGCGCCGCGCGCAATTCGCTATTGCCTGCGCGACGCTCAAGCTCCGCATCCACCAGCTGGTTGACCAGTTGCGGCATACGAACATCCGCACTCCAGCTGAGTTTTGTCTTTGCTTTGGATGGATCTCCGACGCTCACGCGAATGTCGGTCGGGCGCATCAGGTCCGGCGAGGTCTCAACATGGTTTCTCCACTTGAGACCGACACAATCGAACACCGTTTCGACAAAACCGGTAAGCGTATTTGAGACACCTGTTGCCACAACATAATCGTCCGGTGCATCCTGCTTCAGCATCCGCGCCATCGCATCCACATAATCCGGTGCCCAGCCCCAGTCGCGCGATACGTCAAGATTGCCGAGTATGAGATTGTCCGCTTTCTTCTGCGCAATATCGACCGCACCGCGAACGATCTTCTGCGTGACGAAGCGCGAGGGTCTGAGAGGGCTCTCGTGATTGAAGAGAATGCCTGAGCAGGCGAATATGCCGTAGGACTCACGGTAATTCGCAACTGTCCAGAAAGCCGTCGATTTTGCTACCCCGTAGGGGCTGCGCGGTTGAAAGGGCATGGTCTCGTTCGCGGGATTTTCCGTGTTGCCGAACACTTCGCCCGACGTCGCATTGTAAAAACGCGCGGGGAGTTTCAGAAAGCGAATGCATTCAAGAATGTTGAGCGTGCCGAGAATAATCCCCTCGAATGTCTCAACGGGCTGAACAAACGAAAGTCCAACCGACGACTGACCTGCAAGATTGTAAATTTCCTGCGGTTTTACATCGTCGATCACTTGCAACACCGAACGAAAATCCAGAAGTGCCGCTGAGTGGATTGTCACATCGTCGAGAATCCCGACGCGGCGCAAGCCGCTCGTATTCGCCATTTCCTTGTCGCGCGAGGTCCCGTGCACGTCATAGCCTTGTTCGTGCAGGAGTTTGGCTAGATAGACTCCGTCTTGTCCGCAAATGCCGAAGATCAGCGCGCGCTTTTTCATCGTGTTACGCCTTTGCCGTCATGCGGTCGAGATTGGGCAGAAACAGCGCGACAATGCCGATAGCGGGCAGGAAGGCGCAGACGTTATAAACGAAGCCGATGCTCGTGTGGTCGGCGAGTATGCCGAGCGAAGCAGCGCCGATGCCGCCCATGCCAAAGGCGAAGCCGAAGAACAATCCCGCCACCGTGCCGACGCGACCGGGCATCAGGTCCTGCGCATAGACAAGAATCGCCGAAAAGGCCGAGGCGATGATGAGCCCGATTGGAACGGTGAGCACACCCGTCCAAAAGAGATTGGCATGTGGCAGAATGAACGTAAACGGCAGCACGCCGAGAATAGAGCCCCAGATGACTTTGCGTCGACCGATACGATCGCCCACAGGTCCGCCGATCAGCGTGCCGGCAGCAGTCGCAAATAGATAGACGAAGAGCATGATCTGTGATTGCTGAACCGAGACATGAAACTTGTCGATCAGATAAAACGTGTAATAGCTCGACAGGCTCGCCTGATAGAAAAACTTTGAAAAGATCAGCAGCATCAGCATTCCAACGACAATCGCAACGCGACCGTTTGACAACCCGTGATCATGCAGAACCACAGCAGGCTTCTTCAACGCTGCGGCCATTTGGCTCTTGTACCAGCCACCGACTTTGAAGAGCAGAACGATTGCCAGCGCCGCCACAAGCGAAAACCAGGCAACGCTCGCCTGTCCACGCTGAATGACAATAAGCGCGGCAAGCAGCGGCCCTATGGCCGAGCCCGTGTTGCCGCCCACCTGAAAGATTGACTGCGCGAGCCCGTGTTGCCCGCCGGACGCGAGCCGCGCAATGCGCGAGCTTTCGGGATGAAACACAGACGAGCCCGTGCCGATGAGCATGGCGGCAATAAGGATCGTCGTGAAACTTCCCGCAACCGAGAGCAACAGCAAGCCCATCAGCGAGAAGCCCATACCAACGGTGAGCGAATAGGGTCGCGATTTTTTGTCGGTCGCATAGCCGATCAGCGGTTGCAGCAGAGAGGCCGTGACCTGAAAAGCAAAAGTGATGAAACCGATCTGCGTGAATGAGAGAGCGAAGCTCGCCTTCAGCAGCGGATAGATCGCAGGCAGCAGCGACTGGATCATGTCATTGAGCAAATGGCAGAAACTCAAACCGAGTAGTACAATGAAAGCGGTACTCGCGCCATCATTGTCGGTCTTGATCTTCGTTCCCAGTGTCGCTTCGCTCATAACATTTGCCTCAAGAGAAAGCCGCAATCCCCGTGATCTCGCGGCCGAGGATCAGCGCATGAACGTCATGCGTGCCTTCATAAGTATTCACCGCTTCAAGATTCATCACATGGCGGATGACGTGATACTCGTCCGACACGCCGTTGCCGCCATGCATATCGCGGGCAACGCGGGCAATATCAAGCGCCTTGCCGCAATTATTGCGCTTCATCAGCGAGATCGCGGCAGGTGCCGCTTTGCCCTCGTCAAACATGCGGCCAAGCTGCAAGCAGCCCTGAAGGCCGAGTGTGATTTCCGTTTGCATGTCGGCGAGCTTTTTCTGCACAAGCTGGTTTGCCGCCAGCGGGCGGCCGAATTGCTTGCGCTCCAGCGTATAAGTGCGCGCCGCGTGCCAGCAGAACTCAGCAGCGCCCATCGCGCCCCAGGCAATGCCATAGCGCGCGCGGTTGAGGCAGCCAAAAGGACCGGCAAGCCCGCGCACATTCGGTAGCAGGTTTTCATCCGGCACAAAGACGTCCTGCAAAACGATTTCGCCTGTGACAGATGCGCGAAGCGAGAACTTGCCCTCGATCTTCGGTGTCGAGAAACCCTTGAACGCGCGCTCCACAATAAAACCACGGATCACATTGTCTTCCGTCTTCGCCCAGACAACAGCAAGGTCCGAAATCGGCGAATTGGTGATCCACATTTTTGCGCCGTTGAGAATGAAGCCGCCATCCACCTTCTTAGCGCGCGTCACCATCGATCCCGGATCGGAGCCGTGGTCGGGCTCGGTGAGACCGAAGCAACCGACCCATTCGCCGCTGGCCAGTTTCGGCAGATATTTTTCGCGCTGCGCTTCCGAGCCGTAAGTGTAAATCGGGTGCATGACGAGCGATGATTGCACACTCATCGCCGAGCGATATCCTGAGTCCACGCGTTCCACTTCGCGCGCGGCAAGACCATAGGAGACATAGTTCAATCCGGCGCAGCCATATTTCTCCGGCAGCGTCGAGCCGAGCATCCCCTGTGCGCCCATTTCATTCATAATTTCGCGGTGGAAGATTTCGTTCCGGTTCGCTTCCTTGACGCGGCTCATCAGACGCTCATCGGCGAAAGCGCGGACGCTGTCGCGCACCAAGCGCTCGTCTTCGGTCAGTTGTTCGTCGAGCAGCAGCGGGTCTTCCCAGTTGAAAGGGGCAAGCGGCGGATTGGCTTTGCCATCAGGTTTTGTGGCGGTTTGAGACATCAACTTGACCTCGCGGAAACTGGAATTGCCGCTCATATAGCAGGGCAGGGGCATATTGGCGAGTATTCCGCCCCTATTTCCCCGTCACATAGTCGGCCAGCTCCTTGGCCAGATGGTCAAACATTAACCGCATTCTGAGGCTCGTTTTGTGGTCCTCATGCATGACGACCCAGACATCAAGGTAAAAATGTACCTTGTCCTGCAGCATGGGTACCAGTTCGGGAAATCTTTTGGCCAGAGCGGATTGGCACATGCCGATACCGATCCCCGCTCTCAACGCCGCAAACTGGGCCAGATCGCTGTCGCTGCGAAAGGCGAAGAGATCGCGCGAATAGTCGATGCCGAGATTGATAGGACGCCGCACGGACGCTTCCTTGTCAAAGCCGATGATTGCATGTTCCCGCAGATCGTCGACGCTCATCGGCAAGCCATAGGCCTGAATGTAGTTTTGATGCGCATGTAATCCGAGGCGGACTTCGCCGACTTTTTTGGCAAGTAAGGCCGTCTGCGTCGGCCGGATCATGCGGATCGCAATATCCGCCTCTCGTTGCAGCAGGTCTTCGCTGCGGTTGGACAGCATGAGTTCAATAATGATGCGCGGATGTTTCTCGCGGAAGCGGGCGAGAATGGCTGGCAGCACTTCCGCCCCGATCATTTCACTCGCCGTGATCCGCACCGTGCCACGGTCTTCCTCCGCCTCGCCCGATGCTGTCCGTCGCAGTGCCTCTGCAGCGCTTGCCATGGCCTCCGCATGAGGCACCAACGCCAACGCACTCTCGGTGGGTGCAAGTCCGCCTTGACTGCGGGTGAAGAGGGCGAGCCCCAGCGCCTCCTCCAGGGCATCCACATGGCGCCCGATGGTGGGCTGGGTGAGGCCCAGTGTTCGCGCCGCTGCCGAAAGGCTCCCCTCGCGGATCACCGCCAGAAGCGTCCGGTAATGTTCCCAGCCGGCTTCAATCTGTTTCATACAAAAAAGTATAGATGATCCCCGAATTTCGGCAATTCATGTTCATTCGTAAATAGCTCATCTTCTGATCATCGAGACGCAGGACCCGCAGGAGATCAGACCATGAACACAATACCCACAGCCCTCATCATCGGTGCCACAGGCGGCATCGGCTCCGAAATGGCACTTGCCCTTCAGGCCCATGGCTGGCGCATCCGGGCGCTGAACCGCACCCCCGCCAAGGCTGCCCGCGAGTTCAAGCGTCTCGGTCAGATCGAATGGGTCAAAGGCGACGCGATGAACCCAGCCGATTTGCTCGCCGCCGCACAAGGTGTTGCGCTCGTTTTTCATGGGGCCAATCCACCCGGTTACAAAAACTGGGCGGGCACGGCGCTCCCCATGCTCGAAAGCTCGATTGCCGCGGCGAAGGCCGCGCGCGCCCTCCTGGTCTTTCCCGGTACGGTCTATAATTTCGGTCCTGACGTCTTCCCCGTGGTCAGCGAAACCTCACCGCAAAACCCGCTGACCCGTAAAGGCAAGATCCGCGTTGCGATGGAAAGCCGCTTGCGCGAAGCGTCACGTGACGGCGTCAAGGTTCTGATCGTCCGCGCTGGTGACTTCTTCGGTTCGCTTGCCCGCAACAACTGGTTCGGTCAGGCCATCATCACTCCTGGAAAACCCGTCCGTATTGTGACTTATCCTGGCACGCATAAGGTCGGTCATGCCTGGGCCTTCCTTCCCGATCTTGCCGAAACTTTCGCTCGTCTTATCGATCGCCGGAACGAGTTGCAGGACTTCGATGTCTTTCACTTCAACGGCCACTGGTTTGACGAAGGTGTCGAAATGGCCCGCGCCACAGCGCGTGCTGCCGGTGTGCCCGATGCACCCGTCAAAGGCTTCCCGTGGTTTGCGATCTACCTCGCCGCGCCTTTTTCAGAGACGTTCCGCGAAATGCTTGAGATGCGCTACCTCTGGAAAAAGCCGCTGCGCCTGGACAATGCAAAGCTCGTGTCATTTCTAGGTCACGAGCCTCACACAAACACCGATCAGGCGCTTCGCGTCACGCTGACCGGTCTTGGTTGTCTCCCTGACGCGTCCACGAAGTACACCCCCCGCGCACTTACCTTGCAAACAAAGGACTGAAATCATGTGGCCCAAGACAATCCGTACCCAGCTCGAACGCGTGACACTGATCATCGTCATGTCGGTTTTCTCAAGCTATCTCGCTGCTTTCACTCTCGGTATGACGCGCTTTGTGGCGTGACTGAATTGAGCAATAGAAAACCAAAAATGATGCTGTCATCCCGTGCTCGTCCCGGGATGACAGCATCAACTGGTTTGAAGTTTGAAATAAATTAAGTCGTCATCCGTGCCGTAAATTCCTTGCACGCCTGCGCATATTCTGTTTTCAACCGTGCAATCAATTCGCCCGCGGGTGGCGCATCTTTGATCTGGCCTATGCCTTGGCCCGAACCCCAGATGTCTCTCCAAGCTTTCTGCTTCATGTTGCCGCCGGATCCGAAATTCATTTTCGATTTGTCGGCTTCCGGCAGATTGTGTGGATCAAGCCCCGCCGCCGCGACGGACGGCGCGAGATAGTTGCCATGCACGCCGGTAAAGAGGTTTGTGTAGACAATGTCGTCAGCCGCATAGTCGATCAGGCTCTGTTTGTACGACGGTTCCGCATTACCTTCAGCAGTCGCCACAAAGCGTGTGCCCATATAAGCGAGGTCCGCGCCGAGCGCCAACGTCGACGCGATGCCATAACCATCCGACAAGGCACCGGACAGGATCACCGTTCCGTCGAACCATTGTTTCACTTCACGCACGAGAGCGAAAGGCGACAAGGTGCCCGCATGTCCCCCCGCGCCGGCGCAGACGAGGATCAGACCATCGACACCTTGCTCCGCCGCCTTCTTCGCGTGTTTCACGTTGATGACGTCATGGAACACAACACCGCCATAGGAGTGCGCCGCATCCACCACTTCTTTCGGCGGACGCAGGCTTGTGATGATAATCGGCACCTGTTGGCGCGTACAGACCTCAATGTCATGTGCCAGACGGTCGTTCGAGGCATGACAGATCTGGTTCACGGCAAAAGGGGCAACTTTCTTGTCGGGGTTTGCCGCTTGATACTCGGCGAGTTCACTCTTGATACGGATGATCCATTCTTCCAGCATATGCGCGGGCCGCGCATTGAGCGCAGGAAACGAGCCGACGATGCCCGCCTTGCATTGTGCAATGACGAGTTCTGGACCCGACACAATAAAGAGCGGCGAACCGATCAGCGGAAGTTCGAGTTTGCCTTCAAGGCATTTGGGCAGCGCCATGGTGGTCTCCTCCGATTAAGCGTTGCCAGACTTTAGACACGCATGACGTGCCTGCGCCTGTGCGCCTGCTTCAATTTAACTGTTCATATGCGCACAGCTTCTATGTGCAGAACCGGCGTTTAGCGTCCGGTTAGCTTGTTCCTGTCGACCTTCGCCTTGGCCATGATGAAATCCATCACCGCCCGCACCGGCGGCGTATCTTTCAAATCGGGATGTGCAAGCAACCACATATCCGTTGTGCTGAAGAGCTTGTCGGGCGAGATGCGCACGAGTTGCGGATAGGCATCGCCTGTAAGGCAGGTGAGTGCGCCGATGCCTGTGCCTGCGAGCACCGCGTGAACTGTGTCGATCTGCGATGAAAAACGGAAATGCGTCGGCGTATCGCGTGTGACATGGGCGCTCCAGCGTGAGAACTCCGCCTGCGATGACGAACCGGCAAAACCGAGGATCGTGTGATCCGCCCATTCCTCGCGCTTTGTCGGAAGCCCGTGCTTGGCCGCATAGTCTTTCGACGCATAAAACGCAACGCCGAGCCGTCCGACTTTTCGTCCTACCAGATTTTCTTCGCCGGGCCCGTAAAGCCGCAGCACAATGTCCGCCTCGCGCCGACGCACACTTGCGGGCCAGCTTTCGGTGACGAACTCCAGTTCGAGCGCCGGATAGTTTTTATGAAATTCCGTGAGATGCGGCACAAGCCATTGGCCCGCGATGCCGGGCGCGACGGAGATGCGCACCACGCCGCGCGGCTCGCCGTCTTCGGCAAGCGCTGCACGCGCCGCGCGTTCAGCCGCTGTCGCCATCGGTTCGACTTCCGCGCGCAGTCGTTCACCGGCTGCGGTGAGCGCATAGCCTACCGGCTCACGGATAAAAAGTTTCGCGCCGAGTTCTTTTTCCAAAGCCGCGATGTGACGTCCGACAGTGGCGTGACTGAGTTTGAGTTTCCGTCCCGCACCACTGAGACTCGCTGTTTCGGCGACTGCTAAAAAAATCCGGTAAGCGTCCCATCCGGACGCGCTGATGAGGCTTCCTGCGGGCTCGCTGCCCGCTGTCGACCGGCTGCTCATTCGCATTCATTGTTCATCACTGAACATGTCCCCCGATTGTTTCTGAGCGAAAGATGATCCCCTTCGGCGCGGATTTCAAGCCTTGTGCTTGACGCAAGGAAAAAGAGGGGAAGGGCATCCGGCGGATTCATACGTGCCAAAAGCTCCATCTTTCTGCTAGAAACGGCCACCAAAACCAATCGGGCCGACTGTCCGGAAATGATGTCAGGGGAGTGATCCAAATGATCAAGACAAGATTCACAGAAATGTTCGGCGTCGATCATCCGATCGTGCAAGGCGGTATGCAATGGGTGGGTCGCGCCTCGCTCGTCTCGGCGGTCGCCAATGCCGGTGCGCTCGGCTTCATCACCGCGCTGACGCAGCCGACACCGGAAGACCTTGCCAAAGAAATCAAAGCCTGCCGCGAGATGACCGACAAGCCGTTCGGCGTGAACCTCACGATCCTGCCCGCACTCACACCTCCTCCTTACGCTGAATACCGCGCCGCCATCATAGAGAGCGGCGTCAAGATCGTCGAGACGGCAGGATATAAGCCGCAGGAACATGTCGACGACTTCAAGAAGCACGGCATCAAGGTGATCCACAAATGCACGGCTGTCCGTCATGCCGCATCGGCTGAACGCATGGGCGTTGATGCCATATCTATTGACGGTTTCGAATGCGCGGGCCATCCCGGCGAAGACGATATTCCGGGTCTCATTCTCATTCCCGCCGCTGCCGACAAAATCAAAATACCAATGATCGCTTCAGGTGGTTTCGGCGATGCACGAGGCCTCGTTGCAGCACTCGCGCTCGGTGCGGAAGGTGTCAACATGGGCACGCGTTTCATGTGCACGGTCGAAAGCCCGATCCACCAGAAAGTCAAAGAACAGATCGTAGCCAATGACGAACGCGCCACGGACCTTATTTTCCGCACACTGCACAATACCGCCCGCGTCGCCAAGAACGCCGTGTCGCAGGAAGTCGTCGCTATCGAAAAGAAGGGCGGCGCGACGATTGACGATGTCCGTCACCTCGTTGCTGGCGCCCGCGGCAAGGTCGTTTATGAAGCCGGTGACCCCGATTACGGCATCTGGTCGGCAGGCATGGTGCAAGGCCTCATCCATGACATTCCGACCTGCAAGGAACTGGTGAGCCGCATGATCTCGGAAGCCGAAACGATCATCGCGCAGCGTCTCAACCGCATGTCCGGCATGGTCGGCGCGAAGGCAGCCGAGTAAACTTTCGCTGTTCAAAAATGAAAAGGCACGTCTGCGGACGTGCCTTTTTTTGAGTCTCCAAAAAGCGGGGATACGCGCTTTATCCAGCAAAATGGAAGCTCGGATTCCGTGTGATTCTTGTAAGAGATCGAGCGTTTCCATGCAGAGATCGTCGGTTTTTCGTTGATGGGTTCCGAGTATGCGGCAGTGAGTGAAATAATCAGGTGGGGATAGAGATGTTTTGCCCTTTTATGGTCCTGTCCCGCGATGACCGTGTGCTGTTGGGTTAATGCCTATCTGAGGAACAGAAGCAGCAACAGGCCACCGATCACCAGTGCGATGCCGACATATTCGAGCGGCTCGGTTTTTTCTTTGAAGAGAAAACGCGACGAGGCGAAGGTGAAGACGAGTTCGATCTGGCCGAGCGCGCGCACATAGGCCGCGTTCTCGATCGTCATGGCCGTGAACCACGCCATCGAGGCCATCGCGCCAGATATGCCGACGAGCGAACTGACTTTCCACGTCTTCGCGGTTTTGACGAGTTGATCGGGTTCACGCCAGAGGAGCCACAGTCCCATCATCACGGTCTGCATGACGAGCACCACGACGAGCGTGTAGGACGCCGAGATCAGAAATTCGGAATTGAGCGAGAGCGAGGCCGCGCGGTAGCAGACGGCTGAAATGCCAAAGCCCGCGCCTGTACCTATGCCCATCAAGGTTGGCCGGTCGGTGAGGGAGCGGACGAAATTCATGGCGGTGAGTTTCGACTTTGCCATCGAGATCGCGATGACACCTGAGAAACTCACAAGGATCGCTGCGACCGCGCCGAGGCTCGGATGATCACCCAGCACGATGATGCCGAAGAGTGCGGCCTGCACGGTTTCGGTTTTGGAATAGGTCGTGCCCACGGCAAAGTTGCGATAGGCAAAAAGCGCGACGAGCAGGAACGTACCGAGAATCTGGGTGAGCCCGCCGATGAAGCAATAGATGATGAATGTCGCATTGGGCGAGGGGAGCGCGAAACCTGCAAGTACATGCAGGCCCCAGAGATAGATGATAGCGACGGGCAGACCGAACGCAAAGCGCACATAGGTCGCCGCCGTTGCTGACAGATCGCCCGTCAGTTGCTTCTGCCATGTGGAACGCAGGTTTTGCAGGAACGCTGCGGCGATGGTGATGGGAATCCAGAGGGGCATGGGGAGGACTACAAAACAAATGTCATCCCGTGTTTGTCACGGGATTCAAGGGGGTCGCAGGTAGTGTCGGGAGCAGAAAAATCAGTCCTCAATCGCCGCATAGACGAGCTGTTGCAACTGTGGACGCAGCGGGTAGGTCGATGAGGGATAAAGCTGCGTCATCAGAATGGCGATCAGATCTTCTTCCGGATCAATCCAGAAATAGGTGGACGCCGCGCCGCCCCATGAATAATTGCCGACGCTGCCGATCTGCTGCAATTCCGCCGGATCGAGCGTCACGGCAAAGCCGAGACCGAAGCCTGTGCCTTCGGAGGCGAGTTCGGAGAAGCCTGACGGCGCCATCTCCGCCATTGTCTTGTCGCCCGGAAGGTGATTGAGCCGCATGAACTCGATCGTCTTGCGCGAGACGAGACGATTGCCGTCAAGGGTACCGCCGTTCAGGAGCATCTGGCAGAAACGCCAATAGTCCATCACGGTCGAGACAAGTCCGCCGCCGCCGGAAAGAAATTGCGGCGCTTTCGCATAGGTGCTCGTCGCGTCGCCCTTGTCCATCAGACCTTCGGCATGGGTTACGGGGTTCTTGAAATAATTGCTGGCAAAGCGGTGGAGCTTGTCTTCGGGCACGAAGAAGCCGGTATCGACCATGCCGAGCGGCTTGAAAATGCGGGCTTCGAGAAACTCATCGAGCGGGATGCCGGAGAGGATTTCGACAAGGCGGCCGCAGACGTCGATTGCAACCGAATAGCTCCATGCGTCGCCGGGCGAAAAGAGGAGCGGAATATCGGAAAGACGGGTGACAAATTCCTTGAGGTCGATGCCGGTTGTGTTCGCGCCGTCGATGCCGCGCTCGCGGTATTTCGCATCGACCACGTTCTGCTGCATGAAGCCATAGGTGAGGCCGGATGTATGTGTGAGGAGATCGCGGATCGTCATAGCGCGGGCGCAAGGTTTTGTTTCGGTGACCGGCGCCGCGCCGCCCGCCCAGACTTTGAGTTTTTTAAATTCGGGAATGTATTTGTGGACAGGATGATTGATCTGAAACTTGCCCTCTTCATGCAGCATCATCAGCGCGAGCGAGGTGATCGGCTTGGTCATCGAATAGATGCGGAAGATCGTGTCGTGCTGGATGGGCTCTTTCGTGTCCTTGTCCTTGACGCCGATGCACTCGAAATGCGCGATCTCGCCGTGGCGCGCAACGAAGGTCGAGACGCCTGCGAGCTTGCCGCTGTCGAGATAGGACCGCATGAAATTCGGAATCTCGGTGAGCCGCGCGCCGATCAACCCCACATCCTCAGCACTCACAATTTTTGCGGCTACGTTCATGGGTCTCTCCCGGTCGTATGATTTTGCTATTATATGTGTATTGCGCTCAGTCTAGCGCCGGAAGAGGGGCGGCGGCAAACGCTCAGCGGCGAAAACAATCCGCGACAGCGCTGATCCATCCCTTAAGCTCCGGCCCGTTCACTGCATTGGTCTTGCCGTTGCGGACGATGACCATATCGAGATCGGGGATGCAGCAGGTGAACTGGCCTTCATAGCCATTGGCCGAGAACGAGTCCGGACCGCCGAGGCCCATCCACCATTGCGCGCCATAGGGCGTGTTCTCGGCCATCGCTTCGGGCTGCTGCCATGTCGGCGTGCGGGCATAGTCGACCCAGCCTTCGGGCAGGAGGCGTTTGCCCTCCCAGATGCCATCGCGCAAATAGAGAAGGCCGAATTTTGCAAAGTCGCGGGGCGTCGCGTAGCAGAAAGACGAGCCGATGAACGTGCCCGCCTTGTCGAACTTCGGCGCGGCGCTCGTCATGCCGATCACGTCGAAGAGGCACGCCCGCATGAAGGCTTCGAAGTCCTTGCCCTTGAGATCGCCCGCTGCTTTCTGCGCCGCTCGCGCGATGATGTTGGTGGTGCCAGACGAATAAGACCAGAACGTATCCGGCGCATGGGCAAGCGGCAGAGAAGCGGCAAAGCGAGCGACATCCTCCTTGCCCGCGCCGAACAGCATCTCGATCACGTCGGAGGCTTGTCCGTCGACATAGTCCTCGCGGAAGGCGAGACCGCTCGACATGCGCAGCAACTGGTCAAGCGTGATGTTCGCGCGCGGGTCATCCGCCTGCGCGCGCCATTCGGGCACGTCGGCGGGTGCGTGAATGTCGAGCTTGCCGTCACCGACAAGCAGGCCGACGAGAGCCTGCGTGATGCTTTTGGCTTTTGACCATGACGGGCAGGTGGCGTCCGGCCCGAAACCTGTCCAGTAACGCTCCTTGATGAGCTTGCCGCCCTGCACGATGACGAGCGCATGTGTCTCGCCAATGTCCACGGGCGCGTGCTGGGCAAAGGCATGATCGAGCAAAGCTCTGAGCGTCGACCTGTCCGCGCTTGCAGGCACCTCGCCCAGCGGCCATTCCTTTGTCGGCCACGCAACTCCGGCGGGCTGTGTCGGCAGGACGGGCAGGGGAGCGGTTATTGTCATGGAACTACTCTGGGAACTACTCTGGGAACTACTCTGGGAACTACTCTGGAAATCGAAATCGTGGAGGACGGTGTATGTTCCACTACAGGCAGGCTCACGGCAACATCGCAGCCGCCTGCTCGCAGAGATAATCCGCATCATCGCCCCGAACCCCTCCATTGCCCTCCGCCTTCGCTTGGCTCAAAGTCAACCTCAACAAACCTATAAAAGCGAAACGGGGAGTTCAGCCATGGCATTGCAACGGTTGCAGATCGAAGGCGAATGGTTCACGGACGGAAGCGGTCATGCCCGTATCCTGCGCGGGGTCAATCTCGGTGGCGATTGCAAAATGCCTTTTACGCCTAACGGGCATACGAACCTGCCGACCGACTTTTCCGATCACCGCACCGTCTCCTTCGTCGGCCGTCCGTTTCCGCTGACCGAAGCGCCAGAACATTTCGCCCGTCTCAAGGCATGGGGTTTCAACTGCTTGCGATTGCTCACCACATGGGAAGCCGTCGAGCACGCGGGGCCGGGAAAATATGACGATGACTATCTCGATTATTTCGCCACGCTCTGCGCAATGGCCGACGAATATGGCCTGTATGTCTTTGTCGATTTCCATCAGGACGTCTGGAGCCGCATGACCGGCGGCGACGGCGCGCCCGGCTGGTGCTTCGAAGCGGTGGGCCTCGACTTCACGAAATTCCGCGAGGCGGGCGCGGCGCATGTGATGCAATATAAATATGACTTCGCCAAGGGCGGCCGTCAGGATGCTTACGGTACCATGACCTGGTCGCAAAATTATCGTTATCCCGCCAATGCCTTTATGTGGACGTTGTTCTTTGCCGGCAAAACCTTCTGCCCGAACTTCATGATCGATGGGCGCAATGTGCAGGACTATTTGCAGGACCATTATATCGGCGCGATGGAGGCGGTCGCCTGCCGGTTGAAAGACCTGCCAAATGTCATCGGCTTTGACAGCCTCAACGAACCCGGTTCGGGCTATGTCGGGCATCCAGTGAGCGGAGCGGTCCCGACCGAAGGCGCGGGGAAACTGAAACATCGCCGTCCGGGTCTCAACTGGTCGGTGCTTGACGGGCTGGCTGTCGCCCGTGGCATCCGGCGTGACATTCAGCGCCTGAAACTCGACTGGTCGGTGAAAAGCGTGGTGCCCGAAAGCGTAGAATGCGTGAACCCCAACGGTGTGTCGATCTGGCTTGATGGCGCCAGATGCCCGTTTGAAGAGGCGGGCGCTTACCGTCTCAAAGACGGCAAGATCGAAGTGCTGAACGAAGATTTTTTCCGCGTGGCAGGCGGCAAGGCCTTGCGCATGGAAGTCGATTTCATGGGGCCGTTCTTCCAGCGCGTCGCGGTGGCCATGCGTGCGATCGAGCCAGACTGGCTGCTCTTTGCCGAGCTTGATCCCGGCGAAGGCTTTGCTCATGGTTTTCCCGAAGACACACCACGCGGCACGGTAAACGCGAGCCATTGGTATGATATTGTGACGCTCAGTACAAAGACGTTCGGATTTCCAACATGGGTGAACCCTTATAACGGACGGATGCTGGAAGGGGCCGACGCGATCGAGGAGTTTTACACCAAACAACTCGGCTTCATCAAAGAGACAGCGAAGACGCTGAACGACGGCACGGGCGCACCGACGCTGATCGGCGAGTTCGGCATTCCCTTCGATCTGCATGATGCGGCCGCCTATAAAGCATGGGCGGCTGGCGACCGGTCCGACGGTCCGTGGCAAAAGCACGTAATCGCACTTGACCTGATGTATTCGGCAATGGACAAGCTGCTCATCTCGTCGACGCATTGGAACTACACCGCGTCGAACCGCAACGATCAGGCGGTGGGCGACGGCTGGAACCAAGAAGACCTGTCGATCTATTCGGACGATCAGCGCACCAACAGCAATGACATCAACAGTGGTGGCCGCGCGCTCGCAGGCTTTGTGCGGCCCTATGCGCGCTCAATCGCCGGTCGTCCGCTGAAGGTGAAGTTCAAGCGCGAAACCGGACTGTTCCGCTTTGTCTATGAGGCATCAAGCGATGCCGTGACGGAAATCTTCGTGCCGAAATTGCAGTATCCGAACGGCTATACGGTGGAGGTCGAAGGCGGCACGGCATCACGGCTTGATGCGCATCAGTCTTTGCATGTGCGGGCCGACGGCGTCGGCAAAGTGGGCGTGACGATTACGCGGTTGTGAGTTTTGACAGGAATGAAAACTCACAACCCAGCCGCAATCGCGGCGGCCGCTTCCTGCATCGGCTGCAAAAACCGCCGTGCGGCTTCGGCTTCGCCCATGACGGAACCGTAAAAGCGCAGCGTGATCGCAGCGACGGGGCGTTCTTTTTCTATGACCGGCACGGCAAAACCGACGAGCGGTTCGCCGGGCGCGGGCGCGGAGATCGCATAGCCTTTTTTGCGGATCTGGGCGACCATCCGCGCGACGGCGCGTTCGTCTTTTGCCATTGCATTGCGTCGCGCCCGCGACGGACGCATCAGCGCGAGAAGCGTTTCACGGTCCGCATCATCGCAATGGGCGAAATAGGCGCGGCCCATAGCAGACAGCAACATGGCGACACGCCGCCCCAGATAATCGCGGTCGGTGGCAAAGGGGCTTTCGGCCCGCGTGCTCATGCGCACCAGCATCCGGTCTCCGTCGGGAGTGGCGATGCCCATGGGCCATTTGTAACGCGCGGTCAGCGCCGACAGAAAAGGCCGCGACGCTTCGACGATCCGGTCGGCATGGCGAAAGCCGCCCGCAAGCAGCAATACGCGCTCGGTTACTTCATATCCGGCGCTGCGCGAAATGCGGTGCACATAGCCTGCCGCAATCAGCGTATCGAGCAGGCGCACCAGCGTCGGCTTTGGCAATCCGGTCTCGTCGTGGAGAACGGACAGCGTTGACACCGTGCGCAGGTTCATCACCTCCAGCAGATGTAGCGCCCTGACAACCGGCTGGATTTCGGCGGGTTTTTCGTTCATGTCGCATTCTAATTCCGCATTACGGAATTGACAAACTTAGGCCTAACGCTGAAGAGGCTCTGGCGCATAGGGTCTGCCCATCTTTGGAGGAGGATCCCCTTGAACAAGCCCCGTCATCTGCATCTGGCGCGCCGCATGGAGCGCGTTACCATTGTCGGCGATAAGCCCTACTGAGAGGACGAAAATGTTGAAAAAGATAGGCTTCTGGCTCGGCACGGTCGTCGCGGGACTTGCGCTGGGTCTCGGCGCGGCGGCATTTACCCTGCGCGGCGCTTCTGTTTCGGGCAATGTCAATTCCGGCCCGTGGAACACCAACCTGACGGCAGGCGGCGTCGATGCGGATGCGACCACGCGCGCCCGTATTGCGCTCTTCGGTCTCCTCGCCCTCGATAAAAAAGAAACGATCTACTACACGGCAGGCACTGACAGCGCAGGCGAAAAGCTCGACGGTTCCTGCACCTATGTGCTGAAAGGCAGCGAGCTTGCCGCGCGCTGGTGGTCGGTGACGGCTTACGGGCCTGATAGTTATCTTATTCCCAATGAAGCGAATGTTTTTTCCTTCTCCAAACCCTCCGTGAAGCGCGAGGCCGATGGCACATACATCGTGCGTATCTCGCCGACACATCAGGATGGCAACTGGCTGCCTGTGAAAGCAGGCGAAAGCTTCGATATGACGGCGCGTTTCTATAATCCGGAAGCTGACGTCTATTTCGCGCCCGACAAGGCCGTATTGCCGACGATCACCAAGGAGAGCTGCCAATGAAACGCCTCATCACATCTGTGGTCAGCGCTGCTGTTCTTTCTGTTGTCGTCTATATCGGCGCGATCCATGCGCTGCCCAATATTATTATGAATAAAGTGATGGCGAAGGTCGGCAGCGGCGGGACTGTCAACACTTTCATGCATCAGCCATTGCCGACGGACAAGGCGCGCAGCGTCGTTCGTCCGAGCCCCGATCTCGCTTACTCCATCTGCATCATTGATCTGTCCAAAGGTCCGGTCTATGTCCAGATGCCACTGACCAAGCCTTATACGTCGGTCGCGCTTTATGCGAGCAACACAGACAATTACTTTGTGCGGAATGATCGTGACAGCGCGGGCAAATCACTGGATGTTATTATCGTCGGTCCCGATGTGAAAAAACCGGAGACTTTACCCGCCGGGGCTGAAGTTGTTGCAGCGCCAACAATAAAAGGACTTGTGCTTGTCCGCCGCGTCGTAGAAAGTGCTGCTGCGTTCGAGGTGATCGACGCCACGAGAAAATTATCGGTTTGTGCTCCTCTTTGAAAAAAGCTGTTGAGCGCAATAAGGGGGCCGCGTTTCTGGGGAGGGACGCGGCCCCTTCCTTTTAAGGGACGATACGGGTTCAGGGACGGTTCGGAAAAATGACCAATAGTCATTCGTCCGCGTCGCTCACCGCAATCGCAAAAGCGTAGACCAATGCGACTTCCTTCAGGCGATCAAACCGGCCCGAGGCGCCGCCATGACCTGAGTCCATATTGATCTTCAGCATGGTGAGATTTTTGTCGGTGCGAAGCGCGCGCAGCTTCGCCACCCATTTGGCTGGCTCCCAATAGGTGACGCGCGGATCGGTGAGGCCGCCGAGTGCGAAGATATGCGGATAGGATTGCGCGGCAACATTATCGTAGGGCGAATAGGAAGACATATAGCGATAGTCCTCCTCGCTCTCGATCGGATTGCCCCATTCGTTCCATTCGGGCGGCGTCAGCGGCAATGAGGCGTCGAGCATTGTCGCCATCACATCGACAAAGGGCACTTCGGCGACAAGGCCGGCAAAAAGATCCGGTGCCATATTGGCGAGCGCGCCCATCAGCATCCCGCCGGCGCTGCCGCCCTGTCCGATGATGTGCCCGCGCGATGTGAACTTTCCGGCGACCAGATGCTCGCCCGCCGCGATGAAATCGGTGAACGTGTTGCGCTTGTGGCGGAGCTTGCCGTCCTTGTACCAGCCATAGCCGCGATCCTTGCCGCCGCGGATATGCGCAATGGCATAGACGAAGCCGCGCGTGACAAGCGACAGGGCAGTGACGGAAAAAGACGGTGGAATGGAAATGCCATAGGAGCCGTAGCCGTAAAGCAGGCAGGGGGCCGAGCCGTCGAGTTTCGTGTCCTTGTGATAGAGGATCGAGACGGGCACGTTCACGCCGTCTTGTGCCGTGGCGAAAATCCGCCGCGTCACGAAGTCGGACGGGTTGTGGCCGGAGGGCACTTCCTGCCGTTTGCGCAAGGTGCGGGCGCGGTTTGCCATGTCGTAATCGTATGTTTCGCGCGGTGTGGTCATCGAATTATAGGTGAAGCGCGTGAGGCTTGTGTCATATTCATAGCCCGGCGAGAGGCCCAGATCGTAAGCCTCTTCGTCGAATGAAATCTCGTGCTCCGTGCCGTCGCTGAATTGCCGGATGACAATGCGCGTGAGCCCGTCGCGCCGTTCCATGCGCGCGTGGAAATCCTTGTAGGCTGCTTGTGCGAGAATGAGCGTGCCAGCGCGATGGGTGACAACATCGCGCCAGTGCACACGATCGGTTTCATTGATCGGCGTTTCGGCAAGTTTGAAATCTTCCGCGCCGTCCGCATTGGTGAGAATGAGAAAGCGGTTGCGCGGCGCGTCATCTTCAATGTCATACTCGACACAGTGTTCGCGCGGGGCGACGAGTTGCAGGCCCGCATCCGGCCTGTCGGCGGGGATGAGGCGGATTTCGCTCGTCTGATGGTCATGCGTTTCGATGGTGATGAAGCGTCCGCTCGATGTCTTGCCGACGCCGACATAAAAGGCGGCGTCCTTCTCCTCAT
This sequence comes from Pseudomonadota bacterium, assembly GCA_040390855.1. GTDB lineage: Bacteria > Pseudomonadota > Alphaproteobacteria > Parvibaculales > Parvibaculaceae > Parvibaculum. Next base: position 79,967 of record JAZJXO010000019.1, read on the forward strand.
AGACGAGCTTGTCGTCGCTCTGCTTTGTGCCGACGACATGGCGATAGACTTTGAGCGGGCGGTGTTCTTCGTCCACATGCACATAAAAAAAGCTCGCACCCGATGCATCCCAGACGATGCCGCCTGATGTGTCATGCACCACATCGTCAAGATCGCGGCCGGTTGCGAGATCGCGCACGTTCACGGAGAAATACTCGGACCCTTTCAGATCGACCGACCAGCCGAGGCGCTGATGCGTCGGTGCGTGGTCCACATCGCCGATATGGAAATAGGCTTCGCCCGTTGCTTCCTTGTTGCAGTCGAGGAGAACTTCCTCGCCCGCCACACCTTTGCGGCAATAGACGGGATGCTGCGCGCCTTCTTCGAAGCGGCTGTAATAGTCATACGCTCCGTCTTTCGACGGCACAGAGGCATCGTCCTCTTTGATGCGGCCCTTCATCTCTTTGAACAACGTCTCGCGCAAAGTGTCGAGCGACGCGACGGTGGCTTCCGTATAGGCATTCTCGGCTTCGAGATAGGCGCGGATGTCTTTGTCCAGCGCATCTGGATTACGCATGACCTCGCGCCAGTCCTTGTCGCGTAGCCACGCATAATTGTCGCTGCGGGTTATGCCGTGATAGGTGTCGGTGACGGGGCGGATGTCGGCAACGGGCGCGACGGTGGGCGGCGTGAGTTTCATAGCGGGTTCATCTCTTTTTTCTCCCCTTTCAAGGGGGAGAGGTCACTCATCCGCATCGAAATCAAGCGCCAGCCCGTTCATGCAGAAGCGCAGACCTGTCGGTTGCGGTCCGTCGGGAAAGACATGGCCCAGATGTGCTTCGCAGGTGGCGCAGCGCGCTTCGATGCGCTGCATTCCGTGGGAATTGTCTTCGACACCTTCGACCGCCTCTTGCGACACAGGCGCGAAGAAGCTCGGCCAACCCGAGCCGCTCTCAAATTTTGTTTCCGAGCGGAAAAGCTCTGTGCCGCAGCAGACGCATTTGAACATGCCCGCGCGATGCTCGTGCAGCCATGGTCCGGTGCCCGCACGTTCGGTGCCCGCGCCGCGTGTGACCGCATATTGGTCAGGCGTCAATTCCGCTTTCCACTCGGCATCGGATTTGATGATTTTTCTGGTCATGCGCTTGCTCCTGAATAAAAGCTGCCATCCCGCAATAGCAACGGGATGACAGCAGACTATCTGGTGAGAGCCAGGCCCTCACACAAGCAACCTCACTCGAAAATCAGGCTCAGTGTCTCGGCCACCATGGCGGGGCGTTCCTGGCCTTCGATTTCCATCGTGACGACATTGGTCAACTGATAGCCGCCGGCCTTCGGCTGTGCGTCTTTCAGTGTCACGCGGGCGCGCACTTTCGAGCCGACGGGCACCATCTGCGTGAAGCGCACGGAGTTTGAGCCATAGTTGACGCCGCGTGTCGCACTTTTCACGCTGCTGATTTTGCCCATCAGGAAAGGCAGGAGCGAGAGGGTGAGATAGCCATGCGCAATGGTGGGCATCCCGAGTTCTTTTTTCGTGCGTTCGGGATCAATGTGGATCCACTGGTGGTCACCCGTCGCGTCGGCAAATTTGTTGATGCGGTCCTGATCAATCTCGACCCATTCGCTGACGCCGATCTCTTTGCCCTTTTCGGCGATGTAGTCGGCAACCGTGTTGAAAATACGCATAGGCGTCTCCCGTTCATCTGTTGAATATCGTCTTGAGAGGCAGACAGGCAAAAAGGTTCGCCCGCCCCAAAATGGCTGGCGGTAAACTAGCGGGCAAGCCCGGCCACGCCAAATTGATTCACGCGGGATCGGGAGACCAAATACCGGATAAAAATTACATCGAGAGGCGGATCAGCACACGGCGGTCGGCCTCTGCGTCATTGGTCAGCATGTCTTCGACCCAGCCCCAGGCTTCGCCTTCGGAACCGATGACGATGCGATTGCGCGGCCAGCCGAGCGCCTCAAGCTCCTGCGCCACCATTTCGGCGCGCCTCAGCCCCAGCGATTTATTGCCCGCTGTGCCCCCCACTTTGCTCGCCTTGCCGAAGACGCAGATCTGCTGTGCGCTGCGCCCTTTGGCGAGGCCGTAGATATATTCGATTTTCTCGCGGTCCTTGTCGCGGATGCGGCTCGAATTGGTATCGAAATAAACGTATCGGTCTTCTTTAAAGACGGCGCTGCCATCCGACTTGTTGTTGCAGCGGAGCGCCGTTGTATAGACCTCGTTGGCGGCCTCAGCGGGGGTGGCGGCGAAGTCAGTGATTATCGCGCCGACGGCGATGATTATGGCAGCAGACACTACGGAAAATTTGGTCATGGGGGCAGCCTCATTTCACTTGGGTTGAGTTTCAGCTTAGCACACCGCGCCCATGAAAAAGCCGCCAATGCGAAGGTGCACGGGCGGCTTGATCGGATGGACTGAAAAAATCAGACGATCTTGCTGTCGCGGTTGCCCCAGTAGCGATCGCGGATCAGGCGCTTGTAGAGCTTGCCTGTCGGATGGCGGGGCAGTTCGACTTCGAAATCGACTGTGCGCGGGCACTTGATGGCCGAAAGCTGCGATTTGCAATATTCGATGAGTTCGGCGGCAAGCGCGGGACCTGCATCGGCCCAGTTCACGGGTTGAATGACCGCCTTCACTTCCTCGCCGAAATCTTCGTTCGGCACACCGATGACGGCGGCGTCGGCGACTTTCGGATGCATGACAAGCAGGTTTTCAGCCTCTTGCGGATAGATGTTCACGCCGCCTGAAATGATCATAAAGGCTTTGCGGTCGGTGAGATAGACATAGCCTTCCGCATCGACCTTGCCGATGTCGCCAAGCGTTGACCATGTCGGATGATTGGGATGGCGCGACTCCGCGGTCTTTTTCGGATCGTTGTGATATTCGAACTTACTGTCACTCTCGAAATAGATCGTACCGGCCTCGCCGACGGGAAGCTCGTTGCCTTCATCGTCGCATATATGCGTGATAGCGGTGAGCGCCTTGCCGACCGAGCCCTTATGCGCGAGCCATTCTTCCGAGTTCAGTGCGCAGAAGCCGTTGCCCTCAGAACCAGCGTAATACTCATAGATCACCGGACCCCACCATTCGATCATCGCCTGCTTGACAGGGATCGGGCAGGGGGCGGCGGCGTGGATCGCCACTTTGAGCGACGACACGTCATATTTCTTGCGCACGTCTTCCGGCATTTTCAGCATACGGACAAACATGGTCGGCACCCACTGGCTGTGCGTCACCTTGTATTTCCCGATGAGCTTCAGCGATTCCTCGGCGTCGAAATGTTCCATCACGACAACCGTGCCGCCAAGCCGCTGCACCGACATCGACCAGCGCAAGGGGGCGGCGTGATAGAGCGGCGCGGGCGAGAGATAGATCGTGTCGGCGTCCATCGCATAGAGCATCCGTGCCAGCACGACGAGGGAGGCAGGCTCTGTGATGGGTGCGCCGGTCAGTGCGTGCTTGACGCCCTTCGGACGGCCCGTTGTGCCGGACGAATAGAGCATGTCGGTGCCCGATGTTTCGTCCGCAATCGGCGTTGCCGGAAACTTCGCGCGTTCAGCGGCGAAGTCTTCATAGCCTGCAAGCGATCCGTTGACGACGAATTTGCGTTCGACCTTCGGTAGATGATTGCCCGTGAGAAGTTCCGGTGCGACCGTCATCGAGGCGGAGGTGAAGAACATGCGTGCGTTGCAGTCAGCCACGATATAGGCGACTTCGCCCGCCGTGAGGCGCGAGGGGACGGCTGTGTAATAGAGACCGGCGCGCTGCGCGGCCCAGCAGATTTCATAATAGCGCGCATTGTTTTCCATGAAGATCGCAATGCTGTCGCCGACTTTGAGGCCATTGCTGCGGAAAAGCTGCGCGAGCTGGTTGGAGCGGTCGTCCAGTTCTTTGTAAGTCACCGTCTCGCCTGTTCCGGCTATGATATAGGCGGCTTTGTCAGGCGTCGTTTTTGCGTGAACGCTAGGATGCATCGTGGTCGTCTCCCAAAGGCTTTAGGTCGTATTCCGGCGCCGTGAAGCGATTGCGTTTTGAGGGCTTCGCTTTTCTTGAGCGCCGTTGTTATATCAGATCACAACAGTTTCGTCGGACCGCGTTGAACTCATATGGACCGCAAGTTGAGAGCGGCGTCAACTTTTTGAAGTTGACGCAACGGCATCAACAAGTCCGAGACAGAAAATTTGGCATATGCCACTAACAGGGAGAGAAAAATGGCCTATACGACAATCAAATACGAGGTCTCGGAGAATATCCTGACCCTCACGCTTCATCGTCCGGAGAAGCTCAATGCCTTTACCGGCGGAATGATGATGGAAATGATCGACGCGTTTGACCGCGCCGATGCCGATGACGACATTCGCGCCATTATCGTCACGGGCGAAGGCCGCGCCTTCTGCGCCGGTGCCGATCTCTCTGCCGGCGCCAAAACCTTCGACTATGAAAAGCGGTCCGACCGTCCCGACAAGCAGGGCAATCCTGTGCAGGCCGACGGCTCGATTGACTGGAGCCATGATGCCGTGCGCGATGGCGGCGGTCGACTGACGCTGCGCATCTATGAATGCCTGAAGCCTGTTATCGCCGCTGTGAACGGGCCTTCGGTGGGCATCGGCGTCACCATGCAGCTTGCGATGGACATCCGCATGGCGTCCGAGAATGCGAAATTCGGTTTTGTCTTTGCCCGTCGCGGCATCGTGCCGGAAGCCTGCTCAAGCTGGTTTCTGAGTCGCACCGTCGGCATTTCCAAGGCGCTCGAATGGACCTATTCGGGCCGCGTCTTCGGTCCTGACGAGGCACTGGCCGGCGGCCTTGTCCGCTCGATCCACAAGCCGGAAGACCTGCTGCCTGCCGCTCGCGCGCTGGCGCGTGAAATTGCCGATAACACTTCGCCTGTGTCGGTGGCGCTCACGCGCCAGATGCTCTGGCGCATGGCGGGTGCGGATCATCCGATGGAAGCCCACAAGATCGAAAGCCGCTCCATCTTTGCGCGGGGCCGCATGGACGACGCCAAAGAAGGCGTCGTCGCTTTCCTTGAAAAACGCGCCGCTGTTTTTCCCGACAAGGTGTCGAAGAATATGCCGTCATTCTTTCCGTGGTGGCCGAAGCGGGATTACAAGTGACAACGGGGGCGGACCATCTGGTCCGCCCTTTTTTCTGCAACCTCAGGTCTTCGGTAGCGATTCCATTTTCCACAGCGGCGTGAGGAAAAAAATCGACAGCCACAGGATCACCATCAGCCCCGCCGGTACAAGCACAGCGTCCTGCGGTCCGAGATACTGGATCAGGATGCCGGTCAGCACCGCGCCGATGGGGCCACCGCCCATGGAGCCGAGCTGGAATGCCGCGATGAGCCGCGCGCGCATATGCGGCTCGGCAAATTCCTGCACTACGGCGCGCGACTGCGTCATCGAGACGCCGCCTGCAAGGCCCCAGCACAAGGCCAGAAAATCCACGACATAAATCGGGAAGCCGAAATGCATGACTGTCATCACGCATGAGCCCACGCACATGGCGAGCATCATCGTGCGGCCCTGACGGCGGATGGGCCGGAAATGCGAGAGCGTGTACGACGACAGGCCGATGCCGCCGAAGAAACACATATTGACCAGCGCGATTTCAAACGACGAGCCGTGATAGACGTCGCGCACCATGATCGGGAAGAGCACCATGAAGACGCCCATGAAGAGAATCCCCGACATGAACATCATAATGATGACGGGGCGCAGGCGCTCGCTCTTCCAGATGACGACGAGCCCTTCTCTGATTGCGGCAAGCTGCGAGGTCTGAGGGCGGCCGAAATTCATCGGCGGTGCCGGCGAAAGTCGGCTGGTCGTGTAGACGGCACCAAGCAACAACACGCTTTGCAGAACGAACAGAAGAGGTGCGCCGACCTTTGCCGCCTGACCGCCGATCAGGAATCCACAGACCTGCCCGAGAAACTGTCCGCTCATCGACAAAGCCACGCCGCGCTGGATATTGCCTTTGAGGCTCACCATGGCAATGCGCGTCAGCATCGCGTCTCGCGTCGGCATCACATAGGCGCCGACGACGCCGAGGACGACGCCGAATGTCAGCATCAAGGCGTAGGATAAATGATCGGTATAAATAAATGCCGCCAGTACCAGCGGCGGTATCGTCTGGATAAACTGCAAGCGCAGCAGATGCCGACGCAGGTCCACGCGGTCGGCCAGCGCCCCGCCGAACAGAGTGAAAACCAGCATCGGCAACATGGACATCATCTGGGCGATGCCGACCCATGCCGAACTTTCATGCAGGACGATGGTGATGATCCAGGGGAACATCACGCCCTGAATGCCGGTCGAAATGAAATAGAGCCAGATGCCGCTCATATACCATTTGAGATCGGTGCCGGTTGTTTCGGCCTCTTCTTTTTCCATGCTCACATCTCGTCCGCCCCACAGGACCAGAGCGGCAACCGGCTCAGGCACTCGTTTATTTGTCCCGACTATAGCACCTGTCTTTCGCGGCACCCGTCTCCAATGCTGTTATGTGAATTTTTTTTGACAAAGCGTGGGCGGGGGGGCGGACTTCAACCTTCTTTAAGGTGACATTCCCATAAATGGAACGGTCCGTTTAGTAAGCCTTCAGGGTCCCTGCCGCATGTCCAATCCACTCGCCCGCGATCTCTCCGAACACGTTGTGCCATTGCGGCCCGATGCGACCTGTGCCGAGGTTTTCGAGCGTCTGCTCGCGGAAACCGAGATCATGCATATTCCGGTGGTCAAGTGCGACATCCCTGTCGGTCTGGTCAGCCGACAGGATTTTATGCTGGTCTATGTGCGCATGTATGGCCGCGAACTTTATGGCCGTATGCCGGTCTCGACCCTGATGAACACGCAGCCCGTGATCGTCGATGCGGACACGACCTGCGAGGACATCGGCACGGCCCTTTTTTCCAACGAGGCCCATTCGCCGCTACAGGGCTATATCGTCACCGAACACGGACGCTATCTCGGTCTCGGCTCGGCGGCCACGCTGATGCTCGCCACCGCCGACATGCTGGCCGCGCGTGCCGACGAGCTGGAGCGCCAGCGTCAGCGGGCGGAAGCGGCTAGCGAGAGCAAATCGCAATTCCTTGCCAGCATGAGCCATGAATTGCGCACACCCCTCAACGCTATTATCGGCTTTGCCGATCTGATGCGTATGCAACTCCATGGCCCCATCATGCCTGAGCGTTACCATGAATATACGCAGGACATTCATGCGAGCGGCGTTCACCTGCTGGCCATGATCAACGAGTTGCTCGATATGGCCAAGATCGAATCCGGTCATTTTGAATTGCATGAAGACGAAGTGGATCTGGCGCTGCTCGGCGACGAAGTGCTGCGCATGATGCGCCAGTCCATTCAGATCGCGCGTGTCGACCTCAAGATCGACATTCGCGTCGCGCTGCCGCCAATCCGTGCCGACGAGCAGCAGGTCCGCCGCGTGCTGGTGAATCTTCTGTCCAATGCGGTCAAGTTCACGCCCGCTGGCGGCACGATCACACTGGCTGCACGCGAAAACGACGAGGGCGGTTTTGAAATGACGGTGAGCGACACCGGCATCGGCATTCCCGCCGACAAGATCGATAAGGTGCTGGAACCGTTTGAACAGATCGAAAATTCATTCACTCGCACACGGGCAGGCACGGGCCTTGGCCTGCCGCTGGTGAAAGCCATGGTCGAAAGCCATGGCGGCACATTGCAGATCGAAAGCGAATTGGGCCGCGGCACAAGTGTGCGTGTCACACTGCCGCCGGAACGCACGATCCGGAAGAAGAGTGCGGCGGCCTAACTTTTTGCCGCTAGCCGCGTCATCTCGTTGAACGTATAAACATGCCGTCCCGTCGCGTCTGTGCCTGCGGCCGCCACCATTGCGGCGGCGACGATTTCCGCGCGGATGCTTTTGTAAACCGAGGCGCGGCCCACCATCAGCGGGTTCAGCACCGGCGTCAGTTTCATCATCACGCTTTCGCCGCGCCGCGTGTCCGTGCGGTCACCGAGCAGCAGGCCGGGCCGGAAAATATGCAGAGCCTCAAAGTCCAACCCGCCCAATGCCTGTTCGGTCTCGCCTTTGACGCGCGAATAGAAAACTTTGGACAGCGGCGCAGCGCCAATGGCCGAGACGAGCATGAACCGCGTCGCACCGGCAGCTTGTGTGGCACGGGCAAACTTCAATACATAGTCGAAATCGACTTTGCGGAACGCGACCTGTGAACCGGCAATCTTGATCGTGGTGCCAAGTCCGCAAAAAGCATCGACCGCCTGCACACGGGCGTCGGACACCATCTCTTCGGTGTTATCGAGGCTGCCGACCAACTGGCGCAATTTCGGATGCTCGATTGTCAACGGCTTGCGCGTGACGGCAATGACTTTGTCGTAATGCGGTGAAGCCAGCAGCAGCTTCAGCACATATCCGCCCACAAGACCCGTTGCGCCGACAATGAGCGCTGTGCGGTTATTTGTTGTCACACCAATATCCTCAAAACTGTCTACCCGATGTGGCGCAGTCACTTTTCACTTCGGAACGTCACCGATGTAACGTGCCCGAGGCCTGATCATTTGACCAGAGCGGTGTTGTTCAATCGCGTGTCCGATCCATCCCGCCGTGCGCCCGACGACGAATACGGCAAGTCCCGCGCCCGGCAACATGCGAAGTGTCGCGCCCATTGCGCCAATGGCAAAGTCGATAGAGGGTTTGACGCCGCCTGCTTCTTCCATCACATCCATCACGCGTTGCGAACGCAGGAAGGCCGGATCGTCGCCATAGGTCTCGCGCATCAGGGCAAGCAAGGTTTCTGCGCGGGGATCGCCGTCGGGGTAAAGCCAGTGGCCGAAGCCCGGAACAGGATCGCCGTTGCGCAGGCGCAAGAGCACCGCGTCTTCCAGATCCTGCCGGTGGGCAATGTCGGTGAGGAATGTCTCGACGCGGCTGGTAAAGCCGCCATGTCGCGGCCCCTCTGCCGCGCAAATGCCTGCGAGCACGGACGCGTATAAAGTCGCGCCTGTCCCTGCTACGCAACGCGCGGTAAATGCGGAGGGATTGAGTTCATGGTCCGCACACAGAACAAGCGCGGCACGGATGATACCGGCGGCGCGCGCATCGCCCATGGTGAGCGCGCGGGCCATGACCTCATGGATGGGCTCGGCAGAGGGTTCCGCGCCTGCGATAACGGCGGCCACCATGCGCATCAGCCGTGCGCCGGTTGTGGCAAGGCCGCGTTCCGTGCGGTTGTAAACCGAGGGATCGTCCATCTCGGCGACCGGCAACAGCGAAAGCGCGCGGGCAATCGGCGGCAGATGGGCGACGTCGGCGCTCATTCTGTTGAGCAGCGGCGTCATCCTGGGCACAGCATCACGCGTGAACGGCTGCACGTCGCGACAGCCCCAGAGCAGGGCGGCCACCTGCTCCAGATTCGAGTTCCGCGCCAGCGAGGCCGCATCGACGCCGCGATAATGGAGCCGTCCGTCTGCGATGAGCGTGATGGCGCTGTCGAGCGCCGGTGCGCCACCGAAATTCATCGCGCCCCACGCGTCGCTGCTTGCCGTTGTCGACGTCTGTGCTGCGCGCCGGTCCTTCAGCCCACGGACATCCTCCGCGCGGTAACGCTTCGCCCGGCTGTCCGGCACCGGCTCGGAGCGGATCATGTCGCGGCTCACATAGGCGTAAAGCGTGGCGAGGCTCACCCCCAGTTCGGCGGCGGCTTCCTTGGCCGAAAGATAGAGGTTTTCCGGTGCTGTTCTGGTTGCGTCATCAACTAGCGGCATAGCGATCTCACAATTAATATATTGATTAGCTTAATCAAGATTGACGATATTTCAAGGGAGAACCAGATTATTCCGCATGGCGAGAGGAGTGATGCTCTCGCCTCCCGTTCAAAGAGGTTCGCCATGTCAGAGAAATCAGCACCCCCCCGCGCCAGTTCCAACGGTCTCGATAAAGTGGTCGCCGCCGAGACAGCCCTGAGCCATGTCGATGGCGAGGCAGGCCGCCTCATCATTGCCGGCTATGACCTCGAAGCCCTGGTCGCCACGCATGATTTCGAGGCCGCTGCCGCGCTCCTCTGGGCCACAGCCGGTCTGGAGCCTGCGCCCACTGCCGCCGCAGTCCGGGAAGGATTGGGCAAAGCCCGCGTCGCCGCGTTCCGCCTTGTTCCCGTGCTGCTCGCCGCCTCCAAGAGCCTGACGGTGACGGAAGGTCTTCGCGCTGGTCTCTCTCTGCTCACCGATGAGGATAAAGACCAGCCCGCCCATATCCGCGCGGTCGGCGCCGTCCCTGTTTTTGTTGCCGCGCTTTGCCGCCGTGACAATGGCGAGCCCGCCGTCGCGCCCGTCGCCCATGCCGGTCACGCCGAGGACTTCCTGCGGATGCTGCGTGGCGAACCCGCCTCCGCCGCCGAGGTCGAGGCATTGAACGCCTATCTCGTTACGGTGCAGGACCACGGCATGAATGCCTCGACATTCACGGCCCGTGTGATTGCCTCGACACGCGCGGGGCTCATCTCCTCGACGGTCGGTGCGCTCTGCGCCTTGAAGGGACCGCTGCATGGCGGCGCGCCCGGCCCCGTGCTCGACATGCTCGACGCCATCGGCACACACGACAACATCAAGCCCTGGCTTGTCGCCGAGATCGGCAAAGGCGAACGGCTGATGGGCTTCGGTCATCGCGTCTATAAGGTCCGCGATCCCCGCGCCGATGTCTTCAACAAGGCCGTGATGCTGCTTACAAACGGGAACGAGCGTGTGCGTTTCGCGCGGGATGTCGAAGCGGTGGCGCTGGCGACGCTGAAAGAGATGAAGCCCGGCCAGCGTCTCGACACGAACATGGAATATTACACAGCCATCCTGCTCGAAGCGCTGGGTATTCCCCGCAGCGCGGTTACAGCGGTGTTCGCACTCTCGCGCATTGTCGGCTGGTCGGCGCATGTGATCGAACAGGAGCGTGTCGGTCGCCTTATCCGTCCGGCTTCAACTTATATCGGCCACTGGCCCGACGATCAGGCGGCGTGAACGAATACGGACGCACCACGTCTTTACAGTCCGAACTCATGGCAAGGCTCTGAATCTCAACAAGGCGGGCGTCCGCCGAACGTCACTCCGACCAGTTCCGTCGCGGGCTTGGGGAGCAGTTCGGGATGCCATTCGCCGTGATGCACGATTTCGCGGGCCAGTTGATCGAACGAGCGCGGTCCGTTCAGCATGATGCAACTGTCGGAATAGATCGGCGCGCCCTGCACGTCGTCATTTGCCGTCATGCCGTTCGTATATCTGAGCGACGTAAAATACCCCGCGAGGAACTGACGGCAATAAAGCCCCTGTCGCGGTGTCGGTCCCTGCGGGTTCAGCGCAAAGTCGGAAAGCACCTTACACGCATCAACCAAGTCCTGACCCGATGAAATCCGTGCTGTCGACGCTTCCGCCGGAGCGTATAAAAGCAGGATGCCGAGCGCGATCCGCGACCCTCTCATTATCAAAGCCGAAATCATCATTGCGTAGACTCCGTTGGATATTAACAATGGACTAACAAAGCCCTGCGCGGGAAGCCCCTGCGTCGTCCGGCAGATAAAAAGTCAGAACGCGATGAAGTCGAGATTGCTAATTTACGGCGTTGATACTTACGCGGGCGGCGTCATTTCCCGCCGTGCTGCCGCACGTGGTTTTGCCCATGTTGCTGCCGGACATGACATTGCCCGCGTCGCGATCCTGTCGAACAGCTTGTCGAAGGCGACACCGAACCTTGTCGAGCCACGCATCTTCGGATTGGCAGACCAGAACAATCTGGAAGGCCAGTTCGACGATGTGGCAGTTGTCGTCAACTGTTGTCCCCGCTTTTCGGAGACGGGGATGTCTTTGATCGAGGCTTGCCTTGCGACGCACACGCATTACCTCGACCTCTGTTCGGCCCCGTCTGATCTCGTGCAGGTTTTTGCTCGCAACGAGGAGGCGAAAGCGAGCGGCGTTTCGCTTATTCCCGGTTTGAGTTTCGATGTCAGCGCCGCCGACACGATGGCCGCGCGACTTGCCACCATGCGTCCCCACGCGACACATCTGACGATTGCGGTTGCCCGTTCGCCTCTGTCGCAGACCGAAGCGAAGGCGATTGTGAAGGCGTGCAGGCAGAGCGGCGAGGTATTGAAAGACGGCAAAATGGTCGCCGTAGAAGCGGGCGCGCGCAGCATCACCATAGATTTCGGACAAGGTACCAGACAGGCCTATCTCGCGCCGTGGCGGGCCGAGAGCCTCATCGCCAAGCATATCGGACCCTACAAAAATGTCGACGGCTTCGAGGTCTTTCATCCCGCACTCGTCCGTAGCGTGATCAAATCGGGCTTGCCCCGTATCATGTTCCGGCGCGGCTGGCGGATTGCGGCACTGGAGCGCAGGATCGGTGGCCGTGGGGAAGGCCCGAAGGACAAGCGGCTCGCCAAAACATCCTGTGTCATATGGGGCGAAGCGCGGGACGCCGAGGGCCGTGTCTCGCGTGCGCGTCTCGAAACACCCGCCGCACAGATCTACACTGCCGATGTGACACTCGCGCTCGTGCGCATTGTCATCGACGGACGGGCTCCGGCCGGCGCATACTTTCCATCACAGGTCGCGGGCGGCGCACTGGTCGAGAACATTACCGGCGTTGTCTGGCGCGAGCTTCCTGATCGGTCGGAAGTTGTCGAAGCCGCTCCGGTCCCGATAAAATAATCCGTTCAATGATTTTCAGGTTTGATCCCGAACCAACGGTCTCTCAACTTCCATACACATTCACTTTGCGTATACTGGCTCGTCACCATCCGCGCCATTGCGAGCGCCGAGTCCGGTGTCTCGCCCGGCTCCATGCCCATCGCTTTTGCGACTTGTCCATAGCCGTCATCGGCCAGGTCCTGCGCCAGCATCCGGCAGGGATCGAGCGTGCCGTAATGCCAGACGGTCAGGCCGGTCAGCACGGCGAGAACGAGCACGATCAATCCGATGACGGTACGCATGATGGGAAGATTCACTTTCTAAAAGCCGCTGGGACCGTTGCCGCGTCCGCGCGCATCGGCGGGATAGTCGCTCGTGTAGCCATTGTTCGACGGACGGCAGGCATTAAACCCTTTTTTCCATCCGGCGCGATAGGCCTTGCTTTTACCCCAGCCGTCGGGATCGCGCAAAACGGTCGAAGGATCATTGGGATTGAATCCCGTTCCCGTGCCACACCCGTCGGTATAGCCGGACGCATAAAGCGGATCGTCGGCATATTCGCTTTTGCCCAGCGCGCATCCTCCGAGCGTGCTCGCAGCGCCGAAAAGTAGCGCGATTGTTAGGGTTTTGATAAGGCGGCGGGACAAGAGCGAACTCCTCAAACGGGGATTACCGGGCAAGCATAGTGGCCGCGCCTGTGTGATACCAGCCCGAAGGTTTACGAGGTTTTAACGTCATTGGTGCTCATATGGCGCGAACCTTGAACAGTCACAGATTTCTCATGGCACTGGCTCCGATACCGACAGCAACAACAGGCAGCGAGGATGCATTCGCCGATGCGCAGGCGCGCGATCTCTTGTTGCGCCGCATGGCTGATCTTGCCGTGTTGCCGCCCGGTCAGTTGACGGCGCAGGAGCGTAATCTCGTTGACCTCGTCGTCGCATCAGGCATTTCGCGACTTGATGTTGCAGGACGCAAACGTCTCGCCCAACGCGTCGCACAGCTTCCCGAAGGTCCGGCGCAACTGACGCTCATTCTCGCGCGTGATGACGAAATCGACGTGGCCGCACCCGTGCTGCGCGGCAGCCTCCGGCTTCAGACGGAGGAACTGGTGCAGATCATCCGTGAAGCGGGGCCTGACCATCACCTCGCTATTTCAGACCGAAAATATCTGCAAATGCCCGTCGTCGATGCGCTGGTGGAACAGGCCGGTATGGACGTGCATTGCCGCCTGCTGGCAAATCCAGACGCCGAGATTTCAACGCGCTCGCTCGAAATTCTCGTCCGTCGCAGCGCCACGGAAGACGCATTGCAGCCGCTGCTGCTCGCCCGCAGAGAAATGGACATCCGCCTCGCGCAGATGATGTTCTGGTGGGTCTCGCCGGAAAGCCGCAGCGAGATTCTGACGCGCTATTCGGTGGAGCGCCGTATGCTCTACCGCGCACTGGACGATGTGCTCGAAGCGGGGATTGCCGCCAGTATTAAAGATGAAGTCTTGCAGGCCGCGCTCTCGCTTGTCCGCGTTCCGCTCTTTGCAACAAAGCATCAGACGGCGCGTCTGATCGACCATGCGACGCGTCATTTGCGCGACGAGTTCACCGCCGAACTCGCCTTTGTCGCCCGCATCCGTCCGGAAACCGCCTATCGTATTGTCTCCGACATTGGCGGCGAGCCGATGGCCGTATTCGGCAAGGCGGTCGGCATGTCGCGCGTCGAGTTCACCGACATGCTCGTCGCTTTGGCATCAATGCGCGGGCTTGATCCGTCGGACCTGAAATCGCAATCGCGCGTTATCAAGACCTTCGACACGATCTCGAATGATCGGGCCGACTTTGTTCTGCATTGCTGGGATTGGGCGATGTCGACGGATGTCCATCTGATGACCGACGTGGCAACACCGGACGAGATCTGATCACTCAGCGGCGCTGGCAGATTGGCGTTCGCCATCGGTGTCGGTGCGCGGGCGCACCACCTGTTCGGCAGAGGGCATGAAGCCCGGCTGCGTGACGATGTCTTCGAGCGCCTTGCGGGCGCGGGCAGCGGTGGCGATAATGTCGCTCTCGGCGTGATCAACGAGATCAAGCACATCGCGCACACCTTTCAGCACATCATCGAGCCATGCTTCGCCGTCAACGGTATGTTCGGCGCTGTTGGCCTTGAGCGACACAGCATCCGCCGCCAGCGTTGTCACCGTGCGGCGCACCGCGGCTGTATTGAAATCAACAGGGCCGGTGACGAGGTTCACGAGCATACGAACCTGTGCGCGCACGCCTTCGACAAGGGCGCGGCGCTCACGCATATTGCGGCTGTCTTCGTCGATGGACGGAGCGAGATCGTCGAGCGAGACGTTGAGCACCTGCGCGATAGCCGCCATGGTGCGGAAGGTGCCGTCTTTCTTGCCGGTTTCAATTTCAGAAAGATAGGCGGGGCTGATGCCGGCGGCACGCGCAAGAGCAACGGCTTTGAGGCCGCGGCATTCGCGCCAGACGCGGACAGGGTTTTGTCCTTCGGCAATACGATGCGCGACGGGTGCCGGCACGCCGTCTTTACCGCCCATTCGGTCAGCGGTTTTACCGGTGAGGGCCGCGCGCACATTCATCAATTCGCGCGCCGCATCAACGGTCTGCATAAGAAGCGCATAGTCTTCCGCCGTCAGCACCACGAATTGTGTCTGACCGTTCGCGCCTTTCAGCGCTTGCGGTTCCTTGCTCTCGGAAATGTTTTCACCCGATGGTTCGCTCACGCGACCGGACCTCGTATCTGCAATTCAAGCATCTGCGCAACGCGCCACCGGCAATCGAAGCATAGCGTCTGGACAATGTCCATTAAACCTCGCGCAGAGATTTTGAAATTCAGTTTATTTCGATGTGCTTCATTAAAGGCTCAACTGCGCCAGCGCAACGTCGCGGGCTTGACCGGATTTTCAAAAGGTCGTCCCTGATCCAGTGATGTGGCCCATTCCGACTTCAACCGCTGGTACCATTTGGCCTGAATGTCTGCATCATTGATGAGCATGAGGCGCGGATCGAATTTCAAACCCTGTTGTTGCAGATTGACCATGTCGCGGTCCTGCCCCAGAAACCGTTTCATAAAAATGCGGGCAACCGGTTTTAAAATCGAGAGGAAAGGCATCGTCCAATAAAAAGACTGTGTGATTTCCGTGGTGTTTTCATCAATCGGCGTGACGCTGGTCAGGCCGACAAGGCGATGGCGGCCGGCTGTGATGCGCTCGATGCGAATGCCGGGCAGGCGGAAGCTGATTTCCGTGGTCGGTTTGCCGCCGAGTATTTTGTAGGCGAGCGAATTGCTGGACGGTTGGTGCTCGACCATCGCAAAGCCAAGCTCCGACGGCGCAAAGGCTTTGGCTTTCTCGTGGATCGACGCGCTGCTGCGCCACCACCATGACTGATGCACGAAGGGACCATGGGCAGGATCCATCAGGCCGATCACGGCGTGGTCCACATGGCACGAGAAGGTCATGGCCTCGCGGATATTGGGGGGCTGATCTGCAAAGCCCGGCATGAGCGGCGGTTCATGGTTCGGTGCCAGATCAAGACGTTTCTCGTCGGCAAACCAGAGCCAGATATTGCCCTGTACCTCGCGCAACGGATAGGAACGCACTCTGATGCGGGCCACTTCAACGTCCTGACCTTCGACAAGAGACGGGATATGCGCGCAAGCCCCGTCGGTGCGGAATTGCCAGCCATGATAGGGGCATTGCACAACCGGCACCCCACAGGCGCTCTTGTCGGCATCGAGCATCTGACCGGCCGAAAGCGGCACACCGCGATGCGGGCAGATGTCGCGCAAGGCAAAGGCCTCGCCCTCAGCCGTGCGCCCAATGACCAGCGGCTCGCCGAGCATGACCTTGTGAACAAGGTCGCCCGCCTTCAGGCTCTCGGCAGGTATTGCGAAGTACCAGATGTCTTTCAAATACATGGGCAGCGCTTCCGGTTGGCTAATGACGAACATATACGTCATTCATTGCGGAAAACTGAGCCTTGAATTCGGTGGGGCATCAATGACGCAGGGTATTTGCGAGTTCGCGACAAAATGAACAGGAAAATTGTAAAAGAAAACTGTAATTAAGGTCTGTTATGACCGCGAATATTGCGGATACAGAGTTTATTTCACCATCTAGTTTTGACATCTATTGATGAACAGCAATGCTGTTGGTATAACGAGGCCGTGTTTCACTTTAGTGGAATGAGTATTTTGCCTCAATAACGCTGGGTTGTTTGCCAATCGGCGCATCAACTCTTTGTCTCGTGTCGAAGTAGGGAAGGAAGAAATGAGCGCGAAGTCTGAACTCATAGATCTGACAACAGAAATTGTGTCCGCCTATGTTGGCCACAACAAGGTCGCGGCTGAAGAGCTGTCAGCCCTGATCCGTCAGGTCCATGAGGCCTTGCAGAGCGCTTCCGAGGGTGGCGCCAAAGCGCCGGTGGAGAAGTCGGAGCCCGCCGTTGCCGTGCGCAAGTCGATCACGCCGGACTATCTGATTTGTCTGGAAGACGGCAAGAAGTTCAAATCTCTCAAGCGCCATTTGCGCACGCATTACAACCTCGGCCCTGACGAATACCGCGAAAAATGGAATCTGCCGCGCGACTACCCGATGGTCGCGCCGAACTACGCGCAAGCCCGTTCCAAGCTCGCCAAGAAAATGGGCCTCGGCCAGAACGGCAAAAGCGGCAGCGGCGTCAGTCGCTGAGTTTTCTGCACCTGTTATTTCAGTCACGGGCTATTTCAGTCACCTGCTTTTTCAAATGATTGTTTGATGCATCACTCGCCGCAATTCGGCGGTGGTGTCCGTTCGCCCACTTGCATTAGCAAGATACCCGACTCATCATCGTTCAAGTGATTCGCAACGCCCCGCTTGTGGGACGGAGCCGATGGAGGATGCGCTGACACCGCAGGATCAGGCCATTCGAGCCCAACTTGTCATTGCCGAACAGGTGCACCTGTTCGATTACTGGCGTGCGAAGTGCACCGATGTCCGCTTTCCTTTGCGTGCCGATATTCAGCCCGCTGAAATTCGATCGCTGCTGCCGTCCATCAGCATTCTCGAAGTTATCGGCGATGACGATCTGCAACTGCGTGTGCGGCTCGCCGGGACGCGCCTTCGTGATTATTTCGGCGTAGAGACAACCGGCAAAGTGATTGCGGATTTCAATCTGGGCGAGCAGCGCGACTATTGGGCTGCTGCTTACAATGAAGTTCTGTCCGGCGCGCGGCCTGCGCTCGGCGTCATTCCGCTGACGCCATGGGGCCAGCCGCAGATTTTCCAGTTCTGGTTGCGCCTGCCTCTGATGAACGAGCAGGGCCGCATCGTCATGGTGCTCGGCCACGACGCTTTTCTCCAGTCTGAAAAAGCGCGCGCCATTGCAGGGCGCACAAATCTCCGTATGGCTTGAATTTGCCGCAAACGCCGGGGCACAATGATCTTGTGCTTTTGTACGAGGTCGGGGAGCAGGGCGGAGATGATCATGCTTTATAGCAAGCGTGGACGCGTTGCGGGCTTTGCTCTCGCGGGCTTTCTCTTCTGTGCGACAGGTGTTTCGGCGGCGAGCCTCACGGCCGGTGAGCAAGTTCTTCATGCCGGTGAGACAGCCTCGTTTCCGATCACATCATCGGTGGATGCCTCATCCGATCTTCATGCCTGGTGCGAAGTCACAACAGGCGGTCGCGCCAGCATCACCTTTGACGGCGATCACTATGTCGCCATGTCGGAACCGGCGGTCGGCGACGTGATCGCCTTTGCACCGAACGAGACACGCCGCTTCGATCTTGAAGGCTCGGTCGAAGCCAACAGGGGCGATGCCTATATCGCCTTTGTCTTTACCGGTGTGCCGCAGGCGATATGTTTCCCCGGCCAGCAATGCGAAGGCGCAACCGCAGGCGCGGTGGACGTCAAAGTGAAGTGCGCCAATAACTGATCAGACCACAATTTTTCAGACCACAATTCTTCACAGATGCCGGATGAGCATGACGACCGGTGCGACCCAGACGGGCAGCGGTACATGACGCGCTTGTGAACCCGGTTCCGGCGAGACGAGCAGGTAGGTTCCGTGGCCTGACGAAACAAATCGTCCGAAGCCTCCGGTTGTACCCTCTATCTCGACAAAGCAATCGCGACCCAAAGCGCGGGGCAGATCTTCTGCCGACATGCGGTCAGCAATGAGGATGTCGCCTGCGCAGTAGTGACTGAAATTTTCGGCAATATGCAGCGCGATCGGGTTGTTTGCCATCGCTTCGAGCGTCACATCCTCTTCATCGTCTTTGCCAAATGACGACAAATTTCCGGCGCGGTTGATCGCGCCGACACAAGGAATAGCCGTTGCCGCCCGGCGGTCATCTATAAGGGCTGAGACCGGTATGGAAAAAATCCCGGCGAATTTTTCCAGCCAGTCCATCGACACATTCATGTCTGCCGTCTCCAGCCGCGAGATCGTCGCCGCTGTGGTGCCCGCTTGCCGGGCGAGTTCTGACTGGGTCCAGCGCCGCAACTTCCGGTGGTAACGAATACGAGTTTTCACAATTTGCCTCCGTCGATTGGTTGCGACCGCGCGGGGAACTTACATGAATTTATCCCCACCGTGTACGAAAAGCGTAATTTTACCATGAGAACAATTACAAGTTCACGTATTGTTCCTAAGAATGGGTGAAAAATTGGGGAGTTGCAATATGCCGAACGAAAGTTGGAGCAGCCTTGATGCCGAGCCGGACCTCCACAGAGCTTTGCTTGCGTCGCCGTCGTCAAGACTGGTCCGCGCCGACCTCAGGCAGTCGCGTGAAAACGAGCGTGCCGCACAAGTGGCGATGACGCAGGAGGCGATTGCCCGCGTTTTCAAAGTGCCCGTCTCCGAGTTGCGGGCCCCGACGCGCCGCACGGCCCCCGTCGCCGAAGCGCGGCAGATCGCGATGTATCTGACGCATGTGGTGTTCGGGCTGAGCCTTTCAGGGGTGGGCCGCCATTTCGGGCGGGACCGGACGACGGCCGCCCATGTCTGCCGCCAGATCGAGGATCGCAGGGATGATCATGATTTCGACGTGCTGGTGGACCGGCTGGAATTTGCCATCCGCTCCCTTCCGCTCGGAGGGCTGCGCCAGTGACATTGCTGTCCAACAAGGACTTCGAACGTGAGGCAAGGCGCATTCTCGCGCGCCTTGTCGAGCCGGAAAGTTTTGTGCGGCAATCCGGTCCGGCAGAGTTTGCACTCTATGTGTCGCAGGACAATCACCGGGCACCGCTGCTGAAAATTTCCGAGCGGATATGGCTCGGATTCGAGCGACGGGATTTGGTAGAGCGGTCTGAAAAACATCCGTATACAGAATGGATATTAAGCGCAACCGGGCGGGCCTATTGGCGACGTCTGGAAAATGCCGATCAGGCGGACCCTTTTCGCGCTCAGCATCAACTGGCAGGGACACGCATGATCATGGCGGACGGCAAGGCGGAGCGGGTGGCCACGAATGACGCCGAGACACCGCTGGTCTGGCTTTACCGGCGCAAGGGAAAAAACGGCAAGTCCCTGATCAGTGAAGATCAGCTCGAAGCAGGCGAACGCTTGCGGCGAGATCACATGCTGGCTGATCTCGGCAGCCGCGTGACGACGAACTGGTCGTTTGAACTGGGTGTCAACATAGAGGGAGGCCGACTGCGCGATCCAGCGGAGGTGACGGACATGGCGCTGGCCGCACGGGAGCGTCTGGCCGCCGCGCTCAAATTTGTCGGACGCGGACTTTCAAATCCATTGCTGGAAGTCTGCTGCAATCAGAGCGGGCTTGAAGAGATTGAAAAACAATTTGGCTGGCCGCAACGCTCGGCCAAAGTGGTTCTGCAAATCGGGCTCGACAGGCTGGCCGAGTTTTATACCGATAGCGGGGTGATGAAGCCTCGCGCCCGGGCTTACGCCCCCGCCCCCGATATGGATGCCGCTGCATCACTCTTGACGCGCTCGACCATCGAGTAGAGACCGTTTGAACGCTGCGGGCTCAAATGTTCATTGAGCCCCAGCCGTTCAAATATCGCGCGGGCGTCGATGGAGAGAATCTCGCGGGCCGTTTTGCCGGAATAGATGCGCAACACAATGGCAATGAGCCCGCGCACGATGAAGGCGTCGCTGTCGCCGCGAAACGCAATCACCGGATTGTCGCCCTGCGCGTGAGGTTCTGTCACCAGCCAGACCTGACTGACGCAGCCCTGTACTTTGTTCGCAGGTGAATGCTCCGCTTCGCTCAAGGGCGCCAGCTCTTTGCCAAGTTCAATCACATAGCGGTAGCGGTCTTCCCAATCATCGAGGAAGGAAAAATCATCAATAAGGCTGTCGATGCTCATGTCTTGTCCTGTCTGCGCCCACAGGAGATAGCGGGGCAGGCCAGAATGTACAAGTGAATGCACAAGCGCCGCCCGGCATAAAGCAGGGCGGCGCAAGGCGGAAGAGCGACAGGATGGAAGGTGGGCGACAGTCTCAGGAAGTTCCTGTTAGAATTTTTTTAGACTCCGGTGAAACCGCTTTTTTCACTCGGACGCGGTGCGTTGACCGCTGAAACTGGATCGGTTCCGGCTTTCTGTGTTTCACGGGCTTTGTCCGTGAGCCACAGGAAGGCCTGGGCACCGTAATAGCTGCTCTGGCGGGCGATATGGCCGACAATGGCCCCGCCGCGTTTGCAAACATCCGGATTGCGGTCACAGAACCCCAACACGTCACCGGCTGATTGAGCGGCAAGGCCCAGCATCTCACCGGCATTGATGTCGGCGTCGGGCTGCTGACCGTCAGTAAAGCTGGCGGGCATCGCGCCGCCCTTGCCGTCATGGGCGGCGACCTGCGGACCACCCGTCGGCAGGAGGAAGGCGAGGACTGTAAGCCAGAAGGCTGCTCGGAGAATGAATGACATAGTGCTGATCCTTGGTCCGTCTCGTTAGGGCCAAGCTACAGCGACATCTGTGCGTTCCAAGTTAAGTGAATAGATAAAATGCATAATTACTTCGATGTTTGTTTGATTTCTATTGTCTATGCTTTAGATTAAGTCGATTTTATACTTGGATATTGAGATTAATTAGTATCGAATTTTGTGAAATTACTAGACGAATTTTCAGATCATTTTTGTCAAATCAGATTCAGCTTTATTTCAAATTGGATGCATGTCGGGGAAAGCCGCAGCTGCATTGGTGTTTTCGGTGTGCGCGTGATCGGCGGCAAAGAAAAACCCCGCAAAGCGCGGCGGCTTTGCGGGGCTTAAGCGCGGGACGATGAAACGATCAGTGCGGCGCGGCCCCGGTGCTGGGAAGGGCAGCGGCCCAGCAGGCGCGGACTTCTTCAACGCCATGTGTGCCGGCGCACCATGCTTCTTCCGACGGGAAATGGGCAGCGGCCACACATTGATTGAGGTTGAGGCGGGCCCAATTCAGGCAGGACGTGGTTTCATCCTGCGCACCCGAGATCGGAATGATCGGGGCCGATATTGTTTCACGCGCACCGCGGGCAAGGATCTTGACCATGACGGGCACTGAATAGGCCTGCGCTTCGCTGACGGGTGACAGGGAGGCGATGAAGCGGCGCATCTTGCCGAGGGCTGATGCGGGTGCGCTTGCGTCCGCCGCTTTGATGTCGGCAACGCTTTCCATCGGTTCGGTCATGCCCCATTTCTGTTTCTGGAACGAGAAAGCCGTTTCGATGAAGCGCTTGCGCAGCTTGGCGAGGCGCTCGTCTTCGGCCTTGCCGGACTCCATGACAGCCGACATAGCGGCACTGGCGCCGGGAATGCGCATGACATAAGCGGGGTCTTCCAGAAGTTTCAGCACCTGGTCCTTGCCCTTGGCGCGCACTTCAGCGCGTACGCCTTCTGCAAAGGTCGCCGTATTGGCAGCCGCCATGGCGCGGACGGAGAGCCAGCCGTCGGCCAGTGTTTCCGGCGCTGCGATGCGCAGCGACTTCAGCGCCTTGCGCACGTCTTTGGGTGTTTTGAGTTTGCTGGCTTCGACGGTGTCGATTGTCTGGTCATAAGCAAGGTAAACGCCCGCAAGCTGCGTCATGGGCAAGCCCGTGGACAGGGAATTGATGCCCGCGCCCGGATTGATGGATGCGACCTGCACATCGAGATGGCGCGGCGAGATGAGCGGAATGGGAATGCCGGAACTGGCGATGCTCGGCGCTTCGATGCTGCCGGGGGCGAGCGCATTATCGGGCGTGGCGGCGGGTGCGGCGGCAGCCTCCGTATTTGCGGCTTTCATGTTGTCGAGCGAGGCCGTGTCGCCCTGCACGACCGTGCAGCCGGACAAGGCAACCAGCAGCAGCGTCGCCCCGAAGGTCGAATGACGAGCCCGGTGAAGAGCTGCATGGCCCCGACGCACTGATTTACGCATATTCACTCCCCTATACATCAGACCCTGTTTGCCGGTTACAGACGAAACCACTGACCGCGCAACGCACATACCGGAAATGTCCGAAATCGGGCAAGCCTCCGGTCGTGAAACAGGTCTGCTGCAAGTCTAGTGCCCGATGGAAAATTCGGCAAACCTATTAAGGCCTATACTGTATAAGAGCGGCCCAGAGACATGAGCCGCCAATCACCTGAAGCCGGAACCGGAATGGAAGCAGCACCCCGCCTGAAAGCGGAAATCTGGGTGAAAGCCCTGATCCGCCGTTGCGAAGTGGAAGGCGCCTCCGCCATGGTCGTGCGCCGGGGCGACGCCACATCCGGCGTGGTTCTGGTTAAAATTAACCGGCTCGACGGGACGGCTACGATCCTGACGCCGACACGGGCAGGCGACGGTTCGTTCCTCTGGCTGGCCGGAACCGGCCCTGACCCTGTGCCGGAAAAGGACGCGGACGCCTATGTCGAGCGCCAGCGCAAATTCGACCCCGACCTCTGGGTGGTGGAAATCGAGGACAGGGCAGGGCGGCATTTTCTCTCGGAGCCGGTGGCCTGAGGCCTGTCAGGGCCGCATAAAGGTAAAATCCTCGTCGGGGTCAAGATGTTCCGTCGTGGATTCCAGCTCCTCGCGAATGTCATCAAGACTGCGGCTCTCGCGCCAAATCCGGATCGCCTGTTCGACCAGCACACGTCCCAGAACATCGTCGGGGATTTGAAAGCCGCGTGCTTCCTCGCGGATGGCCTCGATATGAGGAGTGATGATGTCACGGGCGGTTGTCATGGCGCAGGTCTCATTATGATCGCTGGGAACGGCCATGATGTCGCGGTTTGGTTCTCCTGTCTTTAGCATTACAGTTGCATTTTTGACTTGAGATGAGCGCGTCTGGCGGTGGCTTG
>JAZJXO010000020.1:0-8952 GCA_040390855.1 Pseudomonadota bacterium
TCAAGCCACCGCCAGACGCGCTCATCTCAAGTCAAAAATGCAACTGTAATGCTAGTCTATGAAGGGGCGCTGTCGAGGAACATTCCGGCGCATTGCGGTATGGCACCGAGGGCGCGTTCCAGCGCGTGTTGGAACTCGCCGTCCATTGCTCCGTTTTCGTCCGGAAAATCGGCGAGTGTTAAGTCGAGCTTGCGCAGCGGTGTCAGCGCTTCCTGCCTGATCCAGAACATCGTGCCAGCGAAGAAATCGAGACGGAAGTTCTCGGGTGTTAGGCCCATGCGTGACGCGAAGGCGAGCGTTGCGTCCCTGTTGTCGCCCCAGGCCGATCGGTGCTCGATGAACTCGTTGGGGAGCCGAAAACGTGGAGATCCGATCATGCCGATATGCCGCGTGGTCTCAAAGCGGTCGAGAATTTTTTCCACCTGATCTGTCGAGCCGATGAGATCGGCCACATTCGTTCGCCGCCAGACCTCGCCGAAAAGTGCACGAGGACCTTCGGTGCCGGAGCGTTTTCCATGCAGCTTGCAGAGGAACGGATGGGCATCGAGGTGGCCTTCGTAGAGAAGCTGGATAAAGGGTCCGATGTCGCGTCCCCGATTTTCGTAGACATGAATTTCGGCCGACGGAAAGGAGATGCGAACGCGGGCCTCGAAATGTGGGTCATTCTCCGTTGTTGTTATGATGAGGTGGAAAGGTTGGCCGAGCGCACGTAAGGCGCATTCGAATTCCGGCCATAGGTCGCGATAGAAAAGATGGAGCGCGACGGCGAAGCGCGGTGGGCGTTTCGTTTCATCGACGGCGCGGGCAGCTTTGGCGTCTGCGCCTGCATGTGGTGCCAGCAAGCCCGGCGTTTGCTGAAGATTGTCGCTCATAAGGCCGAAGCCCCAATTCCCGATCAGCCGCAGTGCCCGAATGAGTTCGCGGCCTTGCCTTCCTTCCCTTCGCAGGAGCGGCGTGAACTCCGTTCCGTCGGTGATCGTCATGGTGTAGCGCCGATCACTCCGTCGACGCATAAAAAGTTTGCGCGCTATCAGTCCGGCGCGGCGAAGGCTGACGCTTTCGACATCGGTGGCGTCGCAGCAAAAGCGTAAACTCTTGGCATGGGTGTTGATGAGATAGGAGGTATGCGCAAGGGAGGGGATGAAGAGGGTTTTTTCCGTACCATCGGGGAACGCAAAATGTGCGCGGACGAAGGGAAGATGCGTTTCCCTTCGTCGCACTTCTAACATGTAGCAGCCCGGTCCCGCCGTGACGACGCTGTACATCAATGAGGTCCGATCGTGGAGTTCATGGTGGTGGACACCTTCTCACCAATGTCTGCTGTGCGGCATCGACAACAAAGGCACCTTGTCGAAGCGGCCAATCTGCTCCAGACCGAGTTTATTGTAATGGAAATCGAGAGACTTATCGAGGTCGCCGATGCGGACCATCGTCTGGAGATATTTCATGCCCTCCGCCTTCCGTCCGAATTTCGTTTTCGTGTGATTTCCGGCATGATTCGTCAAAGTGCTGTAAATGTCAAAGCAGGAGAGGGCTAGGCATTCCGGATTTTCGTGGTTCCGGCAGCATCGACAGCCGGGAGGCGTGGCATTCGAGCAACCCCCTTCTGTTTGGCGAGATCCTGCGCTTTCGTCCGTTTCATTCGTGAATCGGTTTTTTTGTATTTGCGGGCCTTTCCTCAAAACTCCCGCAAATTATCGCGCAGCAACTGATGGCGATACTCCGTGCGCACGAGGCCGCGCTTCTGCAATGCGGGCACAAGTCCGTCGGCGATCTCGACAAGGTAGCGGCGGCTCACGCGCATCACCGGATTGGTGAGCAGGAACCCGTCGCCGCCGACTTCGGCCATCGCCGCTCCCATCTTTTCGGCGACCTGATCGGGTGTGCCGATCAACTGCAGCGATGACACGAGACCACCGCCCGAAGCCGAGGCCAACTCGCGCAACGTCTTGCCACTGCCCCATTGCTGGAACTTGTCGAGCGAACCACTCTCGCCATTGGTGGTGAGTTTTTCCGGCAATGGCTCATCGACTGCGAAACGCGCGAAATCGACTTCGGTGATCGCCGAAATCTGAGCGAGGATGTCGTTGACGAAATGATCGGATGTGGTCGTGCGCTTGTATCTGGCGTGGGCCTCTTCCTCGGTCTCGCCCAAAGTCGGTGTGATGCAGAAGAGAACTTTGATGTCGTCCGGATTGCGTCCGCATTTAATTGCGCGCGCACGGATGTCATCACGAAAGCTCTTCATACCTTCGACTCCGTTGGCGACGGAGATGATTGAATCCGCGTGCATTGCTGCAAAGTCACGACCGCGAGGAGAGGCGCCGGCCTGAACGAAGACGGGCCGTCCTTGTGGTGAGGGAACTGTGTTGAGCGGACCGCGAACTTTGAAATATTTTCCTTTGTGGTCGATGGTGCGGACTTTTTCCGGGTCGGCATAAATACCTTTGTCGCGGTCGAGGATGACGGCATCGGGCTCCCAACTGTCGAAGAGCTTGTTGACGACTTCCATATATTCGTCAGCCATTGCGTAGCGGTCTTCGCGCGGCGGCAGGACATCGAGGCCGAAGTTTTGTGCCGCAAGATCTTCGGCGCTCGTCACGACATTCCAGCCGAAGCGGCCACGCGTCAGGCTGTCGATGGTTGAGCTGAGGCGCGCGAGCAGGAAGGGCGGATAACCCAGAGTGGACATGGTGGCGATGACGCCGAGATGTTTGGTGGCCATGCCCATGGCAACGGCAAGCGGTGCCGGATCGTGTTTGGGGGCGACCATGGCTGCTGTGATTGAGTAGTCGCGATTGCCGCCGAAGGTTTCGGGCACCATCAGTTTGTCCTCGATCATGATGTAATCGAAACAGGCGCGTTCGAGCGTTTGCGCCATCTCGATGTAGAACTGACCGTCCCACGGATAGCCGCCGCTTTGGGCGAAGGGTTCGCGCCATTCGTCCGGCGTGAAGTTCATAAACCACGCGAGATGGAATCGTTTGTCGGTCATGGGGAGGTCCTTAGACTGGGGTAAGCAACCGCACTATTAATCAACTGATTAATAGTGCGGTCAAGCGCCTTTTGTGCGAATAAGGCGCTATGGCACCGTGGTTGCGGCGTAAAAACGAAAAGGGGAGGGCCATGACAGACAAACAGGTGCGACGACGGCTCGATCCTGAAGAACGTCAGGAAATGATTCTGGACGAGGCGCTGCGGTTATTTGAGAAAAACCAGTTTTCTGCCGTCAGTATGCGCCAGATTGCGTCGGCCTGCGGCGTCAACATGGCGCTTCTCTATCACTATTTCGGTAGTCGGGATGAGCTTGTGCGGGCCACATTGCGCCACGCGATTGATGCGTTTGTGCGTGATTTTTCCTCGCAGACGCCGGACCCGGATGCGCCGCTGGGGGCCGCCGATGCCTGGCTGGACGCGACGACATCGAGCGCGCCTCGACTTCAGCGCATGGTCAAACTGATTGCGGATTTCTCGGCCACCGGTAATCGCGATGCCGAAGCGCAAGCGATGGTGGACGAGTTTTATCGCCGTGAACGTGAAACATTTGAAGGCGCGATAAGGGCGGGGATTGCAGACGGACGCTTTAGAAATGTCGATCCGCTACGCACCGCCCGTCTGACAAGCATTGCGCTTGACGGCATTTTCTATGCCGGTCCGCCGCGAAATGACTATGCCTTTGCGCAGAACATCCGCGACCTCAGAGACCAGTTGCTCGACTATCTGCGGCCGGATGTGCATGAGGGTCGGTAGAATTGAGAAGCCTTGACCGTCGGGGTATTTACGTTACTCAAACTCTCATAAGGCTATTGAAACTTGCAGATTTCTGCCATTCTGCAGCCTGACCAATCCTGTGCGACGGTGCATTCTCTAAGGCCCTCGCCTGCAAGTTTTGGGAGATGGGTGTGCATCCGAGATATAGACGAACTTGCCGTGTGTGCGGCTCCGCCGATCTGGTGCCTGTGATCGATCTTGGTCGGCAGTATCTTCAAGGCTCGTTTGTGAAACCCGGTGTTCTGATGCCACCGACCCGTAAATTGCCGACACAGCTCGTGCGTTGCGATGTGACGCGCAATGAAAACGGCTGCGGTCTCTTGCAACTCGCTCATTCGTTTCCGCCGGAAATCCTTTATGCCAACTATTGGTACCGTTCCGGTACCAATGCGACGATGCGCAATCATCTGGCGAGTATCGCCGAGAGTGCATTGTCGCTGGCTAAAACCCCGACGCCGACCGTACTCGATATCGGCTGCAATGATGGAACGCTGCTTGCTAATTATCCCAAGGACAGCAAGCGCTATGGCGTTGATCCGTCTGACATTGCGCGTGACATCAAAGACGGCACGGTTGTTATCAATACGGTATATCCGTCAGAGCAGGCGACTAAGGTTTTGCCGGAGCATGGCATCGACATCGTGACGTCGATTGCGATGTTCTATGATCTTGAATCGCCGGTTGAATTTGCCAAGAGCGTCGAGCGTCTGCTGAGTGATGACGGCATCTGGGTTTTTGAGATGTCTTATCTGCCGCTGATGCTTTTGCAAAACTCGTTTGACACGATCTGTCACGAGCATCTGGAATATTATAGTCTTGCTGCGCTTGAGGAGATTGCTGCGCGGGCTGATCTGCGCATCTTCAAGGTGGCGATCAATGACATTAACGGCGGCTCGATCCGCTGCTATGCCTGCCGTGCACACAAGGCTGATTTCGGTACGACAGAAGATCGCGAATTTCTTCATCGCCTGCGCATTAAAGAGTTCGAAATGGAACTCGACACGGACACGCCTTATGTGACCTTCCAGACTAATATTGACCGTCTGAAAGACGAGCTGAATTCGCTTCTTTTCAGCATCCGTTCGCGTGGCGAGAAGGTCCACATCTACGGTGCTTCGACCAAAGGCAATGTGCTGCTTCAATGGTATGGTATCAACCGCGTCATGGTGGACTGCGCGGCGGACCGCAATCCTGAGAAGGACGGATCGAGCACGCTTGGTACGGACATTCCGATTGTGTCGGAAGAAAAGTCACGGGCGGCTAAGCCCGATTATTATCTGGTTCTGCCCTGGCATTTTAAGCCGGAGTTTCTGGAGCGCGAACGTGAGATGATTTTTGCCGGCACGAAGATGATCTTTCCCCTGCCGGAAGTCGAAGTCGTGACCAAGGACAATTACGATACGGCACTCGCGACCGCCAGGCAGGGCAATGAATATCTCACCCAGCTTTTGCTCGGTTGAGGAGGGGCTGATGCCAAGCTCACTTGTACTTGGCGTGAACGGTCAGGACGGGAGCTATCTCGCCGAAAGCCTGTTGCGGCGCGGGCATTTCGTCACCGGTGTCGGGCGTGACGCACAGTGCCGTTATGTGGCGGCGTCTGACCGCTTCCGCTATGTCGCTCTTGATCTGCGTGATACGGGTGCGCTTGCTAAACTCGTCAGCGAAATTGCGCCTGATCATGCATTTCATTTTGCTGCGGTGCATGGGTCCTCGGGCTTTCAGTATGAGCCGGTGGTCGCCGACATGTTTGCGGTCAATGTGGTGGCGCTGCACGTCCTTCTGGAACACGCGCGGCTCCGCAACAAAATGATGCGTATCGTCTATGCTGGATCGTCAAAGATTTTCCCCAATCCGTTGAGCGGGGTGATTGATGAGACGACGCCTGCGCGGGCGACATGTCTTTACAGCATTGGTAAGATCGCGGCGCGCGACCTCATCATGCAATACAGGGCGCAGCATGAGGTGGCCGCGACGAACCTCATCCTCTTCAACCATGAATCTCCGCGCCGCCCACCGCAGTTTCTTCTGCCGATGATTGCCAAAGGCATCGCAGACGCAAAGGCCGATCCGGCCTACAGGCTCAGAGTGCAGACGCTTGATTTCAGGATTGACTGGGCCTCGGCTGAGGAGTTTGCCGATATTGCGGCAGAGATTGCTGAAAGAACGGATGGATCTGAATTTGTGTTGGCCTCCGGCGTGACCCATTATGCACGTGACATTGTACATGCGCTATTTGCGGCGCAAGGGCTCGACGGAAATGTCGCGATCATTGAAGCTATGCCGCGACGTGATGCGGGTCCGGATTTTCATGTATCGTTGAGAAAGCTGGAACAAGCTATCGGGCGCAAGCCTGAGTGTACCGTTCAGGAGGTCGTGGCCGCGATGATTGCGGCAGACGGTAACTCTCTTTCGCGTGAGTTGGTCTGATGACAGAGCGTATATTGCTCGGACAGTTGGGCGCGAAGGGGGATAGTCTCTATGCGACGATCCTTGCCCGCCAAATTCGGCATGACTTCCCTGACGCCGAAATTACATGGGCGATCTTCGATCAGAATGCAGAACTTCTCGAAAATAATCGTCATATCAATAATGTCTGGAAGGTGCCGCTTGGTGATCGTAGTCGGACCGCGATGATGTGGGATGTGTTCGAGAGGGAAGCGATGCGCCGCATGATCCGGCGCGAGTTTGATCGCGTCGTCTTTTCACAGATCAATCCCAGTAATTTTCAAAACTACGACGGCACGGTCCGACCGAGCATGTTGCGTGCCTATGGTGCAGCGATCACGGTGCCGATTGAGAATGTGATTGATCTGACCGACAATGAAATTTCCCGTGTCGAGGATTTTGTCCGCGATGAAGGACTGGACAAGTTTCAGCACCGTATCCTTTTTGAGTGCACAGCGCAGAGCGGTCAATCTTTCGTCAATACGGATATTGCGCAGGAGATTGCCGCGAAGCTCTATGAGCGGCTGCCGGATGCGACGGTTATCTTCACGACACATCTGCCGATGAAGCTGCGCGATGATCGTTCGCGCTATGCCGGTACACTTACCTTGCGCGAGACGGCGCATCTCACAAAGCATTGTACATTGTTTGTGGGCTCCGGCAGCGGCGGAACGGTGGCGGCGTCATCCACATCGTCCAAAGCATTGCCGATGATCCAGCTCCTGAAGAAATCGACGTCGGTCTATGCATCTTTCGCACATGACTTTGAGTATTTCGGGATTACCGATCGTACCATTCTCGAAATGACGAACGAGAACCCGGCGCATATTGCTGATTGTTTTGCCCGCGTTTGCCGCGACGGGATCAACAAGGCTTTTGACGAGTTTGACAGTCGTATCGCCGTTAAATTCGATCACTATTTCAAAAGCATCGAAAAGAACCTGCTGTTCAGGCACCGTTATCTCGACGGGGGCCGTTCGCTTATGGCAACCGCCAAGCGCTATGGTTGGACGAAGGATCTCATTACTTTCGGTGCCGAGCGTCTTCTGCCGAATTTCCGGCTCGATCCTTCCTGGTTATTTCCTGATGCCAAGCATATTGCTGACGAACTTCATGCTCTTATTGATGGTGCGCGCAAAGCTCCTGCCGAAGTGCCTCAACAGGGGCGTTGGGCGAGCGACCACTTGAAATGAATGCACTATGACAAACCCTATCACCAAACTTTTTGACCGTATGCACAAACGCCGCAAGCGTGAGACGATTCAGCAACGTCATCTTGCTGATCTCGCAGAGCGGACACTTTTTTTGCAGGGGCAGATTGCCGCCAAGGCGATTGATCCGGCAAGGAAACTTGGTCGTCTGAGCGATGCGGAGTTCCGCGTGTTTTCGCAATGGGGTGAAGACGGCATTGTCGAATGGCTTGTGTCGCAACTCGGCGGCGTCGTTGAACGCTTTATCGAGTTCGGCGTTGAGACATTTAAGGAGGCCAACTGCCGTTTCCTGCTTGAAAATCGCAACTGGAAGGGGCTCGTCATCGACGGCAGCGAGACCAATATGCGCGCAATGCAAAATGCGTCTTTCTATTGGATGCACGATATTGCCGGTGTGCCTGCTTTTGTGACGGCGGAGAATATCAACATGCTCATCACCAATGCGGGCTTTGCGGGTGATCTTGGTATTTTGTCGGTTGATATTGACGGTAATGATTATTGGGTCTGGAACGCTATTGATTGTGTGAATCCAGCCATTGTCATTTGCGAGGTCAATCCGGTGCTGGGTGATGTGCATCCGGTGACGGTCCCTTATGATCCGGCGTTCTGGCGTTTTAATGCCCATGAAAGCGGTGTTTATTTCGGCGCGTCGATTGCGGCTCTTCGCCATCTCGCTGTGAAAAAGGGCTACACATTTGTTGGAACGAGTTCGACGGGGATCAACGCCTTCTTTGTGCGCGATGATTTGGCATCACGCGTAATCACAAAGCTTGACGCGGTTGTGGCCCATCCGGTTCGTCATCGTGACAGTCGCGGATCTGACGGACGTTTGACGCATACAGGCGGCATGGCGCGCTATGATCTCATTGCGCATCTTCCTGTCGTCAATGTCATCACGGGCGAGATGAGAATTTTGCGGGATATGGGTGCACCTTATTCGCCGGAATGGCTCAAAGCGATAGTCTGAGACAAAGGATCGAGCGCATCATGTTCAAGGCATTGAAGAAGTTGTTCAAAGGACGCCGCTCTTCATCATTTGAAGCGCAAGTGGACGAATTGCGTATTGCCGTGGCGGGACTTCTGGCGGCGGGCAAGACCAGCGAGGGCAACGTGAATACACGCAATGACATTGATGCCGTTCTTGTTCATGCTGCTGCTGCACGCGTTGAGATGGACCGCCTGAGCGGGCTTTATGAGACGACAATGGCGCGTGTCGCCGTGCTCGAAAATACCGTTACGGTGCTTGAGCAAAAACTCAGTGCCCGCGGTTGAGCGGTTTAGCTTTTCTTTGTCAGCAGTAAAGTTGTGCCGATACCCTTAACATAGGTTCCAAACAAAGCGCCTAGAGTGTTGATTGGGCGCTTTTTCGTTTCACCTGCCCCAAAGTCAATGAAATGCGTGAAGTGTGCTTCGGCTTGCGCACGGAAGCTCTCGACGCCCCCTGTGCGCGTCATGCCGTATGGCCAGAATTCAGAGCTGGCCTCGGGAATCTGGACAGGGCGATAAGTGGATTTTCTGCCTGATA
>JAZJXO010000021.1:0-9179 GCA_040390855.1 Pseudomonadota bacterium
AAATTACCTCAAAAACTCCGGCTATGCGTCAATCTAATGTCATCAAGCTCTAGGGCGCACTGCAATTTAGTTATGCACGGGGATCGGGGGGATGGAATGCAGAAAAGAAATCCCCGCTGTGAAGGAGCACAGCGGGGCGGAGTTGGATGCGAGGTATCGGTAGACGGTCGTTGGTAGAAAGAGTTGGTCTGACTAGCCGAAGCGGCCGGTGACGTATTCTTCGGTGCGGGTGGAGCCCGGACGGGTGAAGACGTTTTTCGTTTCGCCATATTCGATCAGGCGACCCAGATACATGAAGGCCGTATTGTCGGAGACGCGGGCGGCCTGTTGCATGTTGTGGGTGACGATGACGATGGTGTAGCTCGACTTCAGCTCTTCGATGAGTTGCTCGATGCGCATGGTCGCGATGGGATCGAGCGCGGAACAGGGTTCGTCCATCAGGAGGACTTCGGGATTGCCGGCAATGGCCCGCGCGATGCAGAGGCGCTGCTGCTGGCCACCGGAAAGGCCAAGCGCACTCTCTTGCAGGCGGTCTTTGACTTCGTCCCAAAGCGCCGCGCCTTTCAGCGCGCTCTCGCAGGCTTCGGCCAAAATCTTCTTGTTCGTCATGCCGTCGACCTTCAGGGGATAAGTTACGTTTTCGGCAATCGACATCGGAAACGGATTGGGCTTCTGGAAGACCATGCCCATGCGTTTGCGCAGCGCGATCACGTCGACCTGCGGGCCGAAGACGGGTTCGCCTGCGAGGCGCACATCGCCGCTCACGGAGAGATTATCGATCAGATCGTTCATGCGATTGAGCGAGCGCAACAAGGTTGACTTGCCGCAGCCCGACGGTCCGATGAGCGAGGTTACCATGCCCTTCTGGATGTCCATGTTGATGCCATACAGCGCCTGCGACGGTCCATACCAGAGCTTGAAATCGCGGATCGCGATTTCAGTGCCCTTGGGCGAGATCACGGGATGAACGACCGTGGGGTCGTAATGCTGCGTAGCGGCGGCAGCCTGATGGCTGAGTTCGTCTTTGCGGGCGGCGACGGCCATATTCAAATTCCCTTAAAACTTGTCGCCGGCGAAGCGACGCTTCAGCCGGTTGCGGATGACGATTGAGACCGTGTTGAGGACGAGGACGAGCGCGAGGAGAACCAGCGCCGTTACAAAGACCATGGAACGGCCTGCTTCGGAATTGCGCGACTGGAAGCCCACGTCGAAAATGTGGAAGCCCAGATGCATGAAGGAGCGTTCGAGATGGACGAAGGGGAAAACCGCGTCGATGGGAAGTTCCGGCGCGAGTTTTACCACGCCGACAATCATCAGCGGTGCGACTTCACCGGCACCGCGCGCCATGGCAAGGATCAGTCCCGTCATAATGCCGGGCATCGCACGCGGCAATACGATCCAGCGGATCGTCTGCCATTTGGACGCGCCACAGGCGAGCGAGCCTTCGCGCATCGAACGCGGCACGGAGGCCAAGGCTTCTTCGGTCGAGACGATGACGACAGGCACGGTGAGAAGCGCCAATGTCAGCGCCGCCCAGAGAAGACCGCCGGTGCCGAAGGTCGGCGCGGGGAGATATTCGGGATAGAAGAGCTTGTCGATGGAGCCGCCAAGCACATAGGCAAAGAAACCAAGGCCGAAGACGCCGTAAACAATGGAGGGAACGCCTGCGAGATTGTTGACGCAGATGCGCACCAGCGAAACGATGCGGCCCTGCTTGGCATATTCACGCAGATAAAGCGCGGCCATGACGCCGAAGGGGGCGACGAGAAGCGCCATCACCACCGTCATCACGAAGGTGCCGAAGATCGCGGGCCAGACGCCGCCTTCGGTATTGGCTTCACGCGGCTCGGCAGTGAGAAACTCCCACCAGCGCGAGAGATAGATCTGAATTTTACCGCCAAGGGTAAGATCGTTGGCGGCGTAATAGCGGACGAAATTGGCGAGCGGGAAATCGCGTGTGTCGCCGCCGATGTCGGCAACGCTTACCGTGATCGCGGCTTCGGCGGCACGGGCGGAAAGCACTTGCGTTGTCAGCCCGTCAAAGGTCTTGGTGAGCTTCGCCGTTTCGGGCGCGGCTTTTTCTTCCGCCGCCATCATTTCAGGCGAACCTGTTCCGTGTTTGATCTCGGCGCGGCGGACCGAAAGACGCCATTCGTTGATCTCGTGATTGACGTCACTAATCGGGCCCTGTTCGATGGCGAGACGCATCTCGCGCAGATCGCGCGCTTTCGCATGGGCTTTGTCGAGCGTCGCCTTATCTGGCTTTGCAATCGTGCTGCCAGCATCGTTGAGCGACAGGAGATTGCCGATGAAAACGCCCCATTCCTGACGCTCGACCAGCATCATATCTTTGGACGCCGTTTTGCTTTTGATGTCGAAGTCCGGCACCCACTCAAAGTCATTGGCGTAGAAATCATAATTGCCGATGCGATAAAGCGTGCGGTTTTCGAAACCGTTATTGGCGATGATTTTTTCGCGGGCGGGGAGGCCCAGATTGGCAAGCTGTTCGGCGGTCGGGCGGTAGCTCTCTTCGCGCATGGGTTCGCCCGCGATGATGCGGCCGGATGAAAGCGTCACAACTTCGATAGGCTTCGGCCAGAAGGCGGAAAGACCGTTTGAAAAAATGAGTGCCAGAAAGCCGAAGATCATCAGCAGGCCGAAGGCGAGCGAGCCGCCCATGGCCCAGACCATCGGTTCACCGCGCGCGGTGAGATCGCTGCCTTTGGTGCGCGTGAGCATGAAGCGCTTTGCAGGCGTCTTCACACGGTTCGACGCATCATCGTGTTGATTGTCCAATGTCTGTGCCATGTCGACCATGTTTATTCCGGATCAGAGCTGGGCAGCGCGTTTGCGAAAACGCTGACGCACGACTTCTGCGAATGTGTTGAGGATGAAGGTCATCACGAAGAGGACGAGGCCGCAGAGAAAGAGCGTGCGGTAGAGGCTGCTGTCTTTTACGGCTTCCGGTAGCTCGACGTTGATATTGGCAGACAGGGCGCGCAACCCGTTGAAGAGCGACCAGTCGAGGATCGGCGTATTGCCGGTGGCCATGACCACGATCATGGTCTCGCCGACCGCGCGGCCAAGGCCGATCATAATGGCCGAAAAAATACCGGAGCCTGCGGTGGGAAGAATGACCCAAGCGGCGGTCTGCCACTTGGTTGCGCCACAGCCGAGCGAGGCAGAGCGCAGATGCTCCGGCACCGCGCCAAGCGCATCTTCGGCGATCGAATAGATGATCGGGATAACCGCGAAGGCCATGCCGAACGAAGCGATCAGCGTGTTGCGCTGGATATAGGTGTCGACGATGCCGCCGCGGGCATCAAAGCCTGACGAGCCCAGCACGTAAGCAAGACCGGCGGCCAGAAGGAGCGCGGCCACTGTGAAAGACACCCAGCGGACAAGTTCGTAAGCACCGGCAACGTGATAGGGCTTGGTGCGTAGACGGTCACGCCAGACGGCACCCAGAATGCGGCCACCGATCTGGAATGTGGCAAGGAACGTGACCGGCAAGATGAGCAGGAAGATGAAAGGGGCAGCGGAACCGGCACCCGAAGTCCATGCTTTGAAATCGCCGCCGAAGAAGGCGTATTCAAGCACCGGTCCGACTTTGACCGCAACCCAGATCGCAACCGCCATGCCGATGAAAAAGGCGACAAGCTTGGGGATGCCGTCAAGGCGGAGGGCCAAAGGCTGCGGCAGGAGCTGCCAGAGAAAGGCAAAGCCGATGAGCGTCAGCGGCACGACGCCGAAGGCAAGCACGATGGCGGCGATCCAGTTCTCGACAATGGGCGAGAGGACGAGCGCCACCACAAAGCCGATGACGACGGAGGGGAGAGAGGCCATAAGCTCCATCGTCGGCTTCACAATGGCACGGATGCGAGGATGAAGAAACTCGGCTGTGTAGATCGCCGCCAGAAGAGCGATGGGGACGGCAAAGAGCAAGGAGTAGAGAGCGCCTTTGATGGTGCCGAAAATGAGCGGCACGAGCGAGAGTTTGGGCTCGGCACTGTCGGTGCCCGATGTGGACTGCCATGTATAGCCGGGTTCGGGATAGCCCTCGTACCAGACTTTGCCGAAGAGCGTCTTGATCGTTGTTTCGGGATGCGGCACATCAAAGGACCAGAGGCGCACGTCGCCATTGCGGCCAATGGCAAGGACTGCATTGTCGCGCGGGGCGAGCATGAGCGAGGAGACTTCCTCGGCGTCGGCCTTGTCGGGGAACGTCAGGACATGGCGTTCGCTCGTCGCATGGAAGAGCGAGACAGTGCCTGCCGCATCCGCGCCTATAAACAAGCGCGTACGCTGGCTCACATTCAGTCTTGTGATCGGGGCTTTCTGGGTGCCGAAATCATGGATAGCAGTGAGCAGCTTGCCGTCGCTCGTCGATTTGGCACCACGGTCGATGAGGCTCCAGATTTTGAGCGACGAATCCGAACCGGCAACGATCAGCGAATTTTCGCCGTTGAGGAAAGCGAGCGCAGTAGGCACGACACCGGCAGGCAGGATGCGCGTGGTCTCGGCCAGATGCGAGGTTTTGGGATTGCGCGTGTCATAGCGATGGATGAGACCATCTTTTGTCACGATGAGAAGACGGTCACCTTGCGTGTTCAACAGGATCTCGGCAATGCTTGAGACGTCAAGGCCTGTGGGGACTTCGGTATTTTCGAGCGTTGTCGACGTCTCGCCCGTCATCATGTTGACTTGCGCAAAGGCGGCTGAAAGACGGGCGGTGCCTGCGGCATCAACGGAGGCAAAAATCTTGGTCGGACGTTCGCTGGTGCCGCCGACGCGATAATCAAGAAAGCGAATGGCTGCGCCTGGCAGAGCAACCTGCACGGGCGCTTCGAGCGAAAGGGTCGGCGCGAGACGGCGGACCTGATCGCCTGCAACGTTCAGATAAATCGCATGGCCCTCGGTGCGGTCACCGCCTGGAAGCGTGACGAGATTTTGCGGCAGCGTTTTCGGATCGACGAGACGTGTTTCAATGGCGAGGCTGCCCAGACGCACGGAGCCATCGGCAAAACCATAGGCAATGTCGTCACCCTGCAAAGTGCGGGCGAAAGCCGAGGGCGTTGCACCGGCGAAATCGAACTGAAGGTCGTCGACGCGTTTGCCGCTCGGCGCATGGAAGGCAGTCAGATGGCCCGAGGAGGAAAGCTCAAGGCCCAGCGAGGCATATTCATCAAGCGAGGTGGAGATGACGGGTCCGCCTGCCTCAGCGAGTTTGTAGCTGTGGGGCTCGCTTGCTGTGCCGGTACCGAACAAGGGCATCGCCACCCAGATGAGGAAGAACATGATGGCAAAAACAGTGGCGATGACGAAGAGACCGCCCACGGAAATGACGCGACCTGCAAGCGCATCCATCCAGACAACGGAGTTTTTGGTTTTCTTGTCACGCACATAAGTGACGGAAGGACGCGTCTTTTTGGGTTCAGGTCCGTCCTGCATCGTCACGTCGGTCATTGCATTCACTTTAATAAGAAAGACGGGGCATTCAACTTAAAGAACGAAAACGAAAAACCGGCAGGGCTTTTCAAGGGCCCCGCCGGTCGATCAGATTATTTCAGGCCGAGCTTGCCGAGTTCCTGCTGTGCGAAGACATAGGGCATCGGGAAGTAACCGTCTTTGGAGGTGTCAGCCTGGCCGTCCTGCGAGAGCAGGAAGCGGAAGAACTCACCACGCACGGGATCAAGCGGCGTCGACGGGTTCTTGTTCACGTAGATATAGAGGAAGCGCGTGATCGGATAGACGCCTGTATAAGCGTTCTTCTGATTGGCTTCCTGGCACTGGCCATCACGACCGGCAACCTCAACGGCTTTGACGTCGGCAGTCTTGTAGCCGATGCCCGAATAGCCGATGGCGAACTTGTCAGCGGCGACGCCCTGAACAACGGCGGACGAACCGGGCTGTTCTTTGACGTTGTCGGAATAGTCGCCGTTCACCATTGCCACTTCTTTGAAGTAGCCATAGGTGCCGGACGCCGAGTTACGACCGAAAAGCGAGATCGGCTTGGTCGCCCATTCGCCGGTGAGGCCGAGATCGCCCCATGTTTTAATCGCAGGCGAACCCGACAGGCGGCTCTTGGAGAAGATGCCGTCAATCTGCGTCAGCGAGAGGCA
Source organism: Pseudomonadota bacterium (assembly GCA_040390855.1). Classification (GTDB taxonomy): domain Bacteria; phylum Pseudomonadota; class Alphaproteobacteria; order Parvibaculales; family Parvibaculaceae; genus Parvibaculum. The sequence goes on from JAZJXO010000021.1 coordinate 6,123, forward strand.
GGAAAGCGGATTGTCCTTGTGGACGAAGACCGCGAGCGTATCGACGGCAACGCGAACCTGTGTCGGCTTGTAGCCGTATTTCTGCTCGAAGCTGTCGCTTTCAGCGGCCTTCATCGGACGGGACATCGGCCCGAGCTGGGAAGTGCCGGCGATGAGCGCAGGCGGGGCTGTGGACGAGCCTTTGCCTTCGACTTCAATTTTCACACTCGGATACTTGGCGCGGTAGCCTTCCGACCACAACGTCATCAGATTGTTCAATGTGTCTGAGCCGATTGATTTCAGAGAACCGGAGACGCCTGTTGTCTGCTGGTAAGGCGTGTAACGGCTGTCGAGATCAATAGCAAAGGCGCTGGTGGCACTGAGGGTCGCCGCAGTGACGGCAAACGCGGCCAGATAGACCTTGAGAGGCTTCATTCGGGATGGACCTTTATGGGTTGCATTTAACTTGAATTGCAAAAACCGGGACGAAACCTTTGTGAGGGCCCGCCTTGGGCACATTCCTAATTTCCACCGGTGAAAGTCTGACTACGGTTTTGTGACAGGCTCGTGACAGTGAGATTCTGTGCAGAAATGATACAAAAAAGCCGGGCAATTCAGCCGCTCCGCCGCCCGCCGCCGAAGGACGCATGGCGGCACGGATTTGTGGTCTGACATTCGCCTGCGTTTGAAAGAACGGCCATGTCCGTTTTTGGCGAGTCTTGCGCCCCGTTCGTGGCACACTCCCGCCTATGACAAAGCTGCCCGACCATGACACATGCTACCGCGCCCTTCAGGCCAAGGACGCCCGTTTCGACGGACGGCTCTTTGTCTGCGTGACATCAACCGGGATTTACTGCCGCCCCGTCTGCCCCGCCCGCGTGCCCGCAAAGGCAAACTGCATTTTTGTGGGCAGTGCCGCGGCGGCGGAAGCGCAGGGGTTCCGCTCTTGTCTCAGATGCCGTCCCGAGACAGCGCCCGGCACGCCCGCATGGTCGGGCACGGAGGCGAGCGTCGCACGGGCATTACGGCTCATCGAGGAAGGCGCGCTTGACGAAGACGGCGTGGAAGCGCTGGCCGCCCGTGTCGGGCTCGGCGAGCGACAGCTCAGGCGCTTGTTTCTCGAACATGTCGGTGCGACACCGCAGGTGGTGGCAGGGAACAGACGGTTGCTTGCGGCCAAGCAACTCATCAGCGAGACCGATATGGCCATGGCGGATATTGCTTATGCGGCAGGCTTCCAATCGCTGCGCCGCTTCAACGATGCGGTGCGCGCAAGCTATGGCGTTGCCCCGAGCGAGTTGCGACAAGGCCGCGCCCGCATCGGGGCGGGCGGACCCGTAACGCTGCGTCTGGGACTGCGTCCGCCGTTCCATTTCGGGCAGATGCTCGCCTATCTCCAATTCCGCGCGATGCCCGGTGTCGAGGCGATCACGGCGGATACATACAGGCGCAGCTTTCGGCTTGGCGAGACACGCGGACAGATTGCGGTCCGCGCAGGCACAAAGCCCAATACACTTGATGTCGCGATCACGATTGATGCGGCAACACGGACGAATTTTTCGGCCCCCATACGCCAGATCGCAGCACGGACAAAACGGATTTTCGATGCCGATGCGGACCCGACGACGGTGGCGGCGGCTCTGGGTTCGGACCCGTTGCTCAAAGCACGGCTGGCGCGGATCGACGGTATCCGCGTGCCCGGTGCCTTTGACGGATTCGAGCTTGGCGTGCGGGCGATCATCGGCCAGCAGGTGTCCGTCAAAGGGGCCACCACACTGGCAGGCCGCGTGGTGGCGCGTTGCGGCGAACCGCTTGCACAGGCCGACGGCATGATCACGCATTATTTTCCGCCAGCACATGTGCTGGCCGAGGCCGATCTTGACGGGCTGGGACTGACGGGCGGGCGCATCAGGACGCTGAAAGCCTTTGCCCGCGCGGTGGTCGACGGCGCTGTCACGTTCAGCCCTGCCGCATCGCTTGCAGACAAAATAGACGAGTTTTGTGCCGTAGCCGGTATTGGTCCGTGGACGGCACATTATATAGCGCTCCGCGCGGTCGGTGAGCCGGACGCGTTTCCCGCATCCGATCTGGGATTGCGCAAAGCGGCAGGCGGCGGAGAACCTGCCAGTACAAAAGAGCTTGAGGCCATGGCCGAACAATGGCGGCCATGGCGGGGCTATGCGGCGCTACTGCTCTGGATGGTGCCGGAGGTTGATGATTTATCCATCGCTGCGCAATAGCGGAACAGGAGTGTTGAACATGGCAAAAACAGGCACCAAAGAACTAAGCGTTGCACATATGACAACGCCGATCGGTCATTTGCAGGTGGCGGCGAGCGAAGACGGGCTGGTCGCCGTCGTCTTTCCGAACGAGACAAGGCGCGCCTACACCAAAGCGCCGGGACCGGAGACAGCGCGGGTTCATCTCGATGCGGCGGTGGCGGCTTTAAACGAGTATTTCAATGGCACGCGGTCGGATTTTTCCGATCTTGCGCTGGCACCGCAGGGCACGGATTTTCAGATGCGTGTGTGGCGCGCGTTACAACAGATTCCCTTCGGACAGACGAAGTCTTACGGCGATATTGCGCGCGCAATCAATAATCCGAAAGGCGTCCGCGCGGTGGGGTCGGCCAATGGCAAGAATCCCATTCCGGTCATTGTACCGTGTCACCGTGTGATCGGCACGAACGGGAGGCTCACCGGTTTCGGCGGCGGACTACCGACGAAAAAGTGGTTGCTGGACCATGAGGGCGTCAGCACGCCTGCCCTGTTTTAGCCTCATTCACCCGCTTACAATTTCACATCAACGGCCCTAGACTCGGTCAACGTGAAACTCAGGGAGGTGCGAGCCTATGATGAATGGTTACGGTTATAACGGATTTTTGGGGCTGATTATCCTCGTCCTCGACATCTACGCGATTATCAAAATCGTGCAGAGCGGCGCGGAACCGATTTGGAAAGCCATCTGGATTGTTGTCGTATTGGCGCTGCCGGTCCTCGGCCTGATCCTGTGGTGGTTGTTCGGCCCTAGAGCGGGATGACATATGACTGATTCAAAGGGGATTCCCTTTGGAGGAGA
>JAZJXO010000022.1:0-37234 GCA_040390855.1 Pseudomonadota bacterium
CTGAAATACAGTTGGATTGGCGAAAGAGAGGCGATAGAAAGAAAGAGAATATTAGGTTCTGTTGACCGTCTTGCGTATGAACACAAGAAATGATCAGCATAGCTCATGGGGAGATGAAAAATTTTATATCTGTTCCCCCTGATATGCGCATTGATTGTGACCATTCAGAATTACAAAAAAACGTCAGCGGTAGGTTAAGTGGGCTTGTCCCCGTGAAGGGTGCAGAGCGGGTGTACTTGCGAGATTAACCTAGCTTGGCTATGTAATGCGCCTATGGGTGCTAAATGTGTCCGCTAACAGGGCGTCGTGTTGTTTGATTGACCCGCATTATGGCCCAAGTCTCGGAGCGCCAAATGGTCACGAAAGTTTTTATCGACGGGGAAGTGGGCACAACAGGCCTGCAAATTCGCGCGCGGCTGGATGGCCGTAACGATCTCGAATTCATCCGTCTGACCGAGGCAAACCGCAAGGATGCCAATGCGCGCCGCGATGCGCTGAACAGCGCCGACATCGTGATCCTCTGCCTGCCGGATGATGCCGCCAAAGAAGCCGTGACCCTCATCACCAATCCGTTGACGCGGGTGATCGACGCATCGAGCGCGCATCGCACGACGCCGGGCTGGACCTATGGCTTCCCTGAAATGGGTGCCGACCAGCGGCAGATCATTTCAGGTGCCAAACGTGTGACCAATCCGGGCTGTTATCCGACCGGTGCCATCGCGCTCATCAAGCCGCTCGTCGACGCCGGTCTCCTGCCCAAATCATGGCCGGTGACGATTAATGCCGTGTCGGGTTATTCCGGCGGCGGCAAGTCGATGATCGCCGAGTTCGAGGACGAGGCCTCGCCCAATTATAGCCATGACAATTACCGCATCTATGCGATGGGTCTTGAACACAAGCATGTCGAAGAGATCCGGACCTATGGTGGATTGATCCACCGGCCCATCTTCGCGCCCGCCGTAGGTCGCTATGCGCAAGGCATGATCGTCGAAGTGCCGCTCCAGCTCTGGGCGATGCCCGGCGGCGGACCGTCTGTGTCGAGCGTTTACAACGCCATCGCCGACGCCTATGACGGCGAACGTTTCGTGTCGGTCGCCACGCTTGATGAAGCCGCTGCGATGAAGGGTCTCGACCCCGAAGGATTGAACGGAACTAACCGGTTGAAGCTCTTTGTTTTCGGTAACGAAATCCGCAAACAAGTCCGCCTCGTCGCGCTGCTCGACAACCTCGGCAAAGGCGCATCGGCACAGGCTGTTCAGTGTCTCAACATCATGGTCGGCCTTAATGAAGGCACCGGCGTGGATTTGTAAGTGTCGCTCCATAAACACGTCATGCGTGGACACGCCTTCACATCTTCAGAAGCATAATTCCCGCCGTTACCACGCAAGCCGCGATGATTGCCCGAAGGCCTAAACCTTCCTTCAGCACCAGCCCCGAAATCAACGCGCCGAAGACAACGCTTGTCTCGCGCAGCGCCGCTACCGGTCCGAGCGGTGTGATGCTCATCGCCCAGATGACGAGCCAGTAAGCGACAATCGAAATCGCGCCGCCGCCGAGCCCGTAGAGCCATTCGCGTTTGGGCTGGAGCAACGTTGCCCCGCGCCGCCACAGCGCAATTGTAGTGATCGATACACCGTCGAGTGCAAAGAGCCAGATCACATAAGTGCTCGCGTTTTCCGTCATGCGCCCGCCAAGCCCGTCGTTCAGCGTGTAGGCGGCAATGAAGCATGATGTGCAAATAGCGTAGAAAATCCCGTGATGACTTGATGGTCCGTCTACGCCGTTTTTGCGTCGCCATGCGAGCGAAACAATGCCGATGATGATCACGGCAATGCCGATGGTTGCCGTAAGCGGCAGTTGCTCACCGAGAAACAGAAAGCCGACCATCGTGACGATTGCGGGGGCAAGGCCGCGGGCAAGGGGATAGACCTGTCCCATGTCGCCATGCATATAGGCTTTGACAAGAAAAACCTTGTAGCCCGTGTGCAGCACAAGCGAGAGCGCGATGACCTTCCATACTTCCGCACTCGGAAATGGTGTGAAAGGCAAGAGCGGCAACATCAACAGACTGCCGCTGCCCGCGACATAAGCCATCATCGACAGCCGGTCGTCATTGGCTTTCACCAGCGCATTCCAGATCGCATGGAAAAGGGCGGCGAGCAGAATGAGAAGCGTGATGGAAAGCGACAGGGCAGGACTCCAGGGCACGAGAAATTTATGCGCAGACCCTACGCGTCAACGAGACGGATTCGTAGCCGGTATTTTCGAGAGAAGCGTTGCGCCGATGACGCGTCGCCTTACTCCCCCTTCACCAGCACGTAAGATCCCGGGGCATCTTCGAGTACTTTGAGCTTGCCGTCGCCGGGTTTGCGCGCGGCGACCAGCGGACCGGATTTCGGTCTCAGCCAGCTCTCCCAGTCGGGCCACCATGAGCCCGGGGTTTCCGTCGCGCCTTCCAGCCATTCTTTTGCGCGCTGCGGATGCGCGTCGTTAGTCCAGTATTGATACTTGTTGGCGGATGGTGGATTGATCACGCCTGCAATGTGGCCTGATCCCGCCACGATGAACTTCACATCGCCGCCGAAGAGCCGCGTTGCTTTGTACACGGAGTTATAAGGCGCGATATGGTCTTCGCGGCTTGATTGCAGATAGATCGGTATTTTCACCTTCGACAAATCTAGCCGTTCGCCGCCGAGTTCCATCACGCCCTGCGCCAGATGGTTTTTCAGGTAGCATTCGCGCAAATAGAACAAGTGCATCTTGGCGGGCATACGCGTGGCGTCGGCGTTCCAGTAAAGAAGGTCGAACGGCACAGGCTCGCGGCCGAGCAGATAGTTGTTGACCACGTAAGACCAGATCAGATCGTTCGAGCGCAGCATGTTGAAGGTGGACGCCATGCTCGATCCTTCGAGCAGGCCGCCATGCGCTTCCATCTGTTCTTCGAGCGTGTTGATTTGTTCTTCGTCGATAAAGACTTTGAGGTCGCCCGCTTCGGTGAAATCGACCTGCGTCGCAAAGAAGGTTGCGGACTTGATGCGGTTATCGCCTTTGGCCGCCATGTGAGCGAGCGTGGACGACAGCATGGTTCCGCCGATGCAATAGCCGATGGCGTTGACTTCTTTTTCGCCGGTCGCTTTTTCCACCGCTTCGAGGGCCGCGTAAGCACCTTCGAACATATAGCTCTCGAATGATTTCATCGACTGGCGTGCATCGGGATTGACCCAGCTCACGACGAAAACGGTATAGCCTTGTGCGACGGCCCATTTGACGAATGATTTTTCCGGCGTCAGATCGAGGATGTAATATTTGTTGATCCATGGCGGGAAGATCAGCAGCGGACGTTTGTGCACTTTGTCCGTGGTCGGCTCATATTGCAGCAGTTGAATCAGATCGTTCTGGAAGACGACCTTGCCCGGTGTCAGCGCAATGTTGCGGCCAAGCTCAAAGGCCTTCATGTCGGTTTGCTGAATCTGGATTTTGCCGTGGCCGCGTTCCACGTCTTCCAGCAGATGCTGCATCCCGAGCACAAGGTTCTCGCCGTTGCTCTGCAAGGTGCTGCGCAGCACTTCGGGATTTGTCAGCGGAAAATTCGATGGTGAGAAAGCGTCTGTCAGTTGCTTGACGTAAAACTCAGCTTTCTTGCGTGTGTGTTCGTCAACGCCGTCGGTCGCCTGCACCTGTTTGTCGAGCCACTGGCTCATCAGCAGATAGGATTGTTTCATCAGATCGAAGATGACTTTGTTCTGCCAGTCGGGATCCTTGAAGCGCTTGTCCGAGCGGGCAGGGCGCACAACAGGTTCGGCCTCTTGTCCGAGCAGGCGCCGCGTTGTTGCTTGCATCAGATCGAGATAGCTGTTCCAGAGTTGCGTCTGGGCCTCGACAATGCGCAGCGGATTTTTGATATAGCTCGAAGCGACATCGATGATCGCTTTGCCGATGCGCTTGGCGTCTTCTTTCGCCCCGCCCATGCCGTCGCCGTCTTCACTGGTGATGAGCATCCGCGCCGCCTTCTGGCCGAGCGTTGCTGCTTGCACAAGGTTCACAGCGAAAGCGCCGAAGTCGGGCAAGGGATAGGCTTTGGGGTCCTCCGTCGCGGCTGGCTTCGCGGCTTTTGCTTTGGGGGCCTCGGCTTTCATGTCGGGTTTCGGTTCCGCCAACGGCTTTTTGCGTTTGCGGGAATCGCCTTTCGGGCTGCGTTTGGGAGCGGCCTTTTTGGCAGGCTCCGGCTCGGCTATCGCGTCCGATACGGGAGAGATTTTCTTCGGCTTCGACACTTTTTCCCAAAAACCCTTGCGGGTTCCCTCCACTACGCAGATGTCGCTTCGCTGTTACGTGCGACTATCGGTTTTGCTCAATAATCTATACTATAGGCTCTGGCTCTCCGGCCCATCAAAATGCGATAAGATGCGCCGATAAAGTTGCTGCCTGATTTGGTGTCAGGCCTATGGGTATTACGTCAGGAAACAGGACCTCATGTCCAAGCTGGAATCGAACATCGGGCAAATCCACAATTTTCCGTCGGGGCGCGCTGTCATGGCCGCTGCCCTCATTGCCGTTGTGGCATCGGGACTTGCCGCCTGTTCGGCCACGCCTGACGCTGTGAAGCCCGCCGCGATCTATGGCGAAGGCGGTACCGTACCGACGCCGGAAGGCACAAAAGGCTTTCCCCAACTCGCCGATACGCCCGATCAGCGCCCCGCCTCAACGAGCGCCGCGGACCGGAAGGTCATTGCCGATGAATTGGAGAAAGACCGCGCTGCGGCTGAGGGCAAAGACAGTGCGTTGCGCGCCGGCGAACCCGGCTCTTCTGTGCCGAAGCCGTCGTCTGCACGTCTGGCCGAGATCGACAAAGCTGCGGCAAGCGCGACACTGACCGCATCTGTCACGCCGCCGCCTGCTCCCGTTCCCGCACCGGCACCCGTTGCCGCCGTTGCGCCCGCACCCGCGCCCGAACCTCAGAAGGTTGCCGCCGCCGAACCTGCTCCGGCCCAGAAACTGGCAACACCATATGTCGCGCCGAACGTTCCGTCCGAACCCGAGCCCGAACCTCAGAAAGTCGCCGCTGCCGAACCCGCTCCGGTCCAGAAACTGGCAACACCATATGTCGCGCCGAACCTTCCGTCTGAACCCGCGAAAGTCGTGCAGCCTGTGCCAGTTGCCTCTGCCGATGCAACGGCGGGCACAGTCGCGCTTCTCGATAAGATCAACGAACCGGCACCCGCCGCCGAAATGCAGATGGCCTCCGCTGAACCCGTTTCCGATCCCGTCGCCTCTCCCGTCGCCGCGCCCGCCATCGTCAACGGCATCATCCCGATGCCGCCCCGTGGCGGTCACAAATCGCTTGCGGCTGTGATGTCGAAGCCCGAGTTGGACGAAGACGGTGATGAATCTGTCACCGAAAAGGCCGAGCCCGAGAATGTTCCTGATCCGAATGCGGAGGCTCCCGTCACGGCAGCTCCGACCACCAAGGTCGAAGTGTCGAAGCCGACGCAGGCTCCCACCGCGCCCTAAACCGTCCGGGCGCACAAAATTCGGTAAACCGGCCCATTCGGCCATATTTCTGCCCCGCCAAGGCGTGAGGCTCGCCGCCGGATCATATGTGGCTCCGCTTCGTTGTGACCGAACTCATCCAACATCCCCCTGAGCCGCCGTTTTCAGCCCCTTTTGGCGTTGGCCCAGTTCACATTTTGGCGTTATAAGGGCGCGTCTTAGGGAAACTATTTCCCCGTTTCAGGATTGAGCCATGAGCGAAGAATTTCATCGCATAAAGCGTTTGCCTCCCTACGTTTTCGAGAGCGTCAATAAGCTCAAGGCAAAGGCGCGCGCCGAAGGTCGCGACATCATTGATTTCGGCATGGGCAATCCGGATATGCCGACGCCGCCCCATATCGTCGAAAAGATGATCGAGGCCGTGCGCGATCCCAAAACCCATCGCTATTCCTCCTCGCGCGGAATCCCCGGCTTGCGCAAGGCTCAGGCCGCTTATTACGAGCGCCGCTTCGGTGTGAAGCTCAATCCTGATACAGAAGTCATCGCCACACTCGGCTCCAAGGAAGGTCTTGCTAATCTCGCGCAGGCAATCACCGCGCCGGGCGATGTGATCCTCTGCCCGAACCCAAGCTACCCGATCCACGCTTTCGGCTTCATCATTTCCGGTGCGGTCATCCGCTCTGTGCCGTTCGAAAGCCCCGAAGGCTTCATGGATATGCTGGAGCGCGGCGTGCGCCATTCGGTGCCGAAGCCTGTCGCCCTTGTCGTCTCCTATCCGTCGAACCCGACGGCGCAGGTGGCCTCGCTCGATTTCTATCGCGACATCATCGCCTTTGCGGCCAAGCACGACATCTTTGTGATCTCCGATTTGGCCTATTCGGAAATCTATTTCGACGGTAACCCGCCGCCGTCGATCCTTCAGGTGCCGGGTGCGAAAGAGCGCAGTGTCGAGTTCACATCGCTATCGAAAACCTATGCCATGCCGGGTTGGCGCATGGGCTTTGCGGTTGGCAACGAGCGCCTCGTCAATGCGCTTGGCCGTGTGAAGTCCTATCTCGACTACGGCGCGTTCACGCCCATTCAGGTCGCCGCCACCGCTGCGCTGAATGGCCCGCAGGATTGCGTCGAAGAAATCCGCCAGACCTATAAAAGCCGCCGCGATGTGCTGGTGGACAGCATGGCGCGGTCCGGCTGGGACATTCCGAGCCCGCCTGCCTCCATGTTTGCATGGTCGCCTATCCCTGAAAAATTCCGTCATCTCGGCTCGCTCGGTTTCTCGACGCTGCTGATGGAACAGGCCGACGTTGCCGTCGCGCCGGGTATCGGCTTTGGTGAATATGGCGACGGCCATGTCCGCATCGGCCTTGTCGAGAACGAACACCGCATCCGTCAGGCCGCGCGCGGCGTGAAGCGCATGATGGCGAATGCCGATCAGATCATTGCCGAATATGAAGACCGGAACGGCATCAAAAGCAACGTGGTCCCCCATCCCAATACGAAGGCAGGTCGTCCGTGAGCAAACCCCTTCGTATCGGTGTCGCGGGGCTGGGCACCGTCGGCGTCGGCGTGGTCAAAATTCTTGCTGACCGGCGTGAGTTTCTCGCCGCCGCATCGGGCCGCGCCGTGCAGCTTGTCGCCGTCAGTTCGCGCGATGAAAAGAAAAATCGCGGCATCGACCTCAAGGGCGTGCGCTGGGAAGCCGATGCCCGTGCCCTGTCGAAAGCCGACGATATTGATGTTGTCGTCGAAGTCATCGGCGGAGCCGACGGCATCGCGCGCGAAGTTGTCGAGCAAGCCTTGTCCAATGGCAAGCATGTCGTGACCGCCAACAAGGCGCTGATCGCCCGTCATGGCATCGCGCTTGCCCGTGTCGCCGAACAGCGCGGTGTGGCGCTCAATTATGAAGCCGCCGTCGCCGGTGGCATCCCGATCATCAAAGCGCTCCGCGAAGGTCTGGCCGCCAACGAGATCACGTCCATCACCGGCATCCTCAACGGCACCTGCAATTACATTCTCACCGAGATGGAAAAAACAGGCCGTGATTTCGGCGATGTACTGAAAGACGCGCAGGATTTGGGCTATGCCGAAGCAGATCCGAGTTTCGATGTCGGCGGCATTGATGCCGCGCACAAGCTCGCCATTCTCGCGAGTCTCGCTTTCGGTCGTGAAGTATCATTCGAGAATGTCGAGATCGAAGGCATCACGCAGATCACGGCAGCGGATTTCAAATTCGCCAGGGACTTCGGCTACAAAATAAAACTGCTCGGCATCGCAACTCTTGGGCAGGACGGTATCGAACAGCGCGTACATCCGACGCTCGTGCCCGAAGGCTCGCCGCTCGGAGCTGTCTCCGGCGTGTTCAACGCGGTGGCGATTGAGGGTGACCGCGTCGGCCTGTTGGTGCTCGAAGGGCGCGGCGCGGGCGAGGGACCGACCGCTTCTGCTGTTGTCTCGGATCTTGTCGACATTGCGCGTGGTCTCGTCATGCCGCCCTTCATTGTGCCGACAAGCCATCTGAAACCGCCCGCCAAGGCATCCCCGACAAAAACGAAATCTGCCTATTATCTCCGTTTCAGCGCCATAGACCGCGCTGGCAGCATGGCCGAGATCACGCGTGCGCTGGCCGATGCCAATGTCTCGATTGCGCATATTGTCCAGCGCGGCGATGGCAAGGAGACGGCAAGCGGTCGTATGCCGGTCGTCTTCCTCACGCACGAGACCGAAGAAGGTTCGATGCGCAAGGCGCTCACATATTTGGAAAACCACAAAGAAGTAGCGGGTACACCGCTCGTGATCCGGATCGAAAAAAGCGGTTCACGTTAAATCATGCAACCACAGAACGATCAGACGCATTGTCTGACGAAGGAAAGACCGATGGCTGAGAATAAAGGTTTGAGCAGAATGCTGACGCTGGAAGTGACGCGCGTTACAGAACGCGCCGCGATACTTTCAGCAAAGCTCGCCGGACGTGGCGACGAGAAGGCTGCCGATCAGGCCGCTGTCGATGCCATGCGCACCGAACTCAACAAGCTCGACATTGACGGCACCATCGTCATCGGCGAAGGCGAACGCGACGAAGCGCCGATGCTTTATATCGGTGAAAAAGTCGGCACCGGCAAAGGCCCCAAAGTCGATATCGCGCTCGATCCGCTCGAAGGCACGACGCTCTGCGCCAAGGCGATGGCGAATTCGCTCGCCGTGCTTGCCATGGCAGAAGGCGGCACGCTGCTGCACGCGCCGGACACCTATATGGACAAGATCGCCATTGGCGGCGGTTACCCCGCAGGCACCGTCGATCTCGACGCCAAGCCCGATGACAATGTGCGCTCGCTCGCCAAAGCCAAAGGCGTTGCCCCGTCCGAGATTTGCGTCTGCATTCTTGATCGTCCCCGTCACGCTAAGATGATCGAAGCCGTGCGCTCGACCGGCGCGCGCGTCACACTCATCACCGACGGCGACATTGCCGGCGTCATCTACACGACCGATCCGACCACAGGCATCGACATGTATATGGGCATCGGCGGCGCGCCCGAAGGCGTGCTTGCCGCCGCCGCGCTCCGCTGCATCGGCGGACAGATGCAGGGCCGTCTCGTGACAGACAGCGAAGACCAGAAAGCCCGTGCACTCAAAATGGGTGTGACGGATTTCAACAAGAAGTTCACGATGGAAGAAATGGCGTCAGGCGACGTGATCTTTGCGGCAACCGGCGTGACAGATGGCAATATTCTCGAAGGCATCCGCCAGGTCCGCGGCGGTTTCACAACCGAGTCCGTCGTGATGCGCTCGAAGACCGGCACAGTCCGCTGGGTCAAGACACTGCACAAGACAGCGTAAGCCAATTCTCTTTCCTTTTCCTCTCCCTTTGGGCTGAGGCGGTGGAAGATTTGGTCCGGTGGACCAGATCTCCGCCGAAGGGTAGGGTGAGGGCCTTCTTACCCTCACATCGCGAGCCGCAAAACTGTGAGCATGAAATCCTTCCTCGGTGTCGAACGCTCTCTGACAGGCCGCGCCTGGGTGAGCCGTCTTGCCGATGATCGTTTGGCGCTTGCCATTGCCCAGCGCGAAGGTCTGCCGGAGATTATCGGTCGCGTCCTTGCTGGCCGTGACATCGCGCCCGATGACGTCGCCGCCTATCTCGCGCCCTCGCTGAAAACCCTGCTGCCTGATCCTTCCGTTCTCACCGATATGGACAAGGCCGCAACCCGCATCGCCAATGCCATTATCGCAGGCGAGCGTGTGGCCGTATTCGGTGATTATGACGTGGACGGAGCAACCTCTTCCGCTGTCTTGCAAAAGTTCTTCGCTGCCGTCGGTCAGGATTTGCGTATTTATATCCCCGACCGTATCCGCGAAGGCTATGGTCCCAACGCGCCTGCCTTGATGACGCTGCGCGACGAGGGTATCAGGCTCATTATCACGGTTGATTGTGGTACGATGGCTCATCGTGTGCTGGGCGTCGCGCAGGATACGGGCCTTGAAATCGTTGTCATCGACCACCATCAGGCCGAACCTTCGCTGCCGCCGGCTTTCGCACTCGTCAATCCGAACCGGCTCGACGACACGAGCGGCCTCGGCTCGCTCGCCGCCGTCGGTGTCGCCTTTCTCTTTATTGTCGCAATCAATCGGGCGTTGCGCGCCAGGGGCTTCTACACTGATCGCAATGAGCCGGACCTCATGTCCATGCTCGATCTCGTCGCGCTCGGTACCGTCTGCGATGTGGTCCCGCTTGTCGGCCTCAACCGTGCCTTCGTTACGCAAGGTTTGCGTGTCATGGCCAAGCGGGGAAATATCGGTCTCGCCGCCCTTGGCGATGTCGCCCGTCTCGACGGTAGGCCGGGCACTTATCATTTGGGCTTTCTCCTCGGTCCGCGCGTCAATGCCGGTGGCCGCGTCGGGCGTTCCGATCTCGGTGCGAGACTGCTCACCACCGGAGACAAGTCGGAGGCCGAGGCCATCGCGCTTGAGCTTGATGTGCTGAATAAGGAGCGTCAGGCCATCGAGAGTGATGTGCTCGAACGCGCCACGAACTCGCTCGATCTCTTGCAGGAAGCCACACGAAGAAACGTCGCCCCGCCCGTGATCTTTGCATGGGGCAAAGGTTGGCATCCCGGCGTGATCGGGATCGTGGCCGCACGGCTCAAAGAAAAATACGACCGGCCTGCCATCGTCATAGCCTTCGATGCGAAGGGCGAGGGCAAGGGTTCAGGTCGCTCGCTTCAGGGTGTGGATCTGGGACGCGCGGTCACAGCCGCGCTTGAAGCAGGCCATCTGATCAACGGCGGCGGGCACGCCATGGCGGCGGGTCTCACGATTTCCGAAGACAAACTCCCGGCCTTTATGGAGTTTCTGACCGCCCGCGTTGCCGATGAAGTCTCCGTCGCCACCGAATCGCGTGCGCTCCGCCTCGACGGTGCGCTCGCCGTTCGCGGGGCCAATCGCGAGATGTACGAGATGCTGGAGCGCGCCGGTCCCTATGGCTCCGGCAATCCCGAACCGCGCTTTGCCGTCCCCTCCGTCCGCGTCGTCCATGCCGATATTGTCGGCAAGGGCCATGTCCGTTGCACGCTCGCAGGCGAGGACGGCTCGCGGCTCAAGGCCATCGCGTTCCGCGCCGCAGATACGCCGTTAGGCAAGGCCTTGCTCGATCGCGGAATAGGTCCGGTCCATGTCGCCGGACGGCTGAAAGCCGATGACTGGCAGGGAAAAAGGGGCGTTCAACTCAACATCGAGGACGCCGTCGCAACGCGGGACGCGGTGCGCTGAAAAGCTCGTCCAAAAAGACAAAATAGCGCGACGAACAGCCTTGCAAGTCCCCAATTCCCCCCTTATAAGCCCCGTCAGCGGTCTTCGGACCCAGCGCTCAGGGGCCGACGCTCGGACCCGTTATGCGCCCTTCGTCTATCGGTTAGGACGCCAGATTTTCATTCTGGAAAGAGGGGTTCGACTCCCCTAGGGCGTACCACTTGAAAAGCGCATCTGGCGGCCTTAGGCCCCTGATCCCCGTCCTTGCCTGCTTTTTCCGCAGATCGAAACGCCCGCTATATTCACAACGCGGCGGCTTTGTTTCGCTCCAATAAAAGGGTATTTATCATGCCCCTTGGGCCGAAATTTACGGTCAGGTTGATGAGAGAAAACAGGACTTTGCCGAGGCCGTCGAGAGTTGGCGCGTGACGGCGGAAACCTACCCCAAATTGGGATATGAGTTGGTCGAGGTGCCCAAATTGAGCATCGCGGACAGAGTGGATTTCGTGCTGAAGCACATTGAGAATTGAGGACCGCGCATGACCTTGGCTATGACCACAAGTGACCTGCCCTTGAAGCGGCTTGGTCGCGGCAAAGTGCGCGATATTTACGAGGTCGATGCCGACCGGCTTTTGCTCGTCGCGACTGATCGTATAAGCGCCTTCGATGTGGTGATGAACGAGGCCATTCCGCTCAAAGGCGCCGTGCTGACGCAGATCAGCGCGTGGTGGTTCAGGCAGCTTGAAGGCACTGTGGCGCATCATCTCATTTCGGCCAATGCCGACGAGATCATCGCCGCCGTGCCCGCGCTGAAAGACCACCGCGCCGCGATTGCAGGCCGCTCCATGCTCTGCAAGCGCACAACCGTTTTCCCGATTGAATGTGTGATCCGTGGCTATATTTCAGGTTCGGCATGGAAAGAGTACGCACAGAGCGGCACGCTTGCCGGTGAAAAACTCGCTGACGGTTTACGCGAAAGCGACAAACTGATACCCGCCATTTTCTCGCCCGCCAGCAAAGCCGAAACAGGTCACGACGAGAACATCACCATCACGCAGATGCGCGCTGTCGTCGGAGAAAAAACGACGACCGAGCTTGAGCGTCTGACGCGAGCTATCTATGTGCGCGGGTGTGCGGCGGCGGAAGCACGCGGTATCATCATTGCAGATACGAAGTTTGAGTTCGGCCACCAGCCGGACGGAACGATCATTCTGATCGACGAAGTGATGACGCCGGACAGTTCGCGTTTCTGGCCCGCCGATCAATATGCGCCGGGGCGGGGACAGCCGAGTTTCGACAAGCAGCCGTTGCGCGACTATCTCGATAGCCTGCGCAAGGCGGGCAAGTGGAACGGCGAGGCACCGCCGCCGCCACTGCCGCCTGAAGTTGTCGCGGAAACGAGTGCTCGCTACCTCGACGCCTTCAGGCGGGTGACGGGGGCTTCGCTCGATACCGACGCGCTCTAGTCGCCCACGACAAGAGCGCGAGGGAAGCGTTAAGCCGCCCGTACGGTCTCGATAAATTCGGCAATGCGGTCGCGGAGCGCCACAGCATTGGTCGAGAGTGAGCTTGAGGCGTCCAGCACGTCTTTGGCGGCGTGACCGGCTTCCTGAGCAGAGGTCGAGACGGTTTCGATGTGTGACGAGATTTCACGTACACCGTTGGAGGCGTCGGAGATGCCGCGTGTCACTTCGCGTGTCGCCGCATCCTGTTCTTCGGTCGCAGCGGCAATCGCCGTGCTGATAGTTTCCACCTGAGTCACTGTGGTCTCGATGCGGGCAATAGCGGCAATGGCGCGGTCGGTCGCGGCTTGCACGTCATTGATCTGCGCGGAGATTTGCTCGGTGGCGCGTGCTGTCTGTGTCGCCAGTGTTTTCACTTCCGAGGCCACAACCGCGAATCCTTTGCCGGCTTCACCCGCACGCGCCGCTTCGATGGTGGCATTGAGTGCGAGCAGGTTGGTCTGCGCCGCGATTTCGGTGATCAGGCTCGTCACTTCGCCGATACGTTTGGTGGCTTCGGCAAGTTGCTGCATTTCCTGCGCACTCACTTTGGTTTCGTCGGCGGCATTGCGTGAGGCTGTTTCGCTGTCACGGACGCGCTTGGCCACTTCGGCAATCGAGGCCGAGAGTTCTTCGGCAGCGGCGGCAACCGTTTCGGTGATCGAGGCGGATTCGTTTGAAGCAGCGGCCACAGTCGAGGCACGGTCCACGCTCTGTGCGGCGGTGGTGGTGAGCTGTTCAGCCGAGGCTTCGAGCTGGACAGCGGCGCTGGCCACAAAGCCGATCAGTTCTTCAACATCAGCGGCAAAAGATTTTGTCGCTTTGTCGATGACGTCTGCAATGCGTTCCTGTTCTGTGCGGGCGGAAGCGGCTTCCGCTTCGAGACGGATGCGTTCGATACCAGCTATACGGAAGTTTTCGACCGCAACGGCCATGTCGCCGATTTCGTCAGTGCGCGTGATGCCAGGCACTGTGACGTCATTATTACCGTCTTTGAGCCAGCCCATCGTTTCGGCAAGGCGTGTGATCGGGGTGATGATGCTGGCCCAGTTCATGTAGAAGAGAGCGGCTGACACGAGCATGGAGAGGAGTGTCACGACGCCGAGAACCATTTTGGCAAGCGAGGCGATGCGGCTTGCTTCGGCCTGTGATGTGCCCACCGATTCTTCCACTTTGTCACCGGCAGCACCCATAGCTTTTTCGAGCGCGGAAAAAGCATCAAGGAAAGAGGGAAGGGCGCGTTTGGCGATCTCGCCGTCTTTACCGGCCAGACTGACGATTTCCTGTGCAGCGGAAATGTAGGAGGCGAGCGGCGCGTCGAGATCCTTCATTGTGTTTTTGATGTCGTCGTTCAAGGGGAGTGCGCGGTTATGTGACAGGCTGTCTTCGAAAATCTGTACATGTTCTTTGACGTCTGCGTTCACGGCATCAAGGCTCTGATGTTCGTTGGCGGCGAGCAAGGCACCCAGCACGTCGGCGCGGAGCGCGTCATGCATCATGTCGGCCTGCATATGATTGCGCAGCGCCGTCGCGGACATGGACGCCCGGTTCATCGCGCTCTCAATCGAGGTGGCCCCCCATGCGCCTGCACCGGCCGCCGCGAGGACGAGCAGCAGATAACCGAGAGACATGCTTCCGAATTTGAATTTGAGTGAGCCGAACATTGCCGGGTTCCTTATGGCGAACAGATTGAGATCGTATAGGACCATCAGCCTGTTAAGTCCGCGCTTAGAACTCGGGTATTCTCGGTTAATGCCTCATTAGCATTTGAAAAAATGCAGTGATTTCTGTTGTTTAACAATCATAGGTCTACTGAATAATTCTCAAAGTAATCTACGGAGCATTTCGAGCGCGAAGGCCACGCTCCTGATGCGGATTTCTTCGCGGCCCAACTCACCGAAGCGTTGGGATTCGTGAATGATGTTTTTGCCGCGGCGTGCTGCACCGAAATGCACAAGACCAACAGGTTTCAGCACTGTGCCGCCGCCAGGGCCGGCAACGCCTGTGACAGACACGGAAATATGCGCGCGTGAATTGTTAAGGGCGCCTTCGGCCATGGCGCGGGCGACGGGTTCGCTGACCGCGCCGAAATCGGCGATCAGGTCGCCGGGCACGCCGAGGCTGTCGCGCTTGGCCTCGTTGGAATAGGTGACAAAGCCGCGCTCGACCACATCGGACGAGCCGGGGATTTCGGTGAGCAAAGCGGCAATGAGTCCGCCTGTGCAGCTCTCCGCCGTAACGATCTTGAGCTTGGCATCACGGCAATCGCCAAGCAGCAGTTCAGCCATTTGCACAAGCGGGCGTGGAAACAAGGACATGGAGATCAGGCTCCCAGATAGAACTGCATCAACCAGAGAATAAGCAGCGTATAGAGCGCCGCGATGATGTCATCAGCCATGATGCCGAAACCGCCTTTGAGTTTCGCGTCGGCGAGGCTCACCGGCCATGGCTTCACGACATCGAAAAAGCGGAAGACGGCAAAGGCGATGAACCATCCCACGAATGAAACAGGGACAAAGGCGAGCACGAGCCAGATCGCGGCCACTTCGTCGATCACCACGTCGGACGGATCGGGCTTTCCTGTTGTGGTTGCATATGCGCCTGCCGCCCAGACACCGATGATAAAGGCGATGATCGCAGCGATGAGCAGCGCGAACGGTCCGGCTGATCCGATGATCACGAAAGCAAAAGGGATCGCCGCCAGCGTGCCCCATGTGCCGGGTGCTTTCGGGATCAGGCCGGAGCCGAACCATGTGGCGATATATTTTGCGAGCATCAGTCAAATCTCACAGTCGCGAGTGCCTGTGCCGCGAGTCCTTCCGCGCGTCCGGTAAAGCCAAGTCCCTCGGTCGTTGTCGCCTTGATGCTCACACGGTCCGGCGTGAGACCTAGAATATCCGCCACGCGCGCCCGCATGGCATCCCGATGCGGGCCGATCTTGGGGCGCTCGCAAATGAAGGTCACATCGACATGAAGAATACGCGCGCCTTTGTCGGCAGCGAGTTTCGCGGCATGGGCGAGGAAGCGGTCCGACGATGCCCCTTTCCATTGTGGATCGCTGGGCGGGAAGTGCTGGCCGATGTCGCCATCGCCGATCGCGCCGAGAATGGCGTCGGTCAGCGCGTGCAGGCCCGCGTCGGCGTCCGAATGGCCGATAAGACCATGCGTATGCGGAATTTTTATTCCGCACAGCCATACGTGATCGCCTGCGCCGAAACGGTGAACGTCATAGCCGGAGCCCGTGCGGCTTTCACCGGCGATCCCGAGGAGTCGTTCGGCGCGTTTCAGATCGTCAGCGCTGGTGATTTTCAAATTGGTCTCGTGTCCTTCGATGATCGTCACATCCATCCCCGCCGCTGTCGCCACCGCCACATCATCGGTCAGGTCCGCGCCCCAAGCCTGACGATGTGCCTTGAGAATAGCGTCAAAGCGGAAGGCTTGCGGCGTTTGCGCCCGCCATAGCCCGTCGCGCGGGACGGTCGTGCCCGCCAGACCGTCTTTGGCAGCCCGCAATGTATCCGTGACGGGCAGGGCGACCAGAGCCCCTTGGTGGATGCCGAGGGCCTCTAGGCTGCGCTCGATAATGTCGGACGAAACAAGAGGCCGTGCGCCGTCATGGATGAGGACGCGGGCAGGGCCCGTCCGGTTCAGGGCTTCGAGGCCTGCTGCGACCGAGGCCTGCCGCGTTTCGCCCCCGAAGCAGGGCGGCAGCAGCTTGGGCAGGCCCTTGGCGGATGCTTCATAGGCGGCGAGGTCGTCGGGGTGTATGACTACCTGAACTGTGCTGATGCCCTCATGGTTCACGAAAGCCAGAAGGGTCCGGCGCAGGACGGTCATGCCGCCAAGGGTCCGGTATTGTTTCGGCCCCCCCGGTCCGGCGCGTGTGCCCCGTCCGGCGGCCACGATCAGCGCCGCATTTGTCATGCTGCGTTGGTGGCATCCGGTTTGCGCCGGTGCAAGCCAGAAATGCGGGCTTTCGGGCGTTCCCGCACGTTTACGATTAAAGAGGCGGTTTCTGGAGTTCTTCTATGTAACCGCTTGCATGGCCTTCGCACCTGCAGTAAATTGTTGAAAATTTGTGCAGTCTTTTTTGGTGCCTATATTTTGACCATCTCTATCGGACCCCACACACTTCAGACGCCGGTTCTGCTGGCTCCTATGGCGGGGATCACAGACCTACCGTTCCGCCGTTGTGCCCACAATCTCGGTGCGGGGCTGGTTGTGTCTGAAATGGTGGCAAGCGATGAACTGGTCCGCGAGCGGCCCGATGTGGTGCGCCGCGCGGCAGGCAAGGGCGAGGTCGACCCCCTCGTCATCCAGATTGCAGGCCGTGAACCCTATTGGATGGCCGAAGGCGCAAAGCTCGCGGAAGCCGCAGGGGCCGACATTATTGACATCAATATGGGCTGCCCTGCCAAGACGGTGACGTCCGGCCTGTCCGGTTCCGCCCTCATGCGCGATCTCGACCATGCCCTGACGCTGATCGAGGCCACTGTCGGGGCGGTTTCTGTCCCCGTGACGCTCAAAATGCGCACCGGCTGGGACGACACGACCCGCAATGCACCGGAGCTTGCCCGTCGCGCCGAAGCTGCCGGCGTCAGGATGGTGACGGTCCATGGCCGCACCCGCTGCCAGTTTTACAAGGGCCGTGCCGATTGGGGCTTTATCCGGAATGTGAAAGAAGCCGTTTCCATCCCCGTTATCGCCAATGGCGATGTGATGAGTTGCGAAGACGCCAGAGACATTCTCGCCCAGTCGGGTGCTGACGGTGTGATGATCGGGCGCGGCGCACAGGGGCGTCCGTGGTTCCTGCGGCAGGTCGCACATTATCTTGAGACAGGCGAGAAAATCCCCACGCCCTCGTGGGAAGAGCAGGGCCGTATCGTTGACGCGCATTACCGCGACATGCTCGCGCTCTACGGCAACGAACTGGGCATGCGCACAGCGCGAAAGCATCTTGTCTGGTATCTCGAAGAAGCCTCGGCCCGTTTTCCTGACGATGCCATGCGCGTGCGCAACGACGTTGTGCGGATGCGTGAACCGCTCGCCGTTCTTGCCGCTATCGGACATTTTTATGAGCGTGCGGCAGCAGCGACGTCTGTGCCCGTCTCCGCATCTAGCGAGGCCGCCTGATGGTTCGTACAGCCGTTCAGCAAGAGCCTACACCTGTATTGCCGGAAGCATCCGCCATTCTCAACGCGATGCCGCATCCCGTCATCATGGTCGACAGCAATCAGCTCGTTGAATACGTGAATGACAGCGCCGAACATTTTTTCGCGACCAGCGCTGCTGTTCTCATCGGTCATCCGCTGGGCGATGTGGTGGCCTTCGGCAGTCCGGTGCTTGCGCTTGTAGAGCAGGTGATCGCGAATGGTGTGTCGGTCAACGAATATGGCATCGAGATCGGCACACCGAAGGCAGGCGACCGCGCCGTCGATATTCAGGTGACGCCGGTGAATGATTATCCGGGGCGAGTGCTGCTCATTCTGCAACTGCGCACAATGGCGCATAAAATGGACCGCCAACTGACCCATCGCAGCGCCGCGCGCTCGGTGACAGGCATGGCGGCGATCCTCGCCCATGAAATTAAAAATCCTCTGTCGGGTATCAGAGGAGCCGCGCAGCTTCTCGAACTCAATGCGACGGCTGATGACCGCACGCTGACGCGCCTCATCTGCGACGAAACAGACCGTATTTGCAAACTCGTTGACCGGATGGAAGTTTTTTCCGACGAGCGCCCAGTGCCGCGCGAACCCGTCAACATTCACGTTGTCCTCGGTCATGTGAAGCAGCTTGCGATGAACGGTTTTGCCAAGGGCATCAAGTTTCACGAAGAATACGATCCGTCTTTGCCGCCGGTGCTGGGCGATAAAGACCAGCTTATTCAGGTGCTGCTTAATCTTGTGAAGAATGCCTCCGAGGCCATCGGCGGACCGGAAGGCGAGATTATTCTCACCACTGCCTATCGTCCGGGTGTGCGTCTTTCTATGCCCGGCAGCCGTGATCGTGTCAGCCTGCCGCTTGAGATTTGCGTCATTGATGATGGTCCGGGCGTCACTGCGGATTTGCTGCCGCATATGTTTGATCCCTTTGTCACCACGAAATCCACAGGAACTGGCCTTGGCCTTGCGCTCGTCGCCAAGATCATCGGCGACCACGGCGGCATTGTTGAATGCGAGAGCCAGCCGCGCCGCACCGTCTTCCGCGTTCTTCTGCCCATGCACACGGGTGACGCGTCCACAATTTCGAAATCCTATTGATGTCAGTCGTTTTGGGAGACAGAGTTTAATGGCGAGCGGCACTATTCTGCTGGCGGATGATGACGCAGCAATCCGGACCGTTCTCAATCAGGCATTGGGGCGGGTCGGCTACGATGTGCGGGCAACCAGCAATGCGGCGACGCTCTGGCGTTGGGTGCAGCAGGGCGAAGGTGATCTGATCATCACCGACGTTGTGATGCCGGATGAGAATGCGTTTGATCTGATCCCCCGCATCAAAAGGATGCGGCCCGAATTGCCGATCATCGTGATGAGTGCGCAGAACACATTGAAGACCGCGATCACGGCTGCGGAACGCGGCGCTTATGAATATCTCCCCAAGCCTTTCGATCTCAACGAACTGATCCGCGTCGTGGACCGCGCCCTGACCGCGCCGCGTGAAAGCGCCGTGCCGCGCGCGACCGTTCCGGAAGATGACAAGATACCGCTCATCGGTCGCTCGCCGGCGATGCAGGATATTTACCGTGTGCTTGCCCGCCTGATGCAGACGGACCTGACGGTGATGATCTCCGGCGAAAGCGGCACGGGCAAAGAGCTGGTTGCCCGTGCGCTGCATGACTATGGCAAACGGCGCAATGGTCCCTTCGTCGCCATCAACATGGCGGCCATTCCGCGTGAACTTATCGAAAGCGAATTGTTCGGCCACGAGAAGGGGGCCTTCACCGGTGCCAGCCAGCGCGCGACGGGCCGCTTTGAGCAGGCCGAAGGCGGCACGCTGTTTCTCGACGAAATCGGCGACATGCCGATGGAAGCCCAGACTCGTCTCCTGCGTGTGCTCCAGCAGGGCGAGTATACGACGGTGGGCGGTCGCACGCCGATCAAGACCGATGTGCGCATCGTAGCGGCGACCAACCGCGATCTGCGGCAACTCATCAATCTGGGACTTTTCCGCGAAGACCTGTTCTTCCGTCTGAATGTTGTGCCGATCCGCCTTCCCCCTTTGCGCGAGCGCACCGAGGACATTCCTGATCTCGTGCGTCACTTTCTCAGTCAGGCCGAGGCCGAAGGCCTGCCGCCCAAGACCATTGACAGCGACGGTATGGAGTTCATCAAGCGCTACCGCTGGCCGGGCAATGTCCGCGAGCTTGAAAACCTCGTGCGCCGCCTTGCTGCTCTCTATACCGAAGAGGCCATCGGTGCCTCGGTGCTGGAAGCCGAGCTTGCCGAACCCGACTTTGGTCGTCCCTCGCAGGATGCGCCGACCGACGAGCCGCTGACTTCCTCGGTTGAGCGGGCGCTCAACCGGCTCTTTGCCTCGGCGGGCGAGGACCTGCCTGCCCCCGGTCTCTATGACCGTATATTGCGGGAAGTCGAAAAACCGCTCTTCGGCATGACGTTGGCGGCCACGCGCGGCAACCAGATCAAGGCGGCGCATCTTCTGGGGATCAACCGGAATACATTGCGTAAGAAGCTGCGTGAGTTGGAAGTTCAGGTCGTGCGGGGACTTAAATAGAGTTTCCGAGACACATCAACTTATCGTGACATAGTTGCAACATTCAGATTGATTGCCCGTGCTTTTCGGGCCACTATGCGCCCTGTGCGAAGCAGGATGTTGCGTATTTGGCACGGATACATGCGGGGTAGGTTGTTGTCCTCTAGGATTCATCACGTTCAGCGCCGGTCCGGATTTGACCGGAGGAGGAACGCGGTATGACAACCATCGAACGCCGGAACACGGTGAGCTGGGAGGTTCGCTTGTGGCGGCTTCTGTCGCGCCGTGGCTTCTCCGGCACTTTGGCGATTGGTCTTGTGATCATCGCCATTTTCCTCGGCTCCTTCACCTATATGACCCTGACCGGCCTCACGCCGCTGAAACCCAGCCGCGGGCTGGTGATCGCATTGTTGCTGGCAAACCTCACTATAGTGCTGGTTTTGTTCGCACTGATCAGTTGGCGTGTCATCCGCATCATCATGGCGCGGGTCAGCGGGGCGGCTGGCTCAAAACTCCATGCGCGATTGGTCGCCATGTTCTCCATCGTCGCGGTCATGCCCGCCATTATCGTCGCGGTCTTTGCGGCGGTGACGCTCAATCGCGGGCTGGATGCATGGTTCAGCGAGCGCACCCAGATCATTATCTCCAATGCCCAGTCGGTCGCCGAGGCTTACCTCGACGAACACCAGCGTGTGCTGCGGGGCGATGCTATGGCCATGGTCACCGACCTTGATCGTGCGTCGGCGTATTTGTCCGGCAATCCGGTTCAGTTTCAGGAGCTTGTCGGTACGCAGGCAGCGCTTCGCTCTATTCCCGATGCCTATGTGATTAACGAGGCGGGCAGGGTCATGGCGCGTGCCTCGGTGGCCGGAACGCCGACCATCGGTCTGCCGACGCCGGACCAGTTTGCGCAGGCTAAAGAGGGCAAGGCCGTTCTCTTTACTGTTGATTCCGTTGATCAGATCCGGGCGCTGGTGAAGCTCAAGACGGTGGACGACACCTTCCTCTATGTAGCGCGTCCGGTGGACGCCCGTGTGCTCACCCATCTGGCGCAGACACGCGAGGCGGTCCGCGAATATGAGAACCTCGAACAGCGGCGCAGCGCTTTTCAGATCACCTTCGCGCTGATCTATATTGCCGTATCACTCGTCACATTGCTTGCCGCCATCTGGCTCGGCCTCTGGGCGTCGAACCGCATTGTCGATCCCATCGGCAAGCTCGTTGATGCGGCTGAAAAGATTTACGCAGGCGATCTCAGTGCCCGCGTTGTGCCCGGTGAGACGGGCGACGAGCTTGATATGTTGAGCAGCGCCTTCAACCGCATGACAAGCCAGCTTGAAGGTCAGCGAAACGCTCTCATTGAAGCAAACTATCAGTTCGACCAGCGCCGCCAGTTTACCGAAGCGGTGCTGTCAGGCGTCAGCGCCGGTGTGTTCGGTCTCGACAATGACGGCATCATCAATCACGCCAACCGTGCGGCCTTACGCTTTTTTGATCAGGGAGAAGTCGATCTGGTCGGTCACGACATTTCGCTCATCGTGCCACAAATGGCGGCGATGTTCCGCGAGGCGCAGAGCCATTATGAGCGCCGTGCGCAAGCGCAGATTGTCGTCCGTCGCGGCGGCGTTGACCGCACACTCAATGTGCGCGTGACGCGGGAAGTGACAGATAGCGGCGTTGGCGGCTTTGTGCTGACGTTTGACGATATTACCGAGCTTGTCGATGCGCAGCGTACCTCCGCCTGGGCCGATGTCGCCCGCCGCATCGCGCATGAGATCAAAAACCCTCTGACACCCATCCAGCTTTCGGCAGAGCGTCTTCGCCGCAAATACAGCAAGGAAATCCTGTCGGACCCCGAAGTGTTCCTGCAATG
Source organism: Pseudomonadota bacterium (assembly GCA_040390855.1). Classification (GTDB taxonomy): domain Bacteria; phylum Pseudomonadota; class Alphaproteobacteria; order Parvibaculales; family Parvibaculaceae; genus Parvibaculum. Next base: position 22,318 of record JAZJXO010000022.1, read on the forward strand.
CACCGAGACGATCATCCGGCAGGTCGGCGACATCGGCCGCATGGTGGATGAGTTCTCGTCGTTCGCGCGGATGCCGGAAGCGGTGATCAAATCCATCGAGTTGAATGAAATCGTGCGGCAGGCGGCTTTCCTGCAGCGCATCGGGCATCCGGAAATCGAATATATTCTCGATCTGCCGCTCACATCCGTCTGGCTTGAATGCGACGGACGGTTGCTCAGTCAGGCGCTCACCAACATTCTGAAGAATGCGGCAGAGGCCATTCGCGGGCATGACAATGACGAAAGCGTTACAGGCAGCGCCAAGGATGGTGATGCCGGGCGTATACTTGTTCAGCTCACGGAAGAACCTGAATTTATCATTATTGAAGTGCGCGACACGGGTTGCGGTTTGCCGCAGGAAAACCGGACGCGCCTCACCGAGCCTTATATGACAACGCGGACCAAAGGCACCGGCCTTGGTCTCGCCATTGTCAACAAGGTGATGGAAGACCACGGCGGCACTTTGGAATTGCAGGATGCACCGGAGACAGACGATTGGGAGGGCGGGGCGCTGGTGCGCCTGACGTTCCCGCGTGTGCGTCATGTTGCACCTGAAACGAGTAGCGGAAATGAGGCAATGAATGGCGTCTGAGATTCTGATTGTTGATGATGAAGCTGATATTCGCGATCTCGTTGCGGGCATATTGAACGACGAAGGTTATGACACGCGCGTGGCGGGCGACAGTGACAGTGCGCTTGCGGCGATCGAAGCACGCCGCCCCGGCCTTCTCGTGCTCGACATCTGGCTTCAGGGCAGTCGTCTTGACGGGCTGGAACTGCTCGATGTCGTCCATGAGCGTCATCCCGACCTGCCCGTCGTGATCATCAGCGGTCACGGTAATGTCGAGACCGCGGTGTCGGCGATCAAAAAAGGTGCTTACGACTTTATCGAAAAGCCGTTCAAGGCCGACCGTCTGATCCTCATCGTGCGCCGTGCCATTGAAGCCTCGCGTCTGCGCCGTGAGAATACCGAACTCAAGACGCGTATCGGTGATGATACGATGCTGGTCGGCGGTTCACCGGTCATCGCGCATGTGCGCCAGACTGTAGAGAAAGTTGCCCCCACCGGCAGCCGCGTCCTCATCACCGGCCCGTCCGGTTCCGGCAAGGAAGTCGTCGCCCGTCTTCTCCATTCGCGCTCGCGCCGTGCGTCACATGCTTTCGTGGCGATCAATGCCGCCACGATGGCGCCCGAACGCATGGAAACCGAATTGTTCGGCACCGAAGCAACCGCTACAGGCCCGCGCAAAGTCGGTGTCTTCGAACAGGCCCATGGCGGTACGTTGTTCCTCGATGAAGTCGCCGAAATGCCGCTCGAAACCCAGAGCAAAATCCTGCGCGTACTTGTCGATCAGACCTTCGAGCGTGTCGGCGGCGGCCCGAAGGTGAAAGTTGACGTGCGCGTCGTCTCGTCCTCAAGCCGCGATCTGAATGATGAGATTTCCAAAGGTCGTTTCCGCGAAGACCTGTTCCACCGCCTCAATGTGGTGCCGATCAATGTGCCGCCGTTGTCCGCGCGGCGCGAAGACATCCCGATGCTGGTCGACCATTTCATGGGTCAGATTTCCAAAACCACCGGCCTGCCGCCGCGCGTGATCTCGGAAGACGCGATGGCCGCGCTTCAAGCGCATGACTGGCCGGGCAATATCCGCCAGCTACGCAACAATGTGGAGCGCCTGCTGATCCTCACATCCGGCGATCCGTCGGCCACGGTGACGGCGGACATGCTGCCCGCCGAAGTCGGCTCGTCAGCGCAGATCACGGTCAGCGGCTCGGGCGGCGAACACATCATGGCTTTGCCGTTGCGTGAAGCACGCGAGACATTCGAGCGCGAATATCTCATGGCGCAGATCAGCCGCTTCGGCGGCAACATCTCGCGCACGGCCGCCTTTATCGGCATGGAGCGTTCGGCACTCCATCGCAAGCTCAAATCCCTCGGCGTTGCGACGACAAACCGTCCCGACATGATGGTCTGATAGTACCGGAGAGTTCGCTTGTCCCGCATCGCCTATGTCAATGGCCGCTACCTTCGTCACACGGAGGCGGCGGTCCATATCGAAGATCGCGGCTATCAGTTTTCTGATGGCGTCTATGAGGTTTGCGCTATTCGCGACGGGCGGATGATGGATGAGGACTATCATCTGGAACGGCTGCAACGTTCGCTGCGCGAATTGCGCATTGCCATGCCGATGGCGCTCGCCGCGTTGCGCCATGTCATGCGCGAAGTGATCCGTCAGAACGGTATCTCCTTCGGCCTGATCTATCTGCAGGTGACGCGCGGTGTGTCCAGGCGCGACCATCCCTTTCCCGATCCGCCGGTCCGGCCATCGCTGGTCATCACAGCCAGGTGCCTGAGCCTTGCAAAGACCATGGCCTCCGTCGAGAAGGGGGTCGGCGTCATCACCATGGCTGACCAACGCTGGGCGCGACGCGACATCAAGTCTGTGTCGCTGCTCGCCAATATCCTCGCCAAGCAGGCGGCGCGCGAGGCGGGGGCCTATGAGGCGTGGCTCGTCGATGCAGACGGCTTCATCACCGAGGGCTCATCGACAAACGCATGGATTGTGGACGCCGAAGGCCGCGTCGTCACGCGGGCGCTCAGCGCGGCCATATTGCCGGGCGTCACGCGCCGCGTCCTGCTCGAAGCGGCAGCCCGCGAAGGCATCGAGATCGTCGAGCGTCCCTTCACAGTCGAGGAAGCCCGCAGCGCGCGTGAAGCCTTTATCAGCGCCTCGACGGCCATTATCACGCCGGTTGTGAAGGTCGATGACCATGTGATCGGCAACGGCGCGCCGGGCTCTGTGACGCTCCGTTTACGCAAAGCCTATGACGCCGTGGCCAAAATCAGCGGTTTTTGAGGTTCGCCGGTCGTTTTGGAGCCAGAAAGTCGATTTTTAGACATAAATCTGTCCACAAAGACGATTTGGCTTCATTTCGCACTTGCAGCATAACCCCAAAACACACGATTGTAGGTAAGCCGCACTTTCGCTCTTCGAGGGCAAAGACAATATGATGAGACCGGTCGGTGCGGCCGCGCTGGTCCAACCCAATGTTACAAATGGGGTTTACCCATGTCTGAGAAAACTCATAACTTGCAGGATACGTTCCTGAACCATGTGCGGAAGCACAAGGTCACCCTCACCATCTTTCTGGTGAATGGTGTGAAACTTCAGGGCGTCGTGACGTGGTTCGACAACTTTTGTGTGTTGTTGCGTCGCGATGGCCACTCGCAATTAGTGTACAAACACGCCATATCAACGATCATGCCCGCCACACCGGTTCAACTGTTTGAGCCGGGCGGCGAAGAGGCGTAAATCTCTGATCGGGATAAGCCTCTCCAAAGATCGAGACTGGCGTTTTGAGTAAAGAGACATCCAACGGACCGTCGCGCGGAACAACGCGTGCTTACGTGCTCGTGCCATGGCTGAAATCAGCCGAGCATGACGCGCGCAAGTCCGGTCGTGCCATCCGGTCTCAGGAAGCACGGCTGGAAGAGGCCGTGGGCCTTGCCGCCGCCATCCATCTCGACATTGTCGGCACCAGCGTTGTGCAGCTTGTCGAGATCAAGCCCGCCACGCTGATAGGCGAGGGCAAGGTCGAGGAACTCAAAGGTCTGCTCGCCGAGCTTCAGGTCGAACTTGTGATCGTGGACGGGCATCTCTCGCCCGTGCAGCAGCGTAATCTGGAAAAGGCATGGAGCCTCAAAATCCTCGACCGCACGGGCCTCATTCTGGAAATCTTCGGCGAGCGCGCGAACACGAAGGAAGGCGCGTTGCAGGTCGAACTGGCTCATCTCAATTATCAGAAGAGCCGTCTCGTGCGGAGCTGGACTCACTTGGAGCGCCAGCGCGGCGGCTTCGGCTTTCTGGGTGGTCCGGGTGAAACGCAGATCGAAGCTGACAGGCGCGTCATTCAGGAGCGCATCGCCAAGATCGAGAAGCAGCTCGAAAGCGTGAAGCGCACGCGTGAACTGCACCGCAAGACGCGGCGCGAAGTGCCTTATCCGATTGTCGCGCTGGTGGGCTACACCAACGCGGGCAAATCGACCATGTTCAACCGGCTTACCGAAAGCGATGTGTTTGCCGAGAACCTCTTGTTCGCCACGCTCGATCCCACCATGCGTGCTGTCAAACTGCCGAGCGGACGGAAAATTATTTTGTCGGACACGGTGGGTTTTATTTCCGATCTGCCAACGCATCTCGTCGCGGCCTTCCGCGCCACGCTGGAAGAAGTGCTGGAAGCCGAAATCGTGCTCCATGTGCGTGATGCGGCGCATGAAGAGAGTGACATCCAGAAAGCCGACGTTGAAAGCGTGTTGGGCTCGCTCGGTCTCATGGGTCCAAAAGTCAAAGGCACGCCGCGCCCGCTCATCGAAGTTCTGAACAAGATCGACTGCCTCGATGCCGCCCGTCACGATGCGATTGTCAATACGGCGTCGCGCGAAACCATGACGGTGGCGACCTCCGCGCTGACAGGGGAGGGCGTCGATCATCTCCTCGCGCTTATCGACACATATGTGATCGACGAAGGCACGCCGATCACCTTCGATCTGTTGCCATCGGAAGGCGAGGCGCTGGCCTGGCTCTATGAGAACGGTCAGGTGCGCCAGCGCGATACGACCGATGATGGTCTCGTCACGCTGGAAGTCGTTTTGCCCGATGCCGAAATAGGCCGGTTGGAAAAGCGATTCCCCAAAATCGCCGCGCGCCACACTTTGCCTGAACGGGTTGTTGATTGATGCCTGATCGTATGGAAAAGGTTGCGCAGTTGATCCGCGACGTTGCGGCGCAGGAAATCATGCCGCGTTACAAGATGCTCGCCAAAAGCGACATCGAAGAAAAATCGAAAGGCGATCTCGTCACGGTCGCGGACCGCCTCGCCGAATTATGGTTGACACCACGGCTTGAGGCGCTGGTCGCGGGTTCGCGTGTGCTGGGCGAAGAGGCGAGTGCCGCCACGCCTGATCTTCTGAAAATCGTCGAGAGTGATACACCTTACTGGACCGTCGATCCGGTGGACGGTACGACAAATTTTGTCGAGGGCCGCGACACGTTCGGTGTGATGATTGCCTTTGTCGAAGGCGGCGAGGTGCGTCAGGCATGGATTTATCTGCCCGTAACGGATGAATTTGTTATGGCGGAGGAGGGCGCAGGCGCGTTTCTCCATGCTGCCGGTAATGTGCAGCGTATGGCGTCGGGGCAGGCTCCGCGTGATGCAGAGCGTGTCAGAGGTGCCTTCAACGTGCGCTTTATGAATGAGACATGGCGCGACCGCGTCGAACTCTTCGCCGACACGGTGCCGCGCAAAAGTCATTACTTCTGTTCGGCCTATGACTATGCCGATCTCGCACGCGGGCGTCACGATCTCGTAACGTACAATCGTATGATGCCGTGGGACCATGCGCCGGGCTCGCTCATCCTGCGCGAAGCAGGCGGTGTGTTGCGCGGGCTTGATGATAATGCCGACTACCGGCCCGCAACACTCGGTGCGCCACATCTCGCCGCGCGCGACGAAGCGAGTTGGCAGCACTTTGCCGAAGCGATCCGCAAGGCAAAATAATTATTCGCGCTCTTCCTGTTTGGCTTCGTTCCACATTGCGTCCATCTCTTCGAGATTGGATTGCGTCAGTGTGCGTCCCTGAGCGCCGAGCTTTTCCTCGATACGTCCGAAGCGACGGCGGAACTTCGCATTGGTCCGGCGCAGCGCGGCTTCGGGATCAATCTTCAGGTGCCGCGCGAGGTTGGCGTAGACAAAAAGAATATCACCGAACTCGTCTTCCAGCCGGTCCTTGTCGCCGCCCTTGGCAAGCTCGTGCGACAGCTCCAGCATTTCTTCGTTGAGTTTGTCGAGCACGCTGTCCGTGCTCGGCCAGTCGAAGCCGACTCTGGCGGCACGTGCTTGCAATTTCAATGCGCGGGTGAGGGCGGGCAGGTTGAGCGGCACATCATCAAGCAGGCTTTGCTTTGCGGCTTTGCCCTTGGCCGCTTTTTCCTCGGCCTTGATTTCTTCCCAGCGGGTGCTGACGCTGCCTGCCGAGCGGGCTTTCTCGTCACCGAAAACATGCGGATGACGGCGGATCATTTTCTCGCAGATCGCTCGCACCACATCTTCAAAGCAAAACTCCTTTGCCTCTTTCGCCATTTGCGCGTGGAAGACAACCTGCAACAGCAGGTCGCCCAGCTCGTCGCGCAATTCGCTCATGTCGCCGAGTTCGATTGCGTCGGCCACTTCATAGGCTTCTTCGATTGTATAAGGCGCGATGGTTGCAAAGTTTTGTTCCAGATCCCACGGGCAGCCGCCATCGGGGTTGCGCAACTGCGCCATGATCTCGATGAGCGCGTCGATGCGGTTCAGATTGTCCGGTATGTTCATGTCGTCGTTTACCAAATGCCAAGGCGGGTCAATTCCTGATCAAGCTGATCATTGGATTTGAACTCTATTGCATTCCAGCCGAGCGAACAGGCCTGCTCTGTGTTTTCCTTCTTGTCATCCACAAAAAGAATTTGCTGAGGTGGCAGGCCGAGTGCGGCATCGACGGCTTTGAAGACAGCTATGTCTGGCTTGGTCGCATGAAATTGCGGCGACAGGAACACATGCCTGAATTTGATGTCGCGCGGAAAAATACTTCGGATGAAAGGCGGGTTGTTGCTGAAGAGGCCCAGAGTGTAACGGGCTTCAAGACGGGGAAGGGCGTTCCATAATGGCAGGTTTGGTTCGAACACGGAAAGCCACAGGTGGATCGCTTCGTCCGTCCCAATGATCTTTCCGGCAAAGCGGCTCAGTGTCGTTGCGAGGTCGGAGGCCTCCGCGTGGCCGAGATCAAGCGCCTCAACAATACCGGTTTGTTAGAGCATGGCGGCAACATCGTCCGTGCTTCGGTTGCAGGCTTTGCTCAGTGCGCCCAGTCTGCGTTGTGCATTATGAAGCAGCAGCACATTGCCCAGATCGAACAAGATACATGACGGTTTCATGCGTTCAGTTTAACGCACAAACAGACATTTGTGCAGCGCGATGTCAGGCGTAATTATCGTCGGCCACAAACGGGTTGCTGCGTCGCTCGGCCCCGAATGTCGAGAGCGGCCCGTGGCCCGGCACGAACGTCACATCATCACCGAGCGGCCAGAGCTTTTCGCGGATCGCTGTGACGAGCGATTGATAGTCGCCGCGCGGTAAATCAGTGCGGCCGATAGAGCCTTGGAACAACACGTCGCCGACAATCGCGAGGCGCGCTTCGTTGTTGAAAAATATGACGTGCCCGGGTGTGTGGCCGGGGCAATGGCGTACATCAAATGTGAGACCGCCGACATCCACTGTGTCGCCGTTCTCAAGCCAGCGCGTCGGCTCGAAACCTTCATAGGCGGGAAAACCATATTTCGCGCCTTGCTTGGCGAGATCTGAAATCAGAAACAGATCGTCGCGGTGCGGGCCTTCGATCGGAATGTCGAGACGCCGCGCGAGTTCGCCTGCCGCCGATGCATGATCAAGATGTCCGTGTGTCAGAAGCACTTTTTCGAGTGTGACGCCGAGTTCTGCGACCGCCGACATGATGCGGTCGAGGTCGCCGCCGGGGTCGGAGACAGCACCGCGCATGGTCGTTTCGTTCCACAGCAGAGTGCAGTTTTGCTGGAACGGCGTGACGGGGAGAATCGCTGCTTTGAGTGTCATTTTGCGTCGCGCACTATCGTTGTCGTGGATTGTCGGTTCGCTGAAGTTAGGCAGCGGGAGTGGAATTGTCCAATAAAGACGGGCTTTTTTGCGCTTTGGAGACGAAATCTGTGCATAAAGCCTTCGTGCATGATCGAAAAAAGCATTGGGGCACAGCTATTTCTTGGTGTTTTGCACAAACTTGTGAAAGATAGTGACAGCTTTCACCAAGGACGAATCACGAATCATGGCCACAAAACCCGCTGCCAAACCTGCTGCAAAGAAGCCCGCTGCCAAGGCTGCTGCAAAGGCTCCTGCCGCTGCAAAGGCTCCCGCCGCTGCCAAAACGGCCGCTGCAAAAAAGGCTCCGGCGCAAGCCACAGTCCCGCTCTCCAAGCTCATCGCAGAGCTGGCTGAGTCGCACGACATGTCGAAGAAAGCCGCTGCGGCATTCTTTGATGCCTTCGTCGAATTGACGGTCAAGAACCTGAAGAAAGGCAACAAAGTCCGCATCACCGGTCTTGGCATTCTCGCCGTTCGCAAGCGCGCTGCCCGCATGGGCCGCAACCCTGCCACAGGCGAAGCCATCAAGATCAAAGCCTCCAAGAAGGTTGCTTTCCGCGTTGCGAAAGACCTCAAGGAAGCCATCTGATCCGGCTGACTTTTCCGATCAACTGATTGGCGCGAAGGGCGATCCGCAAGGGTCGCCTTTTGTGTTTTTTAGGTGGTGTGTTTTCAGAGGGGGAGTAAGTTTTCGAGCGAGCGTGTTCCTGGCACGCGGGCATAAGTTTATTTTCTGGCTATTCCCCCTGAGGATTTTTCTCTTGGCCGGACACGCTGATGCTCGACGAACCAACCTACGGACTCGACATGGAAACCTCGTATTTCTTGCAAGAAAAAGTTGGTATTTCGAGGTTGCTGGGCTAGGCAGGCGACTGCTATCAAACGCCCGTCTCAAGTACAAAAAGGAACTTAAAATGGCTATCAAACGTCTGAGCCCCGGCAAACGTATGAGCGAAGGCGTTGTCCATGGTGACCGTATAATTCTCGCAGGTCAGGTGGCCGTTGATGGTCCTGCCGACATCAAAGGTCAGGCCGTCGCCGTGCTCGCACAGATCGACGCGTTGCTGAAAGATGCCGACAGCGACAAATCTAAGGTGTTGTTTGCACAGATTTTTCTTGCTGACATCGGTGACTACGTGGCCTTCAACGAAGTGTGGGACGCCTGGGTCGACCAGCAGAACCCGCCCGCGCGCGCCTGTATTCAATCGCCGCTCGTGCGACCTGAATGGAAAGTCGAAGTGCAGGTCCACGCCGCGCTTTGACGCGCTGATTGTATAGAGTTTTCGGGCGCAAACAGGATTTCGGCACATGCCGGACTTCAGGTTGCGCTCGATTTCTTTGTTTAACACAGCAAAATTATTTCCATAATATACATTATCGGTTTTTCGGACTTGAGTTTTCCAATGAAGTCTGTTGTGGATTCGCATAAAAAATGAGTCTCGTGGCGCAAAAGCTGAGTCTGAATTCCAATGCCGAGTCTGACAATTCTATCAATGGGTTACATCTTATTTTGAGTCACAAAGAGTGATGAATTTGCGACTTTAACCACGCCAAATATCACGCAATTTACCTTTGCCCCCGATCTTGGCCAAGAAACCGGACTATTAAATGCGCCCTTATCAGTCCCAGGTCGTCGCGGACTCCCCTAAATTAAGTTGCGTTGTTAAAAATCAGATGTCCCCACATACGGGAACATATCAAAACCGTAAAATTGCCGAGTAACGGAAGACATCGAAGTCACCCTCCTCCCCGTAGTTTTGTTTTTCAAAATATAGATTACGGCAACACCCATAGCGACAGAGGTCACATGCCACAAAAGCATGCCTTCGGACTGTGGAAAGCATACAATTCCAAACTCCTAAACCTGCAGGCGTTTCCGTTATTATGTTTTGATGAGGATGAGAATACCCTTCACAATAAAATGGACGAAGTGTTTGCTGAGTTGGGACTAAAATCACTATCGGACGAACGTTTTTTCAGCACCGAACTCAAACATCACAAAGTCATAAACAGCCCCATGCCAAGCGATTTGCAGGATATTTATACACAGTTGCAACTCATCGCCCGCTAGATGCGTCAGGTAAATGTATAATATTTTACGCCGAAAGCCCTATTTATCGATCATTTTGATCGTATACAAAATGCCCGATCAGGCTGACAAGACCCTTTATTCCTTGAGTCCCGCCTATCAGCGGGGGGCAAAGGAGAAGGACTACGAAGTTATTGTGGTCGAGAACAGTTCGGACAATCTTCTGGGGGCGGAACGCGCCACCCGGCATGCGCGCAATGTCCGCTATTTTTGCCGCGACGAAGTCCAGCGAACACCTGTCCACGCCATCAATTTCGGCGCCTCCAAGGCGCGCGGAACTCATCTGGCTATCATGATTGATGGCGCCCGCATGGTATCCCCGGGCGTGGTGCACAACACACTCCAGGTATTTCGGATGGCGCCGAAAGCGGCCGTTTCAACGCTCGGATATCACATCGGTCACAAGCTACAGCAAGTTGCCATTAATGAAGGCTATGACGAAACAGAAGAGGCAAAGCTGCTGCAGGGTATTCGCTGGCCGGAAGACGGTTATCGCCTCTTCGAGATTGCGGTACTGAGCGGTTCCTGCCAGGGCGGATTTTTCAAGGCGAATTCCGAAAGCAACTTCATCGCCATGACCATGCGCAGATGGAACAAGCTTGGTGGTATGGACAGCCGATACAATGATTTCGGCGGCGGAAACGCCAATCTGGACCTCTACAAACGCCTGCTGGGAACCCCCGGCATTCCTTTCTACCTGCTGTTCGGCGAAGGGTCATTCCATCAGTTTCATGGTGGTGTCACCACAGGCACGCGCAGCGAGGAAAGAACGCTTGTCTACAAACAACTGACCGAACAGGACATCGCCATACGCGGTCACGACCGCGAAGCGCCAAATGTAAGGCCAATTCTGTTCGGTGCCGTCCACCCGTCCGTTTACCGGTTCATTCGCGTGTCACTCGACAAGGTTTAGCCCAAATGAGCACGCCGCTTCTTTCAGTCATTGTCATTGCCTACGACATGCCACGCCAAGCGCTTAACACGCTCATCAGCCTTTCGCCTGCCTATCAGCAAGCCGTCAATGGCGATGACTATGAAGTGATACTGGTCGAAAACCGTTCCGGACGGAACATAGACGAAGACGCCATAAGACGCCTGCCCGGAAATTTCCGTTACTTCTTGCGTGACGAAGAAAGCGTTTCACCGGCGGCGGCCATAAATTTCGGCATCGGAAAAGCAAAAGGACAATTTATAGGGCTAATGATCGACGGCGCTCGAATGATAACGCCCGGCGTCATCCGCTACGCGCTGATGGCTTTCAAACTGACGCCTGATGCGATGGCCCTCGTCCCGGGCTACCATCTGGGAGAGCATGAACAGCAATTTCATGCCGAGCATGGTTATGACGAAGACGTCGAGAAAAGGCTTCTTGATGAAATCGACTGGCAAAGCAACGGCTACCGCCTGTTCGACATTTCCTGCATTTGCGGCGCGAACCCCCACGGTTTTTTCCACCCCTTCATGGAGAGCAACTGCTTTTTCGTGACAAAGAAGGTGTTTGAGGAAATTGGGGGGGCTGATGAAAGATTCAACATGCCGGGTGGCGGCGCGCTGAACCTCTACCTTTATTACAAGATTGCCATGCATCACGATACAGAGTCCTATCTGCTTGCAGGCGAAGGCTCCTTTCACCAGATCCACGGCGGCGTCACAACATCAACCAAAGCTGACCGGGATGATGTGCTGAAGCGTCAAGGAGACCAGCTCGACGAGATTCTCGGCCACCCTTTCCTCTCCCCGAGGATCGAATTGACATTGCTGGGCAAAATTCCAACTTCGGCGTTGCGCTATGTTTTATTTTCGGCAAAACGGGGAATTGACAGAGCCAAACGTTTCGCCGCCAATGGTCGCGAGTATTACGAAGACGACGCGCGGAAGCGCGGTGGCGGGCGCGCTAAATCACGATTACTTGATAAACAGATCACGTTTGATCAGGAAGTAAAGCCATGACCCACGTTTACATGCCACCGTCTATTCGCCGCTTCGAACCCCTACATATGGTGTTCAGCACATGGGTTGATCATCTTCCCTTTGGCTACGATCTTATCGCGGCGCTCCGCCCATCCCTTCTTGTGGAACTGGGAACGCATAAGGGCCTTTCCTATTTCACCTTCTGCCAATCCATGAAAGAAAACGAGATCGACGGACTTTGCTATGCCGTTGACACGTTCGAGGGCGATGCGCATACGGATAAATATGACGAATCCGTATTCAAGACAGTGAGCGAACACAACCGTACAAACTACCACGGCTTTTCATATATTATGCGCATGTTTTTTAAGGATGCGCTTCGGCACTTCGACGACGACAGCATCGACCTGCTGCATATTGACGGCTTTCACACCTATGAAGCTGTCAGCGAAGATTTTTCGAACTGGTATCCCAAGATGAAACCGGGCGGCATCATGCTGTTCCATGACGTACAAGCGCGGCTGGAAGATTTCGGTGCGTGGAAGTTCTGGAAAGATCTGACGGAAAAGCACGAAACCTTCACTTTCAATCATGGCTTCGGGCTCGGCGTTCTCCGCAAGCCCGGAGGGAACCGCGATAACGACCCGGAGCTTCTAAAACTTCTGTTCACTGACAAAAATGATACGGACGCAGCTCCGGCATTGCGTGCCTTTTACGTCCATGCCAGCAGGCATCTGGAGAACACGCGCAAATTGAAGCGATTGCAAAAAAAGGATCAGCCGCAGAAAATGACCGAAACGGCGACTCAGGGCGTGAATTAGTCCATGCGGTCACTGCCTGAAATCCTGGAGGGGATGCGACGACCTTCCAACTATATCCCGGAGATGGAGGCATGGCGCGGTTGGGCCATTCTGCTTGTTATGTTGTTTCATTATCAGGGAATTCTGACGAGCCAAATCGGTCAGAATTTCGAATCTTCAGCGCTCTGGGTAAAGTGGATCGCGGCGGGCAATACTGGCGTAACACTCTTTTTTGTCTTGAGTGGATTTCTCCTATGTGCCCCATTTATTAAAAGTATCCTGAGCGGCCAGTCAGTGGATTTTCGTGACTTCTATCTCGCCCGTATCCTACGGATCATACCACTCTACTATGCGGCCGTAGGATTTTCCTGGATCATCACCGGCAATAGTGCCGCCCTGCAGGCTGCATTTTTCATCCCCGTCGGATTCCAAATATTTCCCTATAGCGTAACCTGGTGGTCGCTCTGCACAGAAATCCAGTTCTATCTTCTTCTGCCGCCTGCCATGCTGCTTATGACAAACAAGAGGGGGCAGTTGATCGCCGTCACGCTTCTTGCCGTCTGGTTGGGATTAAGAGTCCAGCACCCAGGATGGTCAGGGACCTATGTAACTATCGGAAATTCAATTTTTGGGCGCGCCACTGCCTTTCTGGCAGGCGGAACTCTGTCATGCGTCCATCAAACAGAAACTGGGCAGCGTCTGCTGCGCAGTCGCCTGTTTGCAAATAGTATTTTCATCTCCGCTATCGCCGCCCTTTTGGGCCTGCTTGCCTATTATGGAGGTAGCGGACAGCAAAATGCGATAATGAATTTTCCTGCCTATCATGATGTGGAAGCCGTGCTCTGGTCCTTGATTCTATATTCAAGCCTCGGCCCAGTTGCTTTCAAATGGATATTCGCAAACAAGTTCGCTGCTCACCTCGGGACGATTTCCTATTCACTATACCTGACCCACGTCCCCATTTTATTCTATCTACTTTTCCCAATCGTTTTTTCACAGAACAAAATGGCTCTGCTCACATCGAGCGCTCATTTAACTGAGTTGACGATACGGATTGCAGCCAGCGCAGTGCTATGCTGGCTAGTTGCCATGCTCACCTACCGCTATATCGAGACGCCATTTCTAAAACTTAAATCGCGTCTGCCGACCAGAACCATCAAACCGGTGATCACCGACCAAGACCCGGTTTAGTGGCATACTGGCCTATTGCTGGGCGCATGCGCGGCGCAAGCTCTATGAGGTCGCGCAGAATGCGCCCGCGCCGATTGCCGAAGAAGGACTGCGCCAGATCGCGACCCTCTATCAAATTGAAAAGGACATCGCAGGCTTGAGCGCTGAGGCACGTCTGGAAGCACGACAGGCTCGATCAAAACCACTGATCGCCGACATGGAGACATGGCTCGCCCATCACCGCGCCCGCGTCTCATCCAAGACGCCGCTTGGTGAGGCGCTCAAATATATTGCCAAATACTGGGACGGGCTCTGCCTGTTCCTGGCCGACGGGCGCGTCGAGATGGACAACAATGCTGTCGAGCGCGCCATCCGGCCAATAGCCATCAATCGGAAGAACGCACTTTTTGCAGGTCATGATGCTGGCGCTCAAAACTGGGGCGTCATCGCCTCGCTTATCGAGACTTGCAAGCTCAATGATGTCGAGCCGCAAGCCTATCTCACTGATGTCCTTACCAGGATCGTCAGCGGTCACAAGCAAAGCCACATCGACGACCTCTTGCCGTGGAATTACACTCCTTCAAATATCTGAGGGAGGTTGCATGAGCATCATCGAAATCAAGGTCACACTGGAACACGTGGCTCCCATGGTCACGCGTGTCTTGCAGGTCCCCGCCAATATCCGGCTTGACCGGTTGCACCTCACCCTGCAGGCTGCCATGGGTTGGACCAACTCGCATCTCTATATGTTCGAGGCCGCAGGGGCGACATGGGGGGTGCCCGATCCCGGCTTTGGCGGCGATGATCTACCCGCCAACAAGGCGACGCTTGCAGAGGTCCTCGAAGACACAGGCGCCAACGTGATCTCCTATCTCTACGACTTCGGCGACGGCTGGGAGCACAGGCTTGAGATCGTCAAGACAGCCAACGAAATGCCCGGTGACCTTTACCCGAGGCTGACCTATATAGCTGGCACATGTCCGCCCGAAGACGTCGGCGGCCCACCTGGATATGAAATGTTCCTTGAGGCCATGGCCGACCCAAAGCACCCGGAACACCGAGCCCTCAAAGACTGGCACGGCGACACATTCAACGCAGACGCGCCGCCCGCCGATGAGCTTCGCCTCCAAGTCCTCAAACTCGCCAAGCGCTGGAAGCCTAAAATCAAACCCAGTTAGGTGGGGCCAGAGCACCGCTTACG
>JAZJXO010000023.1:0-75642 GCA_040390855.1 Pseudomonadota bacterium
ATCTCCTCCAAAGGGAATCCCCTTTGAATCAGTCATATGTCATCCCGCTCTAGGGTGTGCGCCCTAATCAGTGGTGATGCTCTTGCAGCGACTCGTGAACCGGATGTGTGCGGCACTGTGGTCTTTTCGGCTACGGGGCATCAGGACGAAGAGATCAAGCTCGCGGCTTCAAAGATCGGAATCTTTTAGCCGTCGAGCTTGATTGTCATAATGTCGGCCTCGTCATGCGCTGACGGGTTCGACCATGGCGTCGTCATTCTCGTCGCCGTCGTGCTCTTCGGCCAGCATCATATACATGGCAGGCACCACGAAGAGCGTGAAGAGTGTGCCGATGGCAAGGCCTGTTGCGATGACAAGGCCTAGGTTGAAGCGCGAGGCTGCGCCAGCGCCGCTCGACAGAATAAGCGGCATCACGCCGAGCACCATGGCCGATGTCGTCATCAGAATGGGACGCAAACGGATGCTGGTCGCTTCCTCGATGGCTTCGCGCTTTGTCTTGCCCTCTTCCTGCAACGTGTTGGCGAATTCCACGATGAGAATGCCGTGCTTGCTGATCAGGCCGATCAGCGTCACGAGGCCTACCTGCGTATAGATGTTGAGGCTCGCGCCGCCGATACCTGTGACGATGAAGAGCAGCGCACCGCTGATCGACATGGGCACTGTGATCAGGATGATCGCCGGATCGCGGAAGCTTTCGAATTGCGCGGAGAGCGTCAGGAAGATGATGATGAGCGCGAAGACGAAGGTAACGATAATGGCGCTGGATTCATTCATGTACTGGCGTGAGGGGCCGGAGAAATCGATCGTGTAGCCCGGCGGGATATTATCGGCGGCGATCTTCTGCAAGGCCTTCAGAGCATCACCTGTGGCGATACCGGGCATGGCAACGCCGGAGAGTGTAGCGGCATTCAACTGCTGAAAGTGGTTGAGCGTTTCGGGAACGGTGGTCGTCTCGAAATGTGCAACCGTCGAGAGCGGTACGCTGCTGCCGTCGGCCGTGTTGATATAATATTTGTTGAGTTGGTCGACATTCAGCCGGAACTTTTGCTGGACCTGTGGAATGACTTTGTAGGAGCGGCCTTCAAGGCTGAAATAATTGACATAACCGCCGCCGAGCATGGACGACATGGCCGCGCCGACATCGTTCATGGTCAGGCCCATCTGGGCGACCTTGTCGCGGTCGATGACGAGTTCGGATTGGGGCTTGTCGAATTTGAGATCGGAATCGAGAAACACGAAATTGCCGCTCGCCTGTGCTTTGCCGAGGATCGTCTGGGCGACCTCATAAAGCTGGCCGAAACCTTCCGTTGTCTGAATGACGAGCGATATGGGCAGGCCGCTCGCGCCGGGCAGGGCTGGCGGCTGGAACATGACGATGCGTGCTTCCGGTATAATGGCGAGTTCCTGTTGCAAGGCTTGCTGCAACTCTGCGGAACTGACCGAGCGTTCGTCCCACGGTACGGTGACAAGACCAGCCACGGTGGATGACGCGGAGACGGCCTGGAAAACGTGATCCATTTCAGGATGTTTGGCATAGGCGTCGAAGACTTTGGCGCTGGTGATCGCGCGTTGCTGCTGCGAAGCCGTGGGCGCTGACGTGATGAAGCCGATGACGATGCCCTGGTCTTCCTCCGGTGCCAGTTCCGCTTTGGAATAGGTATAGAAGAAATAGATGCTGGCGACGACGATAGCAGCGAAGACGGCCACGACCGGTAGTTCGTTGAGGCTCGTATGTAACAAGCTGAGATAGCGGTGGCGCAGTTTTTCAAAGCGCTCGTCGATATAGACGACGATGCGTTTTTCCCATGCGCTGGTGCTCGGATCATTATGTGGTTTGAGAAAGCGGGCGCACATCATGGGCGATAGGGTGAGCGCGATAATGGCGGATACGGTGACGGCGCCGACAAGTGTGAAGGCAAATTCGGTAAAGAGTGCGCCTGTGAGGCCGCCCATGAAACCGATCGGGATATAAACCGCAATCAGCACGACGGTCATGGTGATGATAGGGCCGCTCAATTCGCGTGCGGCGAGCGTCGCGGCTTGGGTCGGTGTCTGGCCTTCTTCCATATGGCGGTTGACGTTTTCGACGACAATGATGGCGTCGTCGACGACAAGGCCGATGGAGAGAACCAGCGCCAGCAGCGTCAGCAGGTTGATCGAGAAGCCGAACATCACCATGAAGGTGAACGCACCGATGAGCGAGAGCGGGATGGCGAGTGTCGGGATCAGGACCGAGCGTGGCGAGCCGAGGAACATGAAAACGACGAGCGTGACGATGATCAGCGCTTCAACAAGTGTGCGCACGACTTCGTTGATCGAGCTGGTGACGAACTTTGTCGCGTCATAGGCAATCGCGCCGCGCAGACCTTCGGGAAGCTGGGCCTGAATCTCGGGGAAGATATTGCGGATACGCTTGGTCACGTCGAGAAGGTTCGCAGTCGGTGCGACCTTGATGCCGATTTGCACCGAGGGTTTGCCGTCGAAATAGGCGGATGATTCATAATCTTCCGCGCCGAGCGAAACATTGGCGACGTCTTCGAGGCGGACAGAGGCTCCGTTTGCCGTCTTGACGATGAGGTTGCGAAAATCATCGAGCGAACTGGCGCTAGTGTTTGCGGTCAGATCGACTTGCACCATCTGGCCCTTGGTGGAACCGAGCGCCGAGAGGAAGCTGTTGCGGGCCAGCGCGGTGCGGATGTCGGTTGCGGTCAGGCCATAGGCCGAGAGCTTGTCTGGGTCCATCCAGACGCGCAGTGCGAAGCGCTTTTCGCCAAGAAATTCGGCCTGCTGCACACCTTCGACGGCCTGTAGTTTGGGTGCGACAACGCGCAGCAGATAGTCGCTGATCTGATTGTTGGCGAGTACGTCCGACGAAAAGCCGAGATACATGCTGCTAATCGTCTCGCCGACGGCAATGGTGATGACAGGGTCCTGGGCCTCGGTCGGCAACTGGTTGCGGACGGCGTTGACGCGCGTGTTGATTTCGGTCAGCGCCTTGGCGCTGTCATAGTTCAGACGGATCTGCACATGAATGACCGACACGCCCGGCGAGCTTGTCGAGTTCATGTAGTCGATGCCGTTGGCTTGTGCGATAGAGCTTTCAAGCGGCGTGGTGATGAAGCCGGAGACCAGTTCGGCGCTGGCGCCGAAATAAGTGGTTGAGACCGTGACGACGGCGTTTTCCGTGCGTGGAAACTGGAGCACGGGCAGCTGCGAGACGGAGCGCAAGCCGAGCACAAGGATGAGCAGGCTTATGACAGTGGCAAGGACCGGCCGCTTGATGAAAATGTCTGTGAAATTCATTTTGACTTACTGGTCCTGCATCTGGGGTGCAGCATCATTGGGCAGCGGGGTCTCGTTGTTGAGCGCAAGCGGCGTGTCGTTTTTGAGTTTCAACTGACCGCTGGTAACAATCGTGTCGCCTGCGGACACACCTTCGATGACGGCGACCTGATCGCCGCGACGCTTGCCGGTCTTGACGAATTTCTGTTTTGCCTTGAGTGGTATTTTGCCGTCTTCGTCGGCTTCGCCCTTGATGACGAGGAAGACTGTCTCACCGTAAGGATTATAGGTGATGGCGGTCTGCGGCAGCGTCAGTTGCTTTTCTTTCGCGCCGGTCGTGATGGTGATGGAGCCGAACATGCCGGGCAGCAGCTTGCGGTCGGCATTGGCGAGTTCGGCGCGCACCGAGATGTTGCGCGTCACGGGGTCGAGCTTGGGATCAAGCGCCAGCACTTTGCCGGTGAAGGTTTCGTCGGGATAGGCGTCTGTGTGAACCGTCACGTCCTGACCGACGGAGACGAGGCGCACTTCGCTCTGGGGCAGGGTGAAGTCGATATAGATGGGTTCGAGCGCTTGCAGCGTTGTGACCTTCTGGCCTGCGGTCAGATATTGCCCGATGTCGACGAGGCGGATGCCGACATGACCGTCGAAGGGCGCGCGGATTTGTTTTTTGTCGACAAGGGCCTGTTGGGCCGCAACCTGCGCTTCGGCGCTTTTGAGGTTGGCGGTCGCGTTGTCGAGCTGGGCCTGGCTGACGGTGCGGCTGCGCACGAGTTCCTTGCTGCGGTTATAGGTGAGCCGCGCGAGATCGGCCGAGGCCTGAAGCGCTTTCAGTTTCCCCACATCGTCCTCGTCGGCAAAGCTGATCAGCACATCGCCTTTTTTGACATAGCTGTCGGACTCGAACGCGATGTTGGAGACGATGCCGGAAAGTTGGGGTGTGATGTCGGTGCCGTTCTTGGCTTTCAATGTGCCGACGGCGCTGATTGTTGGTTCCCATTCTTCGTAGCCGACTACGGTGGAGGACACGGTCTGCGGCTGGGAGCTCATACCGGCAATAAAGTGGGCGATGAGGAGTTTTTTACCGATCACAAATGTGAAGACGAGGCCGAGGATCACGGCGGTGATTACCAGCATGATGGTCATGCGTTTCGTCAACATGGGGGACTCCGGATCGAATTCAGATGAATGGGCGGGGGGCGCTTCGGTAGAAGCTATGTATATAGAGCGGCATTCGGACCGGCAAAAGAGCCGTGAGCGAGGATTGCGCGAGGAAATGAAGCTAAATGGGGAGAGCGGGCATTTTTCTTTGCAAAGCCGCACAAGTCTGCGGAATTTTCAAGTCAGGACCCTGGTTATAACCCGAGTCACAAATTTGGGATCAGCCAGTAGTCGTAGGATCGTTTATCACGATGTTCTTGTGAGGCAAAGCTCATTGGCGTAGATTTCACGCCATGTGATTTGAGGATTGATGCAATGAACATTCAATTTGGCAGCAATGGCGCGTGGTGGACCACCTGACGGGTGGCCCAGACATGTCGCATATCGACTTGCCGGATTGGCCGCCCCGTTTGGAGGCGGCATTTTTGTTTTCGGGTCTCATTGAAAACACGCCGCTGACAAAGGGGCGTCGCTTTTCCGGTTTTATACGGAGAAGAGAAAATGAAGACGCAAGCACAGAACAGGCAAAATGAATTCAATCTTGGCGGCATCGTGCCCTGGGGCCGCCGGTTCGACGAGTACGAGGCCTTTTTCGCGCTGAAGGATGTGGCGCAGGGCGCGCGCATTGTTGATGTCGGCGGCGGCCCCGCCTCCTTTGCAAGCGAGGCCGCTATGCGCGGACTCAATGTGACGGCGGTTGATCCGCTCTATCAGACCGCCCCGCAGGCGATCCGTGATCAGTTCGATCTGACGGCGCGCGCGATGCGGTCAGGCATGGCGGCAGCGTCCTATCGTTTCAACTGGAAATTCTACGGTTCCGAGCAGCGGGTGCATCAGCGCAGACAGGCGGCGCTGGATTTGTTTCTGGAGGATTTCCACCGCGAAGGGTCGTCGCGCTATGTGACGGGTGCCCTGCCGCATCTGCCATGTGCCGACGGTGCTTTCGATCTCGCGCTGTCGTCACATCTGCTGTTTCTCTATGGCGACGAACTTAATGCCGCATTTCACGTTGCGGCAATGCGCGAATTGCTGCGCGTAGCGCGTGAGGTGCGGGTCTTTCCGCTGGTCAATCTGGATGGTCGCCCGTCGAGCCATTTGTCTGTCGTCATGCGGGCGCTGGCAGCAGACGGATTTGCGCTCGTACTGCAACCGGTAGATTTCGAGTTTCAAATCGGCGCCACGAAAATGCTGCGCGTCACGCATGATTAGAATTTGGCGAGGAACGCTTCAATCGCCTCGATGGCTTCCGGTTCGTCGAGGAAGGGCACATGGCCGCGATCTTTCACGGTGACGTGCGAGAGATTGGGATGCTCTCGCGCCATGCGTGTCACGGTTTTGGCGCTCAGAATGTCGGAGTTCTCGCCGCGTATGACAAGCACCGGCACATGGCCGAGCGCCTTGAACTGCGGCCACATGGATGGCGGAGCCTGTGCGGCGTCGAGGCCCTTGCGCAGGCCCAGACCGATCTTTGCGTCGTAATCTGCTTTGGGTGCGCCCCCTTCTTCGGCGAAGGTGAGCCGCGCATAGTCGTACCAGTCGTCGCCTGAAAGCGTCGGAAATTCGCGCTCGTTCATCAGGCGGAGCTTGAAAGCGGCCTCCGTCCAGCTCGGCGGTGTTTCCATCACGCCGGCATAGGACGCAATCCGTTTCAGCCCCGCCGTTTCGATTTCCGGTCCGATGTCATTGAGGATCGCGCCGCGCAGGACATTGGGCCGGTTCGCGGCCATGAGCATGGTGATGATGCCGCCGCGCGACGTACCGATGAAAACAGCATGGCGGATATTGACCGCGCTCATCAGATCGAAAATATCGAGCATCTCGTTTTGCGGCGTGTAGTCGGTCCAGCTTTCGCAAGATTGCGAGCGCCCGCGCCCGCGCAGATCGGGACAGAGCACACGCCGCGATTGGGCAAGGTGACGGGCCAGCCTATCAAAATCTTTCGAATTGCGCGTGAGGCCGGGCAGGCAGATGACCGGCACTTCGCGTGACAGGCGGTTGCCATAGTCGCGGGCGTAAAGACGCAAACCGTCCTGTGACGTATAGAAAAGATCAACCGGCTCGATCTGGTTTGAAATGTAGGTCATGGCTTGGCGTGCTGGCGTTTCTTGGATGGCACAGATGGCCGGTCGGACGTTGAAATATCTGGCGCTTCCGGCCCGACATCCGGTGCAGCGGAGGCTTCTTCGGCGGCCGGTGAAGCGAGCGGGATATGACCGGGTCCGGGAACCGGCGTCGAGATCGGCGCGCCGGTGTTGCGGCGGATATCGTCTGCGATGCGGATCGTCTGCGGCGAGGTGCTCAACTGCGTGCGGTAGACTTCGAAATTCTCCATCACGCGCTGCACATAGTTACGCGTTTCGGAGAAGGGAATGTTCTCGATCCAGTCAATCGGATCAACGGCGGTGGAGCGCGGATCGCCGTAGGACTCCTGCCACTCGCCGACACGCGTCGCGCCCGCATTATAGGCCGCGATACTCATAATATAGGAGCCGTCATAGCCTTCGATCAGTGTGCCGAGATGCGCCGAGCCGAGCATGGCATTGTAAGCCGGATCGCTGGTGAGACGCGTGAGGGAATAAGGCATGTCGATTTGTCTCGCCGTCGCCCGTGCGGTGGCCGGCATCAGTTGCATCAGCCCGCGTGCGCCGACAGGGCTTCTCGCTTCGGGATCGAATTCGCTTTCCTGCCGCGACAATCCATAGACAAGCGCCTTCTCGACGCGGGGGCCTCTGGCGGCATAGGCGGGCATATATTTTGTCGGATAGGCCCGCTGCGGCAGCAGGAAGTTGCGCTGTACCGCCGTCTTCGCCACGCGCAGTGCGAGCTTCGGATCGCTCCAGCTCAGGGCCAGATCGTTCAGCATGATGAGTTCTTGCGGCGTCTGTAGCGTGTCCGCGAGATGAAGCATGAAGCCCCAGGATTGATCGTCGCGATGGAAGTCATGCAGGATTTGCGCGACAGTGACGAGTTCTCTCTTTTTGAACCCCGCCTTTTCTGCTGCGGTCACTTTCGGTTCCTTGGGCAGATGCATCTTCGCGTCGCCGCCCTTCAGGCTAGCCAGCGCGACATTGCCAAGCTGGCCGTAAAATGTCGTCGGGTTGTTCGACGAGAGCCGGTAGTAGAGTTCGGCATTCTGCTTGTCGCCCTTGGCCGACGAGGCGCGGCCCAGCCAATAGTCGGCGCGTGCCGTGCTGATCGGTGTCGTGACAGCGTTTTTCAGCTTCTTGAAATGCGTCAGCGCCACATCGGGCTTGTTCAGAAATTGCAGCGCGATCCAGCCGGACATGAATTCGGCGTCCGCATAGTCGGTGCCGTCTTCCAGCCCGTGTCTGGAGACGATCGAATAGGCGTCCTGATATTGGCCGTTGGCCAGCGCTACGCGGGCGGCGATCTTGCGTTCGACCCACCATGCGTCGGGATCAATCATCTGATGCGGCTGCGCGGGGGCTGTGAGGATCAGCGGCACGGTTGCATTGTCATTGCCGGTCTTGCGTTCATAGCGGATGCGGTCAAAGAGCAAACCGGCATCGCCCTTCATCGTGCCTGGCACGCGGCTCACCGCATCCTGCGCTGTGTTCGAGCGTGTCATCAGGCGAATGCGGGCTTCGGCCAGTGCGGTTGCGTTGCTGCCGATAAGCGAGGCAGTGTAACGCGCGTCTGCCGTGCTGCGGTCCCAGAGCAGGCGGTCGAGCCGCGCCTTGTGCACGGCGGGGGTGAGTTGCGCGCTGTATGTGTTGATGATCTGGCGCTGGCGTGATTGCGAAAAATCATCTTCTGCCCAGGCGCGCTGGATCCAGCTTTTGCCGTCCTTGGCTTTGCCCGTGGCGATCAGCGCCTTGCCATAGGCGATCTTGCCTTCGCCTGTCAGCGGCGGATGGGTGGCAAACCAGGCGATCACATCCTTGTTGTTCGGTGCGCCGCCCAGCAGCGCCTCTTCGGCGCGGCGCGACAGCATGGCCATGCGCGGCCAGGACGGGTTTTGCGTCTGGAAGGCGGTGATCTCGGCCAGTGTCGCGCCCGAGTCTTTGTTGACGAGGCGATACCAGAGGATGAATTTTTGCACCGGCTTGTTGCCGATGCGCAGGCGGTGGCGCATGGCCTCCGACCAGTTGCCGCGGTCGGCTTCGGCCAGCGCGTCTTTCAGCGCGTTGAGGTCGTTGGCATCGAGCAGGGCAGAGCGGATGGGTTCGGCGGGCGCTGGCTTCGGTTTGGCCGCGACCCGCTTTTTCTTCTTTTTGGATTTGGACGTTTTCTTTGTCGTCTTTTGGACGGGCTTCTTCGCCGTGGTTTCTTTTTTGGCTACGGGCTTTGTTTCGGGCTTGGCCACCGGCGTTGCCGCCGCGTAGAGGTCCGGTGCCTGCACGAAGACCAGACCGAGGGCAAGGCTCAGGGCACCCAGAACTGTTCGGATAGTCGTCCGGCGCGCAGGGTTGATCGAGCTGGGTTTGCCCGTGACTTTCGGCGATACGCTTGGCTGACCAGACAATTCGACTTCAACCCGTCCCAAAAAAAGCCGTAAGGCCCGACTACACTAATAAGGCCATGCCTATATAAGGGACGCATCCTTATATAAAGTGAGGAATGACGATTTCGGGGTCCCTGAGTCCCGTTGGACACGGCGTCCGTTGTCGTCGCCCGCTACAAATTGTGCTCGCATGAGCCTACCAACGTGCTAACAAGCGCGACAAGTGGACCAAATGACCCGATGTTTCCGGCCTTTCCGGCCTCATTCCTTGCCGCCTGTGGTCCGAATGGTTATCTTGCGCGCCGCCCCGTTCTTTTCTTTTCAGGGGCCTATGGAGCTTTAAAATGTTCAAGGGTTCGTTCGTCGCTCTCATCACCCCGTTTCGGGACGGCAAGGTTGATGAGGACGCGTTCGCCAAACTGGTCGAGTGGCAGATCTCGGAGGGCACGCACGGGCTTGTTCCCTGCGGCACGACCGGCGAATCGCCGACGTTGAGCCACGAGGAGCACCGCCGCGTCGTCGAGATTTGCGTGGAGGTGACGAAGAAGCGTGTGCCCGTTATGGCCGGCGCCGGATCGAACAACACGCTCGAAGCGATCGAACTGACGAAATTTGCCAAGAAGGTCGGGGCAGATGCTGTCCTGAGTGTGACCGGCTATTACAACAAGCCGACGCAGGAAGGCCAGTATCAGCATTTCAAGGCGATCAGCGATGCCGTTGATCTGCCGATCTTCCTCTACAACATTCCCGGTCGTACGATTGTCGACATCTCGGTCGAGACGATGGTGCGCATCGCGGAGCTTAAGAACGTTGTCGGCGTCAAAGACGCGACGTCCAATCTCGCGCGCACCAGTCTGCAACGCCATCTGATCGGCAAGGACTTCATCCAGCTTTCAGGCGAGGATGCTTCCTCGCTGGGTTTCAACGCTCATGGCGGCGTCGGTGCCATTTCGGTCACGGCCAATGTCGCGCCGAAGCTCTGCGCCGAGTTCCAGACCGCGACGCTCAAGGGCGACTTTGCCCGCGCACTGGACATTCAGGACCGGCTGATGCCGCTTCACCATGCCATGTTTATCGAGCCGAGCCCCGGTCCGGTGAAATATGCCGCGAGCCTGCTTGGTCTGTGCCGTGACGAAATCCGTCTGCCGATGACATCCATCACCGAGCCTGCTCAGGTCAAAGTGCGTGATGCCATGCGCCATGCGGGTCTGATCAACTGAACGGAAAGTCTGGTTGAGAGGTCATGTCAGCAAAAAGTGGCGGTGCCAAACGAAAGATAGGTGAAGGTCGCAAACTGATTACAGATAATCGGAAAGCGCATTTTCATTATTCAATCGGCGACAAGTTTGAAGCGGGCATCCAGTTGCACGGCTCCGAGGTCAAATCTCTGCGCGGCGGGCAGGGCAGTCTCAACGAGGCCCATGCGCAGGCTACGCGCAACGGCGAGATCATGCTCGTCAACGCCTACATTCCTGTCTATCTGCAAGCGCACCAGTTCAATCACGAGACGCGTCGTCCGCGTAAGCTGTTGCTCCATCGCCGCGAGATCGACAAACTGTCTCAGGCCATTCAGCGGCAGGGCATGACGCTTGTGCCATTGCGCATGTATTTTAACGACAAGGGCCGCGTGAAAGTCGAGATCGCGCTCGCCGCCGGCAAGAAGATGGCTGACAAGCGCGAGAGCGAGAAGCAGCGTGACTGGCAGCGCGACAAGGCCAGATTGATGCGCGAAAAAGGCTGAGGGATTTGGCATGGGTGATTTGATATGAACGATGGGGACAAGCCGGGCTTCATCGGCAAGATCAAAGACAAGCTCATCGCGTCCAAAGAAAAGACGGCCGCAAGCGGTCGTCATCTTACCGGTAGCGCCGACCGCGACCACGCGAACCGTCTGCCGCCGGGCCAGCATCTCGTCGAAAAATGGCCGGTGCTTGATCTTGGTATCCAGCCGGACATTTCATTGAGTGACTGGCGTTTGCAAATCGACGGAGCGGTCGCAAATCCCGTGACGCTCACCTTCGACGACTTCATGGCGCTGCCGCAGGTGACTTATATCAGCGACATTCATTGTGTGACGACATGGAGCCGCTACGACAATCATTGGGATGGTGTCGCCTCGCAGGTGATCCTTGATCTGGTAAAGCCGCGCGCCGATGCGGCGCACGTCATCTTTCATTCCTATGACGGCTATACGACGAATATCAAACTCGATGTCTTCAAAGAACCCGACGTCATCATCGCCCATAGCTGGGAAGGCAAACACCTGACCCGCGAACATGGCGGGCCCGTGCGCACCATCGTGCCGCAATGGTATTTCTGGAAAAGTGCAAAATGGGTGAACCGGATCGAGTTCGCCACAGATGACAAGCCCGGCTTCTGGGAAGAACGCGGCTACCACAACGAAGCTGATCCGTGGACGGAACAACGGTATAGCTGAATCCCATTCTTCCAAATGAGACAGGGCTATGAAAATGGAGGGTGGACATAAACCGGAAAAATATCCCTATCCCCACCTGATTATTTCGCCTCCACGCGTGTCCTCGGAACTCATCAACGAAAAATCAACGATCTTGACATGGAAACCTCGAATTTCTCGCAAGAAACACATCGAATTCGAGCTTCAAAGTTGATGGATAACCCGCCTATCCCCGCTTTTACGAAGCGTCTAGAAACGCTCTTAAATCAGCAAATACCGCGTGAAACATCTCCGTGGTCAGGCGACCTGTATTCGTGTTGTAGCGCGAGCAATGATAGCTGTCGAAGAGCCGCAATCCGGGTTTGAGTTCGTGGCTTGCCTGATGGCCGAAAGGGTTTCGGGCTTTTGTTGCGCCGAATGTTGACAGGACATTTTCATGCGCGATGCGGCCGAGTGCCAGAATGGCTTTGAGGTTTGGCAGAGCCTCTATGCGGTTTACCAGAAACGGTCGGCAGGTTTTTTCTTCAAGCGGCGTCGGTTTGTTTTGCGGCGGCACGCAGCGCACCGCATTGCTGATCATCGCGTCCACAAGTTCCAGTCCGTCATCGGCACGCGCTTCGAATATGCCTTTGGAGAAACCGAATTTCTTCAGTGTCGAGTAGAGAAGGTCGCCCGCATAGTCGCCCGTGAAGGGACGTCCCGTGCGGTTCGCGCCCGTGACGCCGGGCGCGAGGCCGACGATCAGCAGTCTCGCATTCGCGCTGCCGAAAGACGGCACAGGTCCGTTGAACCAATCAGGATGCGCGCGCGCATTCGCCTCTCGGTAAGCGACGAGGCGCGGGCAGAGCGGGCAGTCGTGCGGGACTTCAGCGAGCGACGTCATCAGCGTGCAGGCACGTTTTCTTCTTCGTCTTCATACTCGTAGTCGTCTTCGGTCGTATCGGCGGCGACGGGTGTTCTGGTTGCATGTGGTGTTTGTGTGCGGGTGATGATGCCGCGCAATGTTTCCAGCTCGATAAACTGATCGGCCTGACGGCGCAATTCATCTGCAATCATCGGCGGTTGCGAGCGCGTCGTTGAAATAACAGTGACGCGCTTGCCCTTGCGCTGTAAGGCATCAACGAGGCGGCGGAAATCGCCGTCGCCGGAAAAGAGCACGAGATGGTCGATATTGGGTGCCATTTCCATCGCGTCGATGGCGAGTTCAATATCCATATTGCCTTTGATGCGGCGGCGGCCCTGTGCGTCGGTGAATTCCTTGGCGGGCTTGGTGACGACCGTGAAGCCGTTGTAATCGAGCCAGTCGATCAGCGGGCGCAAAGGCGAGAAGTCCTGATCCTCGATGAGCGCGGTGTAATAAAACGCACGGATGAGGTGACCCTTCGTGCGGAAATGATTGAGCAGGCGGCGGTAGTCGATGTCAAAGTTCAGGCCGCGTGCGGCTGAGTAGAGATTTGCGCCGTCAATAAAAAGGGCGACGCGTTCCTGCGGGTAAAAATTCATAAAATGACCTTTGATGTTTTTGTTTTTGGGAGACTTTATAAGTCTCAATTTATAGAAGACGCGTGACTTTTGAAATGGCCCGGTCAAATGTCACACGCAAATGTGAGGCGAAAACAGATGATCCTGATTGGACTGGGTGCAAATTTACCGACTGTTGAGGGGGAGCCGCGCCAAACGCTCGATGTCGCATTGCGTTTGTTTCCTGCATTCGGGATTTCACTCGTCCGTTGCTCGTCCTTTTTCCGGACTCCCGCGATCGCTCATACCGTGCAGCCTGATTATGTGAATGCGGTAGCCGTTGTCGCGTCGGCTTTGCCCGCGCCCGACCTTCTTGCCGCGCTCCACCGGATCGAAGCGTTGTTCGGGCGGGTCCGCCATGGGCGTTGGGCGGCACGGACGCTCGACCTCGATCTCCTCGATTACCAAGGGCAAATCGTCACGGTATCCGGCCCGCACGGGGCCGAAGCAGGCACCGGACCTTTGCCACTCGCGCTCCCCCATCCTGGTATCGGTGCCCGCGGATTCGTGCTGGTTCCGTTGGCCGAAGTCGCTCCCGATTGGGTTCATCCGCGTGAGGGCGTAGGGCCGCAAGTGCTTCTGGCGCGTCTGATCGCATCGGAGGGTCCGGCTACGACCGCAGAAATCTGCCGGATTTGATCTCTTTCCGGAACAAATAAGCCCCATAAACGCCTGTTTTTGCTTGCCTTGCCAGCCGCCAGCCCCTACATACGGGCTAACCCCATTTCATCTCGGAGTCCGATATATGGCGCGCGTTACCGTTGAAGATTGTGTCGATAAAGTGCCGAACCGCTTTGAGCTGGTTTTGCTCTCGGCCCATCGTGCCCGTGCCATGTCGGCAGGCTCGGAACTGACCATCGACCGCGACAACGACAAGAACCCCGTCGTGGCCTTGCGCGAA
Source organism: Pseudomonadota bacterium (assembly GCA_040390855.1). Classification (GTDB taxonomy): domain Bacteria; phylum Pseudomonadota; class Alphaproteobacteria; order Parvibaculales; family Parvibaculaceae; genus Parvibaculum. The sequence continues at coordinate 13,747 of JAZJXO010000023.1, forward strand.
ATTGCCGAACGCACAATCGTTCCGGTGGACCTGCGCGAAGATCTGATCGGCTCCATGCAGAAGCGCGTTGATGCCGATGAGTCAGAGACAGAAGCCGTGGCGCTTCTCACATCGGGTGAAAGCACCGAGACGCCTGATACTTTCGGCGCAGCGGCCGGTTCGAGTGATCGTATGAGCGAAGAGGAGCTTCTGCGTGCGATCCAGATCCAGATCGACTCGCCGCAGCAGAAATCTGCCGACGCCGACGATATGGACGGAGACGACTGAGCGCAGGGAGGTGTGATCCAATCACGCCCGCACGGCTAGCACATTTGAGCGCCGCCCCCGCCGAAAGGTTGGGCGGCGCTTTTGTTTGTGACTAAGATGAGTTCCGAGTAGGAGTTTGAGACAATATGCTACGGCAGTATGAGCTGGTTGATCGGGTACTGGGTTACGATCCGCGCGCGGACGAGGCCCTGATCAACCGTGCTTATGTCTATGCCATGAAAAAGCATGGTAGCCAGATGCGTGCCAGCGGGGACCCCTATTTCTCCCATCCGATTGAAGTCGCGGGCATCCTGACGGATTTGAAGCTCGACACGGCAACGATTGTTACTGCGATCTTGCATGACACGATTGAGGATACGGGCGCGACGGTGGGCGAGCTTGCCGACTTGTTCGGTTTCGAGATTGCCAATCTTGTCGACGGCGTTACCAAACTCACACGCATCGAACTGACGTCGGAGCGCTCCAAGCAGGCGGAAAATTTCCGCAAATTTCTGCTCGCCATGTCGAACGACATCCGTGTGTTGCTGGTGAAGCTCGCCGACCGCCTGCATAATATGCGGACGCTGCATTTTATCAAATCGTCGGAGAAGCGTCAGCGCATCGCGCAAGAAACAATGGACATTTATGCGCCGCTCGCCGGTCGCATGGGCATTCAGGAAATCCGTGAAGAGCTGGAAGACCTTGCTTTCAAGGAACTCAATCCAGAAGCTCGCGAGACGTTGGTGAAGCGTCTCAATGAATTTAACTCCGAGAGCGGAGATACGGTTGAGAGCATTGCCGAAGAGTTGCGGTTGAAGCTTACCGCCTCCGGCATTAAATGCGAAGTGGATGGTCGCCAGAAGCGGCCTTATTCAGTCTGGCGCAAGATGGAACGCCGCGCGATTTCGCTGGAACAGCTATCCGATATTTTTGGCTTCCGTGTCATCGTCGACGAGATGGACGATTGCTATCATGCGCTCGGTGTACTCCACATGAACTGGCCGATGGTGCCGGGGCGTTTCAAGGATTACATCTCGACGCCGAAGAATAACGGCTATCGCTCCATTCACACGACAATGATCGGCCCGAAGCGCAAGCGCGTCGAGATTCAAGTGCGCACACGCAAGATGCACGAAGTCGCCGAACTCGGCATTGCAGCGCATTGGATCTACAAAGAAGGGTCGAGCCTTGCCGAGCGCTCGGAAGAATTTGCGGGCACGTTCAGCTGGTTGAAGCAGCTTATTGAAATGCTGGAGCATGGCGGTTCGCCGGAAGAGTTTTTGGAGCATACGAAACTTCAGATGTTCTCCGATCAGGTGTTCTGCTTCACGCCGAAGGGCACGCTTATCACGTTGCCGCGCGGTGCGACGCCGGTTGATTTTGCTTATGCTGTGCATACCGAAGTCGGTGACAGTTGTGTCGGCGCGAAAATCAACGGCCGCCACATGCCGCTGCGCACGGTGCTGACCAATGGTGACGAAGTGGAAATCATCCGCTCGCAGGCGCAGCGCCCGTCCCCCGCATGGGAAGCCTTTGTCGCGACCGGCAAAGCGCGTTCGGCAATCCGTCGTTCCATCCGTTCTGCCAAAGAAGCGGAGTTCGGTCGCCTTGGTCGCCAGATTCTGAAGGGTGTGTTTGAGGCGGCGGGGCGCGAGGCAACCGATGTTGTGTTGCAGCGGGCTCTGCGGGCGTTGCATCAGGATGATCTGGAGGAATTGCTGGCCTCGGTTGGTGACGGCACAATTCCGGCGCAGCAGGTTCTCGAAACCGTGTTTCCGGAATTGCCGGTCAAAAAAGGCAGTCGCAAGAAGTCGTTGAAATCTGTCGGTGGTGATGATCATGCGGGTGTTGTGCGCATAACAGGCGCGGGGCAGGGGCTGGCCATCCGCATGGCGGCCAATAGTTTCCCGCTGCCGGGCGAGCGCATTGTCGGAATCATCACGCCGGGCGAAGGTGTGGTCATCTATCCGATTGATGCGCCTGCGCTTGAAGAGTTCGACGGCGAGACGACGCGCTGGCTTGACGTCGCGTGGGATATAGACCCTGAGCATCCGCAGCTTTTTCCTGCGCGTCTCAATGTGACGGTGCGCAATGAAGTGGGTGCGCTCGGCCACATCGCGTCGCTTGTGGCTGACTATGGCAGCAATATTACCAATCTTACGATGACGCAGCGCGATACGGATTTTTTTGATATGCAGCTTGATCTTGAAGTGCGCGACTTCAAGCATCTGACGCGCATTATGTCGGCGCTTAACGGCGTGTCGGTGGTGTCGCAGGTCGTTCGTCCGCGTCGCTAGATTGATGCAAGTTACATATAAAACTGGTAAACGGTGCAGAGCCACCAAAGGGAACGAGACGATGAAAACCGAGGCCGTCCTGAAAGAATTTGAAAAAGCCGGTGCTTTGCTCAAAGGTCATTTCATTTTGTCATCAGGATTGCGCAGCTCGATGTTCCTGCAAAAAGCGCTGGTGTTCATGCACCCCAAGATCACCGCGAAACTCTGCAAGGCGCTGGCGAAGAAAGTGTCTGAAGAAATAGACATGTCGAAAATCGATGTAATCGTCTCGCCTGCTGTCGGTGGCATCATTCCGGGTTATGAGACAGCGCGCCATCTCAATGTGCCTGCCATGTATGTCGAGCGCGAGAACGGCGAGTTCGTCCTGCGTCGCGGATTTCCGCTTACTAAGGGGATGCGCGTGCTGATGGTGGAGGACATTGTGACGACGGGCGTGTCGTCGCGCGAATGCATTGCGACCATCCGTGCGACGGGCGCGAAAGTTGTGGCGGCGGCCTGCCTCATCGACCGGTCGGGCGGCAAGGCGAAAGTCGGTGTCAAACTTATCTCGCTGGCGCAGGTCGCTATTCCGTCTTATCCGGCTGACAAATTGCCACCTGAGCTTGCGGCTATTCCGGCAATAAAGCCCGGCAGCCGCGGGCTTGCTTAAGTGTTTTTAGAAGGTAACGACCGTGTTCCAACGTAGGGTCGAGCTTCGTCCGCTTACGAAACTGCGCGAGGCGCTGTGGCCCAGCATGGGATGGCGGCGCGTCTCTGTTTTGTATTGGCGGCGTGTGCGACGGCTCAACGGCTCACCGCATTCGGTGGCGCTTGGTATCGCGATCGGCGCTTTCATGGGCTGCTCGCCCTATCTCGGTTTTCATATTGTCGGGGCGATGCTTGTGGCATGGGTGTTCCGCAGCAATCTCGTTGCGGCGGCGCTCGGTACGAATATCGGCAACCCGATCACTTATCCGCCGATCTGGTGGGCGAGCTATGATCTTGGCAATTGGATCATGGGAGGGCATCCGGCAGAGAATGTCGATCTCGTTTCCACTCTGATGAGTTCTAAAGCCTTTGACGTGATCGTGCCGTTTCTTGTTCCGATGGCGATTGGCTCTATGCCCATCGGCATTGTTGCGGCATTGATTGCTTATATGTTCACGAGGAGCGCAGTCACCGCCTATCAGAAGCGGCGTCGGGAGAAACTGGAAGAGATGGTTCTGGAGCGCATGACCCAGCGTGCACCGGACCCGACGGAATAGAAGCGGAGACCGGTCTGATGGATTTGCGTCTTGGTGTAAACATTGATCACGTGGCGACCATCCGCAATGCGCGCGGCGGGGAGCATCCCGATCCCGTGCGTGCGGCGGAAATGGCAGCGGCGGCAGGTGCCAACGGTATCACGGCGCATCTGCGTGAGGACCGTCGGCACATACGCGACCATGACATCGAGCGCCTGATGGGCGAAATGTCATTGCCGCTCAATCTGGAAATGGCGGCGACGGAAGAGATGCTTGCGATTGCGCTTCGTCATCGTCCGCACGCTGTCTGCATCGTGCCGGAGCGGCGCGAGGAAGTAACGACCGAGGGCGGGCTTGATGCTGCCGGTCAGCACAATCATCTGAAACCTTTTGTGACACGGCTTGCTGATGCCGGTATCCGTGTTTCGCTTTTCATCAATGCCGACATCGCGCAGCTTGAAGCGGCGGTGTCGCTCGGTGCTCCGGTTGTTGAGTTGCATACGGGGGCCTATGCTCATGCGGGTGATGCGAAAGACGGTGCGAGGATCGAGGCTGAGTTTCAGCGTTTGGCGCGGTGCGCGCGCGACGGTTTCGCGATGGGGCTTGAGGTTCATGCCGGTCACGGTCTCACCTTTGACAATGTGACGCCCGTTGCCGCCTTGCGCGAAATCCGAGAGCTGAACATCGGGCATTTTCTCATTGGTGAGGCGATATTCGACGGATTGCCCGCGACGATCCGCCAGATGCGCGAACTGATGGATATCGCCCGTGGGTCGAAGGTTTCTGCATGATTCTCGGCATCGGCAGTGATCTCATTACCATTCCCCGCATTGAAAAATCGCTGGAGCGTTTCGGCGAGCGTTTTGTCAACCGGGTTTACACACCCATCGAACAGGCAAAGTCCGAGGGGCGGAAAAATCGGGCAGCATCTTATGCCAAGCGTTTTGCCGCCAAGGAAGCCTGCGCCAAGGCGCTCGGCACCGGCATCTCGCGCGGGGTCTATTGGCGCGATATGGGCGTCGTCAATCTGCGGGGCGGCAAACCCACCATGGCGCTGACCGGCGGGGCGCTGGAGCGGTTGAAAGCATTAACGCCGGAGGGGCATGAGGCGATCATTCATCTGACAATCACCGATGACGGACCACTTGCTCAGGCTTTCGTCATAATTTCGGCTGAACCTGTCCCTAACAAGGGGTGATCAGGCTGTTTTTGTCTGTCGCGACCACTTGCGCGGGGGCGACGGCTTGTCTTGTTATGGTATGGTCCCGTCTGTCGTCCGGCGCGGTTAAGGGTTTGGAGTTAGGTCAAATATGTCGATGTCAGAAAAGCTGAGTAATGTGCGCAACAGCGCCTGGGCGGAGAACGGTCGCACCATCGGGTATGCGCTGATCATTGCGCTGGTGATCCGCGCTTTCTTCTTCCAGCCTTTCAACATTCCGTCCGGCTCGATGATTCCGACGCTGTTGATTGGCGACTATCTTTTCGTCGCCAAATATAGCTACGGCTATTCCAAACATTCGCTGCCCTTCAGCCCGCCATTGTTTGATGGCCGTATCCTGTCGCGCCAGCCCTCGCGCGGCGATGTTATTGTGTTCAAGGTGCCGACGGATAACCGTACCGACTTCATCAAGCGCCTCGTCGGTCTTCCCGGTGACAAAATTCAGATGAAGCACAGCGTGCTCTATATCAATGGGTCTGCCGTGCCACGTGTGCGCGTCGAAGATTTTGTCAGCCGCGATCAGTTCGGCAATGTACAGCGTATTCCGCAATTTCGCGAGACGCTGTCCAATGGTGTTTCCTACAATACGCTCGATCTGATCGAGGAAAGTGTGACGGATAATACGGGCGTCTATTTCGTGCCGCCGGAACATTATTTCTTCATGGGTGACAATCGCGATAATTCGAATGACAGTCGTGTACCAAGCGCCGTCGGCTATGTGCCTTATGAAAATCTGGTCGGCAAGGCCGAGCTTATTTTCTTCTCAACGGATGGCAGCGCAGCCTTCTGGCAGTTCTGGCATTGGCCTTCGTCGATCCGCTGGGACCGCATGATGAGTTGGGTGGGTTGAGCAAAGCGGCGGCGGAGACCGGGTTGGCAGCGCTCGAAGCGCGGTTAGGCCACCAGTTTGCCGATGCCGGATTGCTGGTGCGTGCGCTTCGCCATTCGAGCGCCATCGGACGCAATGAGGAAAGTCTCAGCAACGAGCGCTTGGAGTTTATGGGCGACCGTGTTCTCGGTCTTGTTGTTGCTGAATGGTTGTTGCGCGATTTTCCCGATGCGACTGAAGGCGAGCTGGCCGTGCGCTATAATGGACTCGTACGCAAAGAGGCTTGTGCGGTCGTGGCCGGGAGCATTGAGCTTGGTGATTTTCTGGTGCTCGGCGCCGGCGAGGACAAAGCGGGCGGGCGGAAGAAGTCTGCTATTTTGGCCGATGCCTGCGAGGCGGTGATCGCGGCGCTTTATCTTGATGGTGGTCTTGCGCCTGCGCGGCGGTTTATCGAGACGGAATGGAGGCGCCTTCTGTCGGAGCCGACGCAGCGGGCCGACGCCAAGACGTTCTTGCAGGAATGGTCGCAAAAGCGTGGTCGCGGTATTCCTGTTTACAAAGCGACCGGCCGCAGTGGGCCGGATCACGCACCCGAATTTGAGGTGCAGGTTGAAATCAGCGGTCTGAAACCGTTGAGCGGTTCGGGCAGTTCAAAGCGCATTGCCGAGCAGGCGGCAGCGCGGGCGATGTTGCTCAGAGAAAAAGTTTGGAACGAGAATGACTGATACGAAGAGCAGCGAGACACGCTCAGGCTTTGCCGCGATCATCGGTGCACCGAATGCCGGTAAATCGACGCTGCTGAATAGCCTTGTCGGCGCGAAGATCGCCATTGTGACGCATAAGGTTCAGACCACGCGCTCGCGCATTCGCGGTATTGCGATTGATGGCGACACACAGATTGTGTTCGTGGACACGCCGGGCATCTTCAAACCGAAGCGCCGTCTTGATCGCGCGATGGTCGATGCGGCCTGGGGCGGAGTGGGGGACGCGGACGCTGTTATCGCGTTGATCGACGCAGAGCGCGGGCATGATGATGATTTCAGCCGCGTGATCGATGGGCTCAAGGCACATGGTGACGGTGGTCCGCAGCGCAAGGCCGTTCTGGCGCTCAACAAGGTTGATGTGCTGAACGAGAAGGGGCGCGAGCGGATGCTGAAACTTGCGACCGAACTGAACGAGACGGGCCTGTTCTCCGAAACATTTATGATCTCAGCCCAGAGCGGTAGTGGTGTGGACGATTTGAAACATCATATTGCCGGTCTGATGCCCAAGGGTCCGTGGCACTATCCCGAAGACCAATTGGCCGACGTGCCGTTGCGTTCGCTCGCCGCCGAAGTCACGCGCGAGAAATTGTTTCTGCGTCTGCATGATGAGATTCCCTATTCGCTGACGGTCGAAACTGAATCCTACGAGACGAAAAAGGACGGCTCGATCCGCATCCAGCAAATCATCTTCGTTCAGCGCGAGAGCCAGCGTAAAATCGCCTTGGGCGAGGGTGGGCAGACGATCAAGACGGTCGGCACGCTGGCGCGTGAGGAGTTGCAAGAGATGTTGGGCGCGAAGGTGCATCTGTTCCTCTTCGTCAAAGTACGCGAAAACTGGGGTGACGACCGCGAGCGTTACCGCGAAATGGGTCTCGATTTCCCCAAGAACTGAGATCAATAGACCTGAGCAAATGCCTTAGTTATCGCTATAATCAGGGCATGTTGAGATTCTGCTTTAATGTGGTCGCTGATGGATTGGCATGACGAAGGAGTGGTTCTGTCGTCGCGCAGTTATGGCGAGAGCAGCGCCATTCTTGAGCTGTTCACGCGCGAGCACGGACGGCATCTCGGCCTCGTGCGCGGCGGCGGGCGGCGGCGTTATGCCGGTATGCTCCAGCCCGGCAACACGCTGACGGCGCATTGGCGCGCGCGGTTGAACGAGCATCTGGGTTCCTACACGGTCGAACTTCTGAAGCCCCGTGCAGGCGTGCTGATGGATGATCCCTTTGCGTTGACGGGACTGAGCGCTGCCTGCGCCGTCGCGGGGATTTTGCCGGAGCGTGAAGCGCATGAGGGGCTCTTTGAAGCCTTCACGGTTTTGCTTGATGTGATGGAGGACAGCGATATCTGGCCTGCCGTTTTCGTGCGCTGGGAGTTGGGGCTGCTGTCGGAGCTCGGCTTCGGGCTTGACCTTGCGCAATGTGCGGCGACGGGGGTGCGCGATGGTCTGGCTTATGTGTCGCCGCGCAGCGGCGGGGCGGTGAGCCGCGAGGCGGGCGCGGCTTATGCCGACCGGCTGTTTCGTCTGCCGCCGTTTCTGGTTGGTGCGCAGGCAGGCATCAGCGCGCCGGATGATGTGGCCGAAGGATTGAAGATCACCGGTCATTTTCTTGAACGGCACTTCTATGCGCCGCATGACCGGCACCTACCGGATGCACGAATCAGGCTGGTGCAGCGTTTAGTGGCGCGGATTACCTGAATGTACTCCCTTTGTATTACCCCATGCCGAATCGTTGGTATAACGGCGGCACGAGTTTCCTACCGAAAGTTGAGACATGGCCAAGGTCATCACGCCCCCTGAAGGGCCTTCGCAGGACATCAATCTGCGTGAAGCGCTGGAAGAGCGCTATCTCGCCTATGCGCTCTCGACGATCATGCATCGCGCGTTGCCTGATGTGCGCGACGGGTTGAAGCCAGTTCATCGCCGTGTGCTCTTTGCCATGCGCCAGTTGAAGCTCGATCCGGGTTCTGGTTTCAAGAAATGCGCCCGTGTTGTCGGCGACGTGATCGGTAAATATCACCCGCATGGTGATCAGTCGGTTTATGACGCGCTGGTGCGTCTGGCGCAGGATTTTGCCGTGCGCTATCCGATGATCGACGGGCAGGGCAATTTCGGCAATGTCGACGGCGATAATGCAGCCGCGATGCGTTACACCGAAGCGCGGCTCACTGATGTGGCGGCGCTATTGCTCGACGGACTAGACGAAGACACGGTTAATTTTCGCGAGACTTATGACGGTAGTGAAGAAGAACCGCTGGTCTTACCGGGTGCGTTTCCCAACCTGCTTGCTAACGGGTCGGCTGGCATCGCAGTCGGAATGGCGACGAGCATTCCGCCGCATAATGCAGCCGAACTTTGCGAGGCCGCTCTCCACCTCATCAAACATCCGAATGCCTCGGCGGCAACGCTGACCGGCATAGTGCCCGGACCAGATTTTCCGACCGGCGGTATTATCGTCGAAAGCAAGGAGGCGATTGCCGAAGCCTATGCGACAGGTCGCGGTGGTTTCCGCGTGCGGGCGCGTTGGGAGATCGAAGAACTGCCGCGCGGGCTCTGGCAGATCGTTGTCACTGAAATTCCCTATCAGGTGCAGAAGTCGAAGCTCGTCGAGAAACTGGCCGAGTTGTTGTTCGCCAAGAAGCTGCCGCTGCTCGAAGACGTGCGCGACGAAAGCTCTGAAGACATCCGTCTTGTGCTGGTGCCGAAGGCGAAGACGGTTGATGCCGAGCATCTGATGGAGTCGATCTTCCGCACGTCGGACCTTGAGAACCGCTTTTCTCTCAACATGAATGTGTTGTCGGCGGGACAGGTGCCGCAGGTGATGAACCTGCGCGATGTGCTGCGCGCCTGGCTTGATCATCGCAAGGTCGTGCTGGTCCGCCGCTCGAAATTCCGGCTTGAAAAAATCGCCAAGCGCCTTGAAGTGCTTGAAGGTTATCTCATTGCTTATCTTAATCTTGATGAAGTCATTCGTATCATCCGCGAGGAGGATGAACCGAAAAAAGATCTGATCCGTGTGTTCAAACTCACGGACAATCAGGCCGAAGCCATCCTCAATATGCGTCTACGCAGCTTGCGCAAGCTCGAAGAGATGGAAATTCGCGGTGAACACAAGGACCTGACCGCTGAACAGAAAGCGCTGAAGGCCTTGCTCAAGTCCGATGACGAACTCTGGTCGCGTGTGTCGGACGAGATCAAGGACGTCAAAACCAAGTTCGGCAAGAATACGCCGCTCGGCAAGCGCCGCACGACATTTGCCGATGCGCCGTCGGTTGATTTCGTTCCTATTGAAGCGATGATCGAGCGCGAGCCTATCACCATCGTTTTTTCGGCCAAGGGCTGGATCCGCTCCATGAAGGGTCATCTCGAAGACGGGGCCGACATCAAATACAAAGAAGGCGACAAGGATCGTTTCATCATTCACGCCGAAACAACGGACAAACTTATTTTGTTCGGCACGGACGGACGTTTTTATACACTGCCTTGCGACAAGCTGCCGAGCGGGCGCGGGCACGGCGAGCCGGTGCGGTTGCTGATCGACATGGAAGAGGGCCGCGAAGTGGTGCAGATTTTTGTGCATCAGCCGGACCGCAAATTGCTTGTTGCCTCACATGAAGGTAATGGCTTCATCGTACCGGAAGCCGAAGTAGTGGCGATGCGTCGTGCAGGCAAGCAGGTGCTTAACGTGACGGGCACGGACGAGGCTGTTGTCTGCACGGTGGTGCAGGGGGATCACGTTGCGGTCATCGGCGAGAACCGCAAGCTCGTGATTTTTCCGTTGAAAGAGGTCAACGAGATGACGCGCGGCAAGGGTGTGCGTTTGCAGAAGTACAAGGACGGCGGACTTGGCGACGTTAAGTGCTTCACGCTCAAGGACGGTCTGATTGTTTATGACCGGTCCAACCGCGCGCGTAATTTTTCTGGCAGCGATCTCAAAGAATGGCGTGGCGAGCGGGCGCAAGCCGGTCGTCTGCCGCCCAAAGGCTATCCGTCGGGTTATAAATTCGGCGGCGGTTTCGGCGCGGCCTGAAGGTTATTTAATCGTGATGTCTTTCTTGAGTTCGTGGCCCCAGTAGCGCATGGCGAGTTTGTAATCGCCCGGATGCACGCGCTTGGGGTCGAGCAGGATTACAAAATTTTCCTGCATGGCTTTTTCGCCTTCGAGCCAGGTCGAGACGGAGGTTTTGGGGCAGTTTTCATTTTCGCCCTTTGCCTGCACGAACTCATTGTCCGGTCCGGTCAGGAACCATCTGAACATGTCGCATTGTGTCGGCATGCTCAGAGAAATGCCGTCCTTGGTGTTGTTTGAGAGTTTGACGGTGATCGCGAACGGGATGCCTTGGTCGGGAGTGGTCGGCTGCTGAATGGCGGTGATTTCGAGCGTCACCGGTTCGTCGGGCGCGACCTTGCCTGTGTAGACGAAATAGAAAATGACAAGGACCATGCCGGTGACGACGAGCGCCTGGTTCATCATGGTGCGTCCGAGGTCTTTTGCCAATTTTGGCTCGGCCATTTTGTCTCCTGATTTTTCTTATCTTATTGTCGGGTCTTGGGCTCGGCGATCAGTCCGTAACGGCCTTCCAGCCGTCGAGACCCAGTGCTTCCAGTGGTCGGAAGCGCATCTTGTAGGCCATCTTGCGGCAATCCGCGACCCAGTAGCCGAGATAAACATAAGGAAGGCCCAATGCGCGGGCACGCGCTACATGGTCGAGCACCATGAAGGAGCCGAGGCTGCGCGTGTCTTCCTGCGGATTATAAAAGCTGTAGACCATCGACAGTCCGTCCTGTAGTTGGTCCGTCAGGGCGGTTGCGTAGAGAGGTGAATTCTCTTCGCCGATTTTGCGGTATTCGATAAGTGAGCTGCGCACTGTCGTGTCCTCGATCATCGACACATAGTCGATGGGCGTCATGTCGGCCATGCCGCCATGGGGGTGACGTTCATCGAGATAGGCGCGCAACAGCGAGAATTGTTCTTTGGTGGCTGTTGCCGGTTTTGTAGCGCTGACCAGATCATCATTGCGGATGAGGATGCGACGAAAGCCGCGATTGGGCGTGAAGTCATTGACCCGGATGCGGACGGAGACGCAGGCCGAGCAGCCGTCGCAGGCGGGGCGATAGGCGATGTTCTGGCTGCGCCGAAATCCGGCTTGGCTCAATGTGTCGTTGAGCGACACGGCGTTCTCGCTCAGGAGATGCGTGAAGACTTTTTTCTCGAAGCGATCCGGCAAGTAGGGGCACGGCTGGGGAGCCGTGATGTAAAATTGTGGAAATCTATTACCGAAATGCTCTGTCACTGGTCGCTCATGTCTCAGGCGTCGGCGGACGGGCCGACCGGTCTACATTAGAGCCAAAAGAGACAGAAAACGAGAGGGGGGCGATCATGCCGGATGAATGGTCTGGCGGCGCACGAAGACGGTGCCGCAGAGATAGTCATGCAGGCAGCGGCGACGATAGTTGAAGAACGGGACGAGCAGGAGGAAAACCGTGAACGTGACCATATAAAAGAGGATGGTCTGAAGGGCGGCCTGCACATAACCGGGGCGATTGCCGTTCCATGTGCGCAGTTCAATGTCCTGCCAGCGCATACCGGGCGTGGCGCTGTCGGGTCCGCCCAGGGTGAGGGTAAAATAGGTGAGAGGCAGTAGCCACAAGAGCGCAAAGAGGGGGGAGAGCAGGCCGAAAGTCAGTACAGACACCACAGTCAGGGCGATCATGGCGGCTAACAAGAGGACACTGACGATGATTATATCGGCGATGAAGGCCAGCGAACGCGACCAGATGATGCCATCGAACGACCCTGCGGGCCATACATAATCTGTCGACGATTCAGCCTCGCCGAAAGTCCGGCTTACTGAGTTGTCATGCTCGCTCATTGGGCCGAAGCCTCCGCTCCCGTTGCAATTTGCAAAGATAGGAAGGGTAAAGGCGGAGGGCAAGGTCGGCGGTCAAAATCAGGGCTTCATATCGGGCGGGGTTGGCGGGTTTTCGCGCAGAAGCACAACGGTTAGGCGACGGTTTGCGGCCATGCGGGTATCTTCGGGGAAGAGCGGTTCGCTATCGGCTTTGCCGACGACCTGAAAAATACGGTCGCTGGGAAGGCCCTGAGACTCGATCACGCGGCGGGCGGCATTGGCGCGGTCGGCCGTGAGTTCCCAGTTGGAATAGCCGGGCACGCCGACATAGGGTGCTGAATCCGTGTGGCCGGCAATGCTGATGCGGTTCGGCAGACGGAGCAGGATCTTGCCGACGGCTTCCAGCAGTTTGCGTGTGCGCTCGTAGGGTTCGGCATGGCCCGTCGGGAACATGGAGCGACCGTCCTGATCAATGATCTGGATGCGGAGGCCTTCCGGCGTTTCGTCGATGATGATGTTTTTGGATAGTTCAGCGAGTTCGGGATTGTCCTGCATGGCCTGACGCAGGCTCTGCGCGGCGGAGCGGAAATTCTGTTCCTCGACGGAATTGGTTTCTACTGACGATGTACTTTTGCTGATCGACTTGGATGTTTCTTCGGCTTTGGATTCACGCGAGCCGTTCGACGCATCCGCCGTACGCTGATTATTTGTCTCGGAGCTTTTAGGCGCGGCAGGCGTCGAGATTGTCATCACCACGCGGGGGGCGGAGCCCGCCATGCGTGAGCCTTCGGCATCGAAAGCGGTGCCTCCGAGCACACCGCCGGCACCGCTGGTGGAGCGGCTGACGCTGGCTGGTGCGAAGTAATCGGCAAGGCCCTGCTTCTGCTCCGGCGTGGTCATGGAGATGAGCCACATAAGCAGAAAAAATGCCATCATCGCGGTCACGAAGTCGGCATAAGCGATCTTCCATGCCCCGCCATGATGCACATGGGCGGCTTTCTTGATCTTCTTGTAGATGATAGGGGCGTCAGCCATGCTCTGTTATGCCTGTGCAGGTGTCAGATTGGCGGTGGATGCTTCGACTTCCATGAATGTCGGTCGAACATCTGACATGAGAGCTTTGCGGGCGAACTCGATGGAGACGGCAGGCGCATAGCCTGCCATGTGGGCGAGAAGGCCCGCCTTCATTGAGAGGTAGTATTTTGATTCCTGTTCGAAGATTGTCTTGAGCGATTGCGCCATCGGGCCGAAAAAGCCGTAGGCGACAAGCACGCCGAAGAATGTGCCTACGAGCGCACCGCCGATAAGATGGCCGAGAATTTCCGGAGGCTGATCAATCGAACCCATCGTGTGAATAACGCCGAGCACGGCGGCCACGATACCGAGAGCGGGTGTGCCGTCGGCAAGCGCCTGAATGGCACCGACAAGCTGTTCGCGCTCCTGATGATGTGTTTCCAGTTCTTCGTCCATGAGCGTTTCCAGCTCATGCGCATTTTCCGTGCCGAGTGTGATCATACGCAGGTAGTCGCACATGAACTCGACGGCATGGTGATCGGCGGCGAAAGTCGGGAAGGAATTGAAGATTGCTGAGTCTTGCGGGTTTTCGACATGAACTTCGAGCGCGAGGTTGCCTTTGCTCTTGGCGAGTTTGAAGAGCGTGAACTGCAAGCCGAGAAGTTCGAGATAGGCTGCCTTGCCGTAGCGGGGGCCTTTGAACAGCTTGCTGAAAATGCCCAACGTGCCTTTCAGCACAGCGGGCGGATTACCGACCACATAGGCACCGCAAGCCGCGCCGAGAATGATGACGTATTCGAAAGGCTGGAAGAGCACAGCCAGGTGAGCGCCGGAGGCTGCATAGCCGCCAAAAACACTACCCAATACGATAAGAATGCCCACTATCAGCCGCATCGCGTCCGCCACTTTCTTCTACTGAAGTCCCACCGATTACGGGCGCAACTCTTGTGCCCGTAGACGTCCTGTCAGGGTGCATTGTGGTCAAACGCTGTTAATACCGAGTGTATAGAGGGCGTTTTGCGTGAAAATCTGTTGAGTTGCATTCTCGCTGGGTTGCACATTTGAAAAACAGGGTCAAAATCGCGGAGAACCGCGGAAAATCAGATGATTTGAGCAAGCGCTGCGGGCGCTTCCGCGCTTATGAGTGTTAACAAAAGGTCTTCGGATGACTGATGGCGACAAGAGAAAGTTTCGCAATGCGCTGGGGCACTTCGCAACCGGTGTTGCCGTCATCACGACATGCGGAAAAGGTGCCGAACCCATAGGCATCACAGTGAATTCGTTTTCGTCCGTGTCACTTGATCCGCCGCTCATTCTCTGGAGCCTTGACAAGAAGTCGGACACGCTCGCCTTGTTCAACTCTGTGGGTCACTTTACAGTCAATATACTGCGCGAAGATCACCGTGATATTTCCAATCGTCTGGCCAGGCAGGGCGATCACAGTCTCGACGGATTGGCGATACGCAAAGGTGATAATGGCTGCCCTGCATTGGAACAGGCACTGGCCCATTTTGAATGCGAGGTTTATGCGCGGCATGAAGCGGGTGATCATATCATCATGCTCGGTCGAGTGACGCATTTTGAGTATAGCGAGGACGGTCGACCGCTGCTCTATCATCGTGGTGGTTATCAGGGCCTTGCTGTCGGGTCACTCTGACGGGCGGTTATTTTTCGCCTCGGCGGCTTGGCGTTCCTTGTGATCATGCGTGTTCAGATTTTCGCGCATCAGAGTGATCGTTTCCAGCATACCCAGATAGGCTTTCCGGTCGATGCCTTTCGTTGCGATGTGATGGATGGCCGCGTAAATTTCGACGCCTCTGTGTTTGATCGCGTGAAGGCGCGGCGTGAGAAAGATGCATTTTGCGCGGCGGTCTGTCGGATGCTGGCGGCGCTCGATTAAGCCCAGTGCCTCAAGTTCACTGATATAAATGCCGACAGAAACTTTGTGGATTTCGAGTGCGTTGGCGAGGTCGGTCTGCGTTTGTCCGTCATTGGTCAGCAACACGCCGATCAGTCGTGTCTGCTGTCGTGACAGCGTGCTGCGTCGGTCATAAGTCGTGGACAGGAGAGTCCCGACATTCATCAGCAGGTTGAGCAGATATTGCGGTGAAAAACGCTCATCGCTCGGCTCAATCGCGATTTGTTCTGCCCCAAGCGCAAGCCTTTCCGTGGCATCCGGCAGTGGTGTCGTCATTTGGCCAATTTCCCAGCTTCAGATGCCTGTTTAGCACGGCTGTCACATTGGTACGACTTGACCTTTGAACTGCCCGATGGTTTCGTAACGAAAATTTACTAAAGGGATGCTCTGCGGTCACGTGTTTTCCGTCAGAAAGCGCCAGTCACGTTGAGGGAGAGTCTTATGGCAGGCGAGCAGGCAGTTGCAAATACTGCACGCCTGGATGATTTCATCGGCAAAGTGCTGGCAAAGCCCTTGGTTGAAAAGGATTTGTCGCGTCGTCGTATCGCCGAGCCCTTCATTGTCCTGTCATTGCTTGGTCATCTCTTAGCCATGCTCTACGGCCTCGTTCATGGCGGTATTCAAGGTGTTCCCGGACCCGGCGGTGGCAAGGTCATGTATTTCGACCTCTCCAAGGGTCAGGCGCATGACGTGATTGCGGCACCGCTGGCGCCGGAAAAACCCAAGCTCGTCGTGACCCAGCCCAAGGCAAAAACCAAGGTCCCTGAAAAGCCTAAAGTACAGGTCAAAGCCAAGGCGCCACCGAAAGATCAGCCGAAGCTGATGAAGGACGCCTATTCGCCCGAGAATAAATACGTCAAGCAGGAGCTTGTCGAGGAAGAGGAGACAACACCCGGTCCGCAGA
The DNA here is from genome assembly GCA_040390855.1 of Pseudomonadota bacterium. Lineage (GTDB taxonomy): Bacteria > Pseudomonadota > Alphaproteobacteria > Parvibaculales > Parvibaculaceae > Parvibaculum. The sequence continues at coordinate 30,014 of JAZJXO010000023.1, forward strand.
CACCGATGACGCTGGAAGAAGAACTAGCGGCGCAAGGTCTCAAAGACGGCAAGGGTCGCGGCGGCGGTGGCGAAGCGCCAGAAACGATCCTCAACAAGAAAGGCAACTCACTTACCGGTAGCCTGATCCAGTCGCAAATGACTGGGCACATGCTCTATCTCAATCTTTTGAGCCGTGAGGATTACGAGGGTGCGAATGGTGCGATTGATTCATCGGTCAAGCTCAATGCCGACGGTACGGCCGATGTATCCGTGACGCATCGCTTCTTTCAGACCTATCACGATCAATATTCGTCAACGCGCAGCGAAACCGCGAAAGGTCGTTGGTGGGTTGATGGCAACCGCCTGTGTCTCCAGACTCCGGCGCTCGTTGACAACACCAAGAATTGCTACGATATGTCTGCGGAAGGTCCGGTGCTGCATTTTTATTATGCACCCTGCACCAGCGAAAGTTCGATGCTCTGCAAATCGGGGCGTAAGGCAGGCACGGGCGCGATTAAGTAGCGTCATCAAAAACATGCGACACATCGTATAGCCTGCTACCTTCACGCAAATTCAATGCGTGAAGAGGCTGATATGGCAAGTGTTGCTTTTCTTGGGCTTGGGGTGATGGGCTATCCGATGGCGGGGCATCTCGTCAAAGCGGGACATGCCGTCGCCGTGTTCAACCGCACGAAACCTAAAGCCGATAAATTCGTCGGCGAGCATGGCGGACGCGCTGCCGCAACGCCCCGTGAAGCCGCGCAAGGCGCGTCGGTTGTCTTTGCCTGTGTCGGCAATGACGATGATGTACGCTCGGTCACGCTTGGTGCGGATGGTGCCTTCGCAGGCATGGCGCGGGGCGCAATTTTTGTTGATCATACAACGGCGTCGGCCGATCTCGCGCGTGAGCTTGATGCGGCAGCGAAGTCGGCGGGTCTTGGGTTTGTCGATGCGCCGGTGTCGGGCGGGCAGGGCGGGGCGGAGAAGGGTATTCTCACAGTCATGTGTGGCGGTGATGAGGCGTCATACTCCATCGCAGAGCCGGCCATCACCGCATATGCGCGCGCCTGCCGTCTGATGGGTTCTGCGGGGGCGGGCCAGCTCACCAAAATGGTCAATCAGATATGCATTGCCGGTCTCGTCGAGGGATTGTCGGAGGGTATTCACTTTGCGCAGGCGGCGGGGCTAGATCCGGCGGCTGTCATTGACGTGATTTCCAAAGGGGCTGCGCAAAGCTGGCAGATGGAGAACCGCCACAAGACGATGATCGCGGGTGACTTCAATCATGGATTTGCCGTCGACTGGATGCGTAAGGATTTGGCGATCTGTCTTGATGAGGCGCGTAGCAACGGCGCACATTTGCCGGTCACCGCCATTGTTGACCAGTTTTATTCTGAGGTACAGGCGATGGGCGGCAATCGTTGGGACACGTCGAGTCTTGTGGCCCGCCTCAATCGGGCCATAAAGCCGAAATAGGGATAAAGGATGAAAGAAATTCGCTTCAGCTCCATCAATGAAGTCGTGGCGCGGCTCAATCCGTCTTATCCGGTCTTCGTGGTTTTTCCCGATGTGCTGGCCCAGCGCGCACGGGATTTTATCGGGGGTTTTCCCGGGACTGTGCTCTATGCAGTCAAATGCAATCCCGATCCGCATGTGCTGCGTGCGCTCTATGGTGCGGGTATCCGGCATTTCGATACGGCATCGTTGCCGGAGATTGCCAAAATTTCGGAACTTTTTTCGGATGCACATTGCTATTTCAATCATCCGGTGAAGTCGCGCGGCGCATTGGAAGCCTCATCGGATGTCTATGGTATCGGACATTATGTGGTCGATCACATCAGCGAACTCGACAAGCTCAACGAGATTGTCGGCACCGACATCACGGTTGAAGTGCGTGTCACCACGCCGAAGAATAATTCAGTTTATAATCTCTCATCAAAGTTTGGCGCACAGCCCGTCGCCGCTGTCGTGCTGCTTCAGGAGGCGGCGCGGCGCGGATCGCGCACGGCGATTTCCTTTCATGTCGGCAGCCAGTGCCCTGACCCTTTGGCCTATCGCCATTCGCTCGAAGTGGCGGTGAAGATCGCCAAGCTGGCAGGTGTCGAGATTTCGTATTATGACATCGGCGGTGGATTTCCGGCTGACTATGGTGATCCCATTCCGCCGCTTGAAGCGTATTTCGAAGTGATCCGTCAGGCGAAGCATGACCTCGCCATTGACGTGCCGCTCTATGCCGAGCCCGGTCGTGCGCTGGTTGCTGATGGTTGCTCTATCCTCGCGCAGGTCCAGCTCCGCAAGGGTGATGATCTTTATATCAATGACGGCATTTATGGCGGGCTTTCCGAAATTCATCTCGCCGATCTGCGTCCGCCCGTGCGTGCCATCGGTCGCGGGCGCGATGTGACAGGGCCAAATCAGCCGTTTCGTCTTTTCGGGCCGACTTGTGACAGTCTTGATGTTTTCAAAGTGAAGTTCGATCTGCCGTCTGATATTGCCGAAGGCGACTGGATTGAATTTGCCCGTATGGGCGCTTATTCGATCGGTATGCAAAGCGGCTTCAACGGTTTCTACACTGACACAGTTGTGCAGGTCTCTGGTGCAAGCACATTATCTGGTTTTTGAAACGGAACTTTAAAAATCCGTTCACGGACTGTTCCTGTTTTTGCTTGACTTTTATGTTAACATTGATAACATTTGGCGCGTCGGACAAAAGAAGAACGGCATTAAGATAGTGTGATTGAGATGCGAGCACGACTTCGCGGGCAGAAGACAAAATATCATCACGGCGATCTGAGGCGTGCATTGCTTGATGCGGCGATGACGCTGATCGACATTCGTGGACGTGAGGCCCTCACGTTGCGCGAGGCTGCGCGGCGTGCCGGTGTGTCGGAGGCGGCACCCTACCGGCATTTTGCCAATCTTGACGAATTGCTGGGAGCTGTCGCGCTTGAAGGTTTTGAAATGCTGATTGCAGACTTGGAATCGACAAGCAGTGCCAAGCGCGTCCGCAGCGCTTATCTCGCCTTTGCCGGAGATTTTCCGGGCCGCTATCAGTTGATGTTCGGGCCTCTTGCCGATCGTAAGATAGCAAAGCAACGGGCTGAGGAGGTGGCGCTTGTGGCCGAACTTGCAGAAGACGCAGGCGGGCTTGCAGCGCTACACGGCCTTGCATCCTTGAACCTTGTCGGTCTTGATGCGGTGGTAGCTTAAAGCGCTTTGATAAGGCGCGCGGCGGCAGGCGCGAAATAGGTCAGTACGCCGTCGGCGCCGGCGCGTTTGAAGCTCATCAGGCTTTCAAGGATCACGCGGTCGCGGTCTAGCCAGCCGTTTTGGATAGCACCGTTCAGCATCGCGTATTCTCCCGACACCTGATAGGCGAATGTCGGCAGGCCGAATTCCTGCTTTATGCGGGCGAGCACGTCGAGATAGGGCATACCCGGTTTCACCATCACCATGTCAGCGCCTTCCGCGACGTCGAGTGCGACTTCGCGGATCGCTTCGTCGCTGTTGGCGGGGTCCATCTGATAGCTGCGCTTGTCGCCCTTCAATGCGCCGGTCGAACCGATGGCATCGCGGAACGGGCCATAGAAGGCCGACGCAAACTTCGCCGCATAGGACATGATTTGCGTGTCAATGTGTCCGGCTTTTTCGAGCGCTGCGCGGATCGCGCCGACGCGGCCATCCATCATGTCGGACGGTGCGATGATGTCGCAACCGGCTTCGACCTGCATCAGCGATTGTTGCACGAGGAGTTTGACGGTCTCGTCATTGAGAATGCGGTCGCCGTCCATCACTCCGTCATGGCCGTGGCTGGTATAGGGATCGAGCGCTGCATCGCAGAGCACACCGATCTGCGGAAAGGCGGCCTTGATCGAGCGGGTGGCTTGTGCCACGAGATTGTCCGGATCGAGTGCCAGCGAGCCCGTCGGATCTCGGCGGTCGAGTGACGTATGCGGGAAGAGGGCGACGACGGGGATGCCCAATGTTACAGCTTCTTCGGCGGCGCGGACCGCTTCATCGACGCTCAGGCGTTCAACGCCCGGCATGGAGGGGATCGCCTCGCGTTTGCCTTTACCTTCGATCAGGAAGAGCGGCCAGATGAGGTCGTTGACCGACAGCGTATTTTCGCTAACAAGACGGCGTGACCAATCAGCCTTGCGGTTGCGCCGCAGGCGGGTGGCTGGAAACATAGGTGACGGGTTCGTTTTCATGGCGCAGACTCATAGCGAATACGCCGGTTTGATGCAACGTGCCGCAACGTCAGGCCGGTCGTGCTTTCCGGTTTCGTTGACAGTGCAAATGCCTGCCAGTATCAGGGGTTAGCTGTGCAAATCAGCACAGAGGGAGGCATCTATGAGATTTGAGCTTGGGGCCGATCAGCAGGCATTTCAGGACATGGCGCGTGCCTTTGCCGCTGAGGAACTGGCACCCAACGCGGCTGCCTGGGATCGCAATGCGTTCTTTCCGGTGGATACCTTGCGTAAGGCGGCGGCGCTTGGCCTGGCCGGTATTTACGTGCGCGAAGATGTGGGCGGCTCGGCGCTGACGCGTCTTGATGCCGCGCTCGTGTTTGAAGCACTGTCGGCTGGATGCACGTCCACAGCGGCCTTCCTGTCGATCCATAACATGGCCTCATGGATGATTGACACATTCGGCAACGAAACGCAGCGGCGCAAGTTTTTGCCGAAGCTCACAACGATGGAAGTGATCGCAAGCTATTGCCTCACAGAGCCGTCGGCGGGATCGGACGCGGCGTCGCTGCGCACGAAAGCGGTGCGCGACGGTGACCATTATGTCATCAACGGATCAAAGGCCTTCATCTCCGGCGGCGGCACATCGGACGTTTATGTCTGCATGGTGCGCACAGGTGGCGAGGGCGCGAAGGGCGTCTCCTGTATCATCGTTGAAAAAGGAACGCCGGGGCTTTCTTTCGGTGCCCCTGAAAAGAAAATGGGCTGGAACAGCCAGCCGACCTCGCAAGTGATTTTTGAAGATTGCTGTGTGCCCGTTGCCAATCTTGTTGGCGAGGAAGGCCAGGGCTTCAAGATCGCGATGATGGGTCTTGATGGTGGTCGGCTTAATATCGGCGCGTGCGCATTGGGTACGGCAAATGCCGCACTCGCCCGCGCCAAGACCTACCTTACCGAACGCCAGCAATTCGGCAAACCGCTCGCTTCGTTTCAGGCCTTGCAGTTCAAACTCGCCGATATGGCGACTGAGCTTGAGGCTGCGCGGCTTCTGCTTTTTCAGGCAGCAACAAAGGTCGATGCAAAGACCGCCGACGCGACAATGCATGCCGCGATGGCCAAACGTTTTGCGACGGATGTGAGTTTCAATGTCGCCAATGAGGCGCTGCAAATTCACGGTGGCTACGGCTATCTCAATGACTTTCCGCTGGAGCGTTACGTGCGTGATTTGCGTGTGCACCAGATTCTGGAAGGCACCAACGAAATCATGCGTGTGATCATCGCGCGCGAATTGTTGAAAAACTGATATGTCCGAAGAGCCCGAAGTTCTGTTCTCGCGTGACGGTGTTGCCGGTGTCATCACGCTCAACCGTCCCAAGGTGCTCAACGCGCTGACCTTCGGCATGGTGCGTGCCATTTACCCGCAGCTTGTTGCATGGGCGGCGGACGATGCCGTGAGACTTGTGATCATTGAAGCGGCGGGCGAAAAAGCCTTTTGTGCGGGCGGCGACATTCGTGCGTTGCATGATTGGGGCAAAGCGGGTGACCGCAATGTGATCGACTTCTACCGCGAGGAATATCTCCTCAACACTTATATCAAAAATTATCCCAAGCCTTATATCGCGCTGATGGGCGGTATCGACATGGGCGGCGGCGTCGGCATCTCAGTCAATGGCTCGCATCGTGTCGCGAGCGAGCGGTTGACCTTTGCCATGCCCGAGACAGGCATCGGTCTGTTCCCGGATGTCGGCGGTACATTCTTTCTGCCGCGCTGCCCCGGCGAGATCGGCATGTTTCTGGGCCTCACGGGCGAGCGCCTCAAAGCAGCAGACGCGATCTATGCCGGTATTGCCGATGTGTTCGTGAGTTCGGATAAATTTTCTGACTTGAAGTCGCGTCTGGCAGCGGGTGATGCCTATGACGTAGCGCTCAAAGGTCTTGCCGGTGATCCCGGATCTGCATCACTTGGCGGATTGCGCGACGCCATAGACAGACATTTTTCCAAAGGCTCGCTCGCTGAGATCATCGCTTCGCTTAAAGCTGACGGTAGCGTATGGGCAAATAAGGTTCTCACCACGCTTGGCACCAAATCGCCCATCAGCCTTCTGGTGACTTACCGGCAAATCAGGGCAGGGCGCGCGCTATCGTTTGAAGAGGCGATGAAGCTTGAGTTTCGTCTTACGAACCGTTTCATGCGTGGCCATGATTTCTACGAGGGTGTCCGTGCCATCATTATTGACAAGGACCAGGCACCAAAATGGCAGCCGGATACTTTGGACGGGGTGAGTGCGGACCTGGTGGACGGATACTTCGCTTCGCTCGGCAATGACGAGTTGAGTTTCGGATAAAAGCACTTCACCGCCCCATACATTGTGCGAAGGCGCAGAGAAAAGGGGAGAGGTGGACAAATATTCAGGGAGACAAACCATGGCGACTATCGGCTTTATCGGACTTGGCAATATGGGCGGCCCCATGGCGCGCAATCTCGTCAAGGCGGGGCATGTGCTCAAAGTGTTCGACCTGAGCGAGAAGGCGGTCGCCGCGCTCGTTGCCGCTGGTGCGACCAAAGCCGCAACCGCGTCCGACGCTGCGAAAGACGTTGAGTTTGTCGTGACCATGCTGCCTGCAGGCGAGCATGTGCGCTCTGTCTATCTGGGTGATGGCGGTCTTATCGCGGTAGCAAAGAAGGGTACATTCTTCATTGACAGTTCGACCATCGACGTTCCGTCCGCGCGTGATGTGATCGCGGCAGCCTCTGCTGCGGGCATGACGATGATCGATGCGCCTGTTTCGGGTGGCGTTGGTGGAGCGGAAACAGGAACACTGACCTTCATGGTCGGGGGAACGGACGAGGCCTTTGGGCGCGCAAAGCCTTTGCTCGAAAAAATGGGTAAAAACATTTTTTATGCCGGCGGGGTGGGCAATGGTCAGGTCGCCAAGGTTTGTAACAATATGATCCTCGGCATTTCGATGATCGCGGTGTCAGAGGCCTTCGCGCTGGGTGAGAAGCTCGGTCTTGATGCGCAGAAGCTCTTTGATATTTCTTCGACCGCGTCCGGCCAGTGCTGGTCCATGACGTCTTATTGCCCTGTGCCCGGTCCGGTGCCGACGTCGCCTGCCAATCGTGATTATCAACCGGGCTTTTCTGCTGCAATGATGCTCAAGGATTTGCGTCTGGCACAGGATGCATCGAAGACCGCAAAGACGCCTACGCCGCTCGGTGCGCAGGCCGCGCAGCTTTATGCGCTGATGGAGGCGTCGGGCCATGATGGTCTCGATTTTTCCGGGATCATCAAAATGATCAAAGGCGAGATCTGAGACTCACAAGCACGAATGTATAAGTGGATGATGAGCAAGGCAGAAAATACCAGGCCATTTGGTTCAATTTGGAAAAATCTCTGCATGGATAATTTTTTGTGAACTTTGGTTTAGATGTGTTGTTCTTTGTTTCCTTCTGAAACGAAACCGTGCTTTTGGTCGATGTCATACGGATAAAAGCAGTATCAGTTTGAGTTTAATTCGGTAGCCCACACTTAGTGGTCAACCCACGGTGGCGCGAGAATAAACCAGTCGTTAGGAGGATCGCCCTTAAATTGCACGTCAGGCAGGAGCCGAACCGGCACCACCGAGATTCACGTGCGTCAGAAGGGCATTTCTCATGGGCATTGCAAATTCACAAGCCAGTGTGGTTGTACAGACTGAGGAACGGGCGGCATCAAAGCCGGCGTATCTCGAAGCCCTGACCTATGTCGAACGTCTGCATCGTCGTCTGCTCGACGTGATTAAAGACGAGCTTGACCGTGTGGGTTGCTCGGAAATCAATTCGGTTCAGGCGCTCCTTCTTTTCAACATCGGTGACGCGGAAATGACTGCGGGCGAACTCCGTACGCGTGGTCACTATCTCGGATCCAACGTGTCCTACAATCTCAAGAAGCTCGTCGAGGCTGACTACATCAGCCATCAGCGTTCGCGTCTTGACCGCCGCTCGGTACGTGTTCGTTTGACCGACAAAGGCCGCGCCATCTGCAAATCGATCGACGAGCTATACAACAAGCATTGCCGTTCGGTTGCCGAAGTGGGCGACATCAGCATCGAAGAACTGAACCAGATCAACGCGACGCTGCATAAGCTCGAACGATTCTGGACTGATCAGATCCGCTACCGCCTCTAATCCAAGCCACCGTCGCGCACGGAATATGCATTTCGTGTTGATAAGCATGATTGCCTTGCGCTTTTGTCTTTTAAAAGGACGGCGCGGGGCAATTTCGGTTAGAATTGGGCTTATCGGCGCATATTTTGTCCGATGTTGAGCCGGAATAAGACGAGGGGTTCGTGGGGCTGGAATACAAGCTGAAGCGTTTGGGACTAAGGGCGGTGCGCTTTGCCGTGCTCGCGCTTGCTCTTTGCGGCTTTGCTTCTGCAGCCCTTGCCGCTTCGTCTTACGATCAGGAGTCCCAGTGGATCGACCCTTGGGCACCCAGTTCGCAACTTCAGGTCACGACCGATCCGGCGCTTAAGTCCACGGTGCCAATGTTGGGAGATTCTGGCTTCTGGCCGGTTGTCCGCGCGATTTCCATGTATCGCCAGATAGAAGGCTGGGGCGGCTGGGAGCCTATTCCACAGGGCGAGCAGCTTCGCAAAGGGATGCGTGATGGTCGTGTACCGCTGTTGCGCAAACGCTTGCTGGCAACGGGCGATATGTCGGCCTCGGAAGGTGATCAGCAGCTTTTCGATCAGAGCGTCTATGAGGGATTGCGCCGTTTTCAGTCGCGTCATGGTCTGGTGCCTGACGGTGTCGGCGGACGCGGCACGATCAATGCGCTCAACGTACCGGTGAAGGAGCGTATCCGCCAGCTTGAAGTGAATCTCAACCGTCTCAACAAAATTGCACCGACGCTCGGCCCCCGCTATGTCTTCGTCAATATTGCCGGTCAGGAAGTCGAAGCGGTTGAGAACGGCGAAGTCGTGATCCGTAAGCGCGTGATCGTCGGTAAAGAAGATCGTCAGACACCGGAATATACGAGCAAGATCAATTTTATTGCGCTCAATCCCTATTGGAATGTGCCGTTGTCGATTGCGACCAAAGACCTGCTGCCCAAGATTCAAAAAAATCCGAAATTTCTGAGCCGAATGGGCATCAAGGTCTTAAAGGCGTCGGGCGGCAGTGAGGTCGAGGTTGATCCCGCGACCGTCAACTGGTCCGACCCGACAGTGACAAACCGTTATCGTCTGCGTCAGGATCCGAGCCGGTTGAATTCGCTCGGTACGGTCAAGATCAATTTTCCGAATACGCAGGCGGTTTATCTGCATGACACGCCGGTCAAAAGTCTATTCGGGCGCAATGCGCGCAATTTCAGTTCGGGCTGCGTCCGTGTTGAAGAGGTGCGTGACCTTGTGGCTTGGCTCCTTGAGGATAATCAGGGCTGGGACCGTCCGCGCATTGATCAGGCGATTTCGAGTGGCCAGCATCAGGACGTCGCGCTTGTTAAACCCGTTCCGATTTACATGCTGTATCTCACTGCGTGGGTCGGTGAGGACGGCGTCGTCAATTTCCGTGACGATGTTTACAAGCGCGACGCATTTGCGGTGCCCAAAGGGACTACACCTCCGCTGCCGAACTAGCATAGGCTGACGAGAGGGAGAATCAGCGGCGAGTTGCCGTCTGGTCATGGGAGAGCAATCTTGCCGAAATCCGGCGTCGCTAAATTTCCGTATCTGGAGCATGACGGCATTCTCGCTTTCGCCCATCGGGGCGGAGCAGGTAAATGGCCGGAAAATACCATGCCCGCTTTTCAGGGCGCGATGGATCTCGGCTATCGCTACATCGAAACCGATGTACATGCGACGCGCGATGGTGTGCTGCTCGCTTTCCATGATGATCAGCTTGATCGCGTGACGGATAAGGTCGGCATCATTGCCGAGATGGATTTTTCTGACGTGTCCCGTGCGCGTGTTGACGGTATCGAGCCCATTCCGCGACTCGAAGAATTGCTTCTTGCTTTTCCGCAGGCCCGCATCAACATCGACCCTAAGCGCGACAACGCAATGGGTCCGTTGATTGCGGCGCTACGTGACTGCAATGCGGTGGAGCGCGTCTGTGTCACGTCCTTTTCCAGCGTGCGCATCGCCGCTGCACGTGAAGCGCTGGGGCCGAAGCTCTGCACCGGGCTCGGGCCGATGGCGACAGCGCGTGTGCGCTTTTCCAGTTGGTCCGGACCGTTCGGATTTTTGTGGGGCAGTTACACGGGTGGGTGCTTGCAAATTCCGATTGCTCAGGGTGGCATCCGGCTTGTTGATCCGTTGATGATCGAGCGCGCCCACGTCCTTGGTTTACAAGTGCATGTCTGGACGATTGACGAGCCCGCCGAAATGAACCGGCTCATCGACCTCGGTGTGGATGGACTGATGACCGATCACCCGCCTGTTTTGAAGGCGGTTTTGCTGGAAAGAGGCCTCTGGGCTTCCTAAATAGTCGGCTAAGGCCGTGAACTTGTGCGACAATTAGCATATAGTCAGTCTGTTCAGGCTTGTTAAGTTAACGCCTGTACAGGTGGCATGGTTTGTTGCTGCGACTGCGAACAGTTACAGGATTGTGGCTATGGACTATCAGGCAAAGCTCAACGACGCGCTCGCATCGGTCCGTGAAGAAGGCCGGTACCGCGTGTTTGCCGACATTGTGCGCCACCGCGGCGACTTTCCCCGTGCCACATTCCACACGCCGCAAGGCAAACGCGATATTATCGTCTGGTGCTCTAACGACTATCTTGGCATGGGCCAGCATCCGGCCGTGATCGAGGCCATGCATAATGTCATTGACGAAGCGGGAGCAGGTTCAGGCGGCACGCGTAACATTTCCGGTACAACGCATTATCATGTCGAGCTTGAGCGTGAGATTGCCGATCTCCATCAGAAAGAAGCTGCACTGCTTTTTACATCCGGCTATGCGGCGAACGATGCGACGCTCTCGACGCTGGCGCGTGTGTTCAATGATTGCGTGATCATCTCGGACGAGATGAACCACGCTTCGATGATCGAAGGCATCAAGCGCGGTGGCGGTCCGAAGCGGTTGTGGCGTCATAATGATCTAGGTCATCTCGAAATTCTGCTGAAGCAGCTCGATCCGGCGCAGCCGAAAATTGTGGCGTTTGAATCCGTTTATTCGATGGACGGCGACATCGCTCCCATCGGTGCGATTTGCGACCTTGCGAGGAAATATGGTGCGCTGACCTATCTTGATGAAGTGCACGCCGTCGGCCTCTATGGTCCCCGTGGTGGTGGCATCGCCGAGCGCGACGGTGTGCTCGACAAGGTCGACATTATCGAGGGTACGCTTGCCAAAGGTTTCGGTGTCATGGGCGGCTATATCGCCGGATCATCTGTGCTGATCGACGTGCTGCGCTCCTATGCACCGGGCTTTATCTTCTCGACCTCGCTGGCACCAGTACTTGTTGCCGGTGTACTTGCCTCGGTCAGGCATCTGAAGACGAGCAGTGTGGAACGCGAACGTCATCAGGAACGCGCGGCCAGATTGCGCCGGATGCTCGCTGATGCGGGCTTGCCTGTGATGATGTGCGAGAGTCATATCGTACCGGTCTTTGTGGGGGATCCTGTGATCTGCAAGCAGGTCAGCGATGATCTCCTGCAAGACCATGGCATCTATGTGCAGCCGATCAATTATCCAACCGTCCCGCGCGGCACCGAGCGCCTGCGTTTCACCCCTTTGCCGGTCCATACAGATGAGATGATGGACGATCTGGTGAAGGCGCTGGATCAGGTCTGGACGCGGCGGAAAATTTCGCGTGCCGCCTAAGCCAATAGGCAGCGGTGGTGGTGGCTCCGGCCGAGAGGTTATTTTTGAATTTGTTCCGTTGGGCGGCAGTGTGCGGGCATCGGCCATTGATGTGACAACCGGCATTGAGGTACAGGTCGTCGGCCCCGCAGGCTTTGCGGCGCAGGCAGGCCTTCAGCGTGTAGCACTTACCAAGCTCAGGCAGCGCCTCGTGCGTGAAGGCTATCTCGTTCCTGACAAAGACACGCCGCCTGACAATGATTCACCAGGCAGTAATTCATCAGGCGGCGGCATCATCGTTTGATGTCGGATACTTATTATTTCTTGCGGCGCGGACGAGGCACATCTGTAGCGGGGGCTGTCGCGGATTTGCCGAGACCGATTTGCTTGGCAAGGCGCGAGCGCTGTGTCGCATAGTTTGGCGCAACCATCGGATAGTCAGACGGTAGGTTCCAGCGGGCGCGGTAATCCTCTGGCGTCATGCCGTATTGCGAACGCAGATAGCGTTTCAGCATTTTTAGCTTTTTGCCATCTTCCAGACAGATGATGTAATCCGGTGTCACTGATTTTTTGATAGGGACAACTGGCGTAAGATTACGGTTCGATGCCGGTGCGCTACCGTTTTCCAACTCGCTCAGTGTGTCATGCACTGTCCGGATCAGGTCCGGCACATCGCCCATCGCCATTGCATTGTTGCTGACATAGGCAGACACAATCTGACCTGCTAGCTTGAGTAAGTGAGTGGGTGTCATTCCCGTTTTTTCGTTTTCATCACTCATTGCAGTTGGGTCCTTTGCAAACCCTTACGGCAGCAAATTGCTGTTCGCATTTTTACGCAGAGCATTGGCGTAGTCTAGGGATATGAAGTCTCTATATTCATGTATTTTAGCCGAGTTGTTCTTTAAATTTAGGATGATTCTGGGTGAACTTCTTTATTCGCCAAGGAATTAAACTTCATTTTTTGTTTTGTAATCGCGTCTACAAAGTGAATTTTCTATATCCTAGTTAAAACTCATATTACTATTTAAGATAATCGTGTTCATTCTGGCTTTACTTATGTATTGGGTGGGCTTACTGCGACGTATGAAGTTGTCGAATGGTTGTCGAGAAATTGCTGTTTTAGCTTTCTGACCCGTAGTGGCTGGTTGGCCCCGTGCCGCGATATGTGGTATGACGCCAGCCAGAGGAATGGGCACCTAGGAGGGCCAGTTTCGCTTGTGGTCGGTTCCTTTGCATTCCGGTGCGTTGCAGGGTCCGACGAGCATATTTCCGTTTGAGAAGGTCTATTTGATGTCGTCAAGCAATGCAGTTGCGGGTCAGGCTGTCGCCTCTGGTTTTTTCTCGGATAGCTTGTCCAAGAGCGATCCCGATATTCAGGCGGCGATCGACAAAGAGCTGCATCGCCAGCAGACCCAGATCGAACTGATTGCTTCGGAAAACATCGTCTCGCGTGCTGTCATGGAAGCGCAGGGATCGGTGATGACGAACAAATATGCCGAAGGCTATCCGGGCAAGCGTTATTATGGCGGCTGTGAATTCGTGGATATTGCCGAAGAACTGGCGATTGACCGCGCTAAAAAACTTTTCAACTGCGCCTATGTTAATGTGCAGCCCAATTCAGGCTCGCAAGCTAATCAGGGCGCGATGATGTCGTTGATCAAACCGGGCGACACGATCCTCGGCATGAGCCTCGCCGCCGGTGGTCATCTGACGCATGGTGCCGCACCGAACCAGTCCGGCAAATGGTTCAATGCCGTGCAATATGGCGTGCGCGCGCAGGATCACCAGATTGATCTTGATGAAGTGGCGACGCTCGCCAAGCAGCATAAGCCCAAGCTCATTATCGCCGGTGGTTCTGCCTATTCGCGTGTCATCGACTTCAAAGCCTTCCGCGACATCGCAGATAGCGTCGGCGCGTTCCTTATGGTTGATATGGCCCATTTTGCAGGCCTTGTGGCCGGTGGCGTTCATCCAAGCCCGCTGCCTTATGCCGACATCGTGACGACCACAACGCATAAAACTTTGCGTGGGCCGCGCGGCGGCATGATCCTGTCGAACAATGAAGATCTCGGCAAAAAAATCAATTCGGCGATTTTTCCTGGCATCCAGGGCGGCCCGCTGATGCATGTGATCGCAGGCAAGGCGGTCGCTTTCGGCGAAGCATTGCGGCCTGAGTTCAAACTCTATGCGCAGAGTGTTGTGGACAACGCCCGTGCGCTCGCCGCAACGCTTGCCGAAGCCGGTCTCGCCATTGTATCTGGCGGCACTGATACGCATCTGATGCTCGTTGATCTGCGTCCGAAGAAGCTCAATGGCAAAATCGCCGAAGCGGCGCTCGAACGCGCCAATATAACCTGCAATAAAAACGGCATTCCATTCGATCCTGAAAAGCCGACCATCACATCAGGCGTGCGTCTCGGCACACCGGCGGCGACAAGCCGTGGATTTGGTGTTGCGGAATTTAGGCTAGTCGGCAAACTGATCAATGAAGTCTTGTCGGGTCTTGCGGAAAACGGCGAAGATGGAAATGCGGCGGTGGAGGCTTCTGTGCGCGGGCGTGTGCTCGATCTGTGCGGACGTTTTCCAATCTATGGCGGTGCGAAATAGGCGCTGCTCAAGTTTGATTTAGGCTGGGGGCCAAAGGTATGCGTTGTCCGTATTGCGGCAATGAAGACACGCAGGTTAAGGATTCACGTCCGACCGAGGACAATACCTCGATCCGGCGTCGGCGTTTCTGCACCGCCTGCGGGGGTCGATTCACCACATTTGAGCGGGTGCAGTTGCGCGAGCTGACGATTATCAAGACAAATGGCCGTCGTGTGCCCTTTGAGCGCGATAAACTCATGCGTTCCGTGCAAATCGCGATGCGCAAACGCCCAGTTGAGCAGGAACGGGTTGAGCGTATGGTGTCCGGCATCGTGCGACGCCTTGAAAGCATGGGCGAGAGTGAAATCCCGTCCACGATCGTCGGCAAGCTCGTGATGGAAGGTTTGAGTTCGATTGATGCGGTCGCTTATGTGCGCTTCGCCTCGGTCTATAAAAACTTCCATGAAGCAAAAGATTTCGAGGAATTTCTGGGCGAACTCAGCGGCCCGGGCGGCGATAACGCAGATCTCGACTGAGGGCGTTATCCGGCCGGAGCTGACATCGGGTGCCCTGATTTGATTTCGGGGACCGGATGGCCGCGACAACTGACGCTGATTTTATGACCATGGCTCTGACGCTCGCCGAGCGCGGCTTGGGTCAGGTCGCGCCCAATCCAGCCGTCGGCTGCATAATCGTCCGCGATGGCCTGGTTGTTGGTCGAGGTTACACACAATCCGGCGGTCGCCCTCACGCCGAAACCGTGGCGCTCGCCCATGCGGGCGACAAAGCCCGTGGCGCGACGGCTTATGTCACGCTGGAGCCCTGCGCCCATACCGGCAAGACCGGTCCCTGTGCTGATGCACTCATCGCCGCCGGTATCAAGCGCGTTGTCGCTGCCGTCGCCGACCCTGATTCTCGTGTCGCTGGTCGCGGCTTTGCCATGCTGGAAAAAGCGGGCATCGAAGTCACAGAAGGCGTCTGCATGGCGAAAGCCGTTTATCTCAATCAAGGCTTCTTTCTTAAAGTCACTGACGATCGCCCGCTCGTGACGCTCAAGATTGCGAGTTCTGTAGACGGACGAACAGCGACCAAGACCGGCCATAGCCGCTGGATCACAGATGGCCCCGCGCGCGAACGTGGCCACCTGCTGCGGGCCACGCATGATGCCATTATGATCGGAAGCGCCACCGCGATTGTGGATGATCCGACTTTGACTTGTCGTCTACCCGGCCTTGAGGGCCGCTCGCCCGTCCGCATCATCGCTGATGGCCGTTTGCGTCTGCCGCTTACGTCAAAGCTCGTGCGCAGCGCGACCAAGGTGCCTGTCTGGGTTCTGACCTTTCCGGGCGGTGATATGGGGCGCCGTAAAGCCTTCACCGATTGTGGCGTTGAACTCATCGACGTTGAAGTCTCAGCGAGCGGCCTCATTGATATGAAAGCCGCGATGAAGTCACTGTCTGCCCGTGGCCTCACGCGCGTTCTCGTTGAGGGCGGGGCGCGTATCGCTTCGTCGCTGGTGCGGGGCGGTCTTGTAGATCGTGTCGAATGGTTCCGCTCGTCATCTATCGTCGGTGGCGACGGTTATCCGGCTATTGCTGCGCTTGGTATCGAGCGCGTGGACGAAGCCCCTAGATTATCATTGGTCGGTCGTCTCGATCTTGGTGACGACACTCTCTCCAGTTATGTGATGCGGAGCTGAAATGTTCACAGGAATTATCAGTGATGTGGGCCGTGTGCGTTCCGTTGAAAAACGTGGTGATACGCGCTTCGTCATCGAAACGGTTTATGAGCCCGACAGCATGTTGCTCGGCGCGTCGATTTCCTGTTCTGGTTGCTGCCTCACAGTTGTCGAAAAAGGTCGCGATAATGGCGTAAACTGGTTCGCTGTGGACGCCTCTGCCGAAACGCTGAACTGCACAGTGCTCGGTTCATGGTCCGCAGGTACTGCGATCAATCTCGAACGCGCTTTGAAAGCCGGAGACGAACTCGGCGGCCATATCGTGAGCGGTCATGTTGATGGCGTCGGTTCCATCATCTCGATTACGCCCGACGGCGACAGCCAGCGTTTCACATTTGAGGCACCGGAAGGTCTGGGACAATTCATCGCGGCCAAAGGCTCTGTGACGCTTGACGGCACATCGCTCACCGTCAACGCCGTCGAAGACATAGCCACCGGCTTAAATGCCGGTGCGACACGCTTCGGCGTTAACATCATCCCGCATACGCAGGCGGTCACGACCTGGAGGCAGGCCCGCGTCGGACAGCGCATTAATCTTGAAATTGACATGCTGGCGCGCTACGTCGCCAGACTGGCCAAGAAGGAATAGGCACCGTGTACAAAGAATATATTTCCACAATCGAAGAAATCATCGAGGACGCCCGCAACGGCAAGATGTTCATCCTCGTCGATGCGGAAGACCGCGAGAACGAGGGCGACCTCGTGATCCCCGCGCAGATGTGCACGCCGGAAGCTGTGAACTTCATGGCCAAATACGGTCGCGGCCTTGTCTGCCTCACGCTTACAGGCGACCGCGCCAAGCAGCTCAATCTTGAGTTCATGTCGGCGAATAATCAGTCGCGCAACCAGACAGCCTTCACAGTGTCGATCGAAGCACGCGAAGGCATCTCGACCGGCATCTCGGCCCATGATCGCGCACATACTGTGTCGGTCGCTATCGACCCGACCAAAGGCCAGGCCGACATCGTCTCGCCGGGCCATGTTTTTCCGCTCGTCGCCAAAGACGGCGGTGTTCTCGTCCGCGCCGGTCATACGGAAGCGGCTGTGGACATTTCGCGCCTTGCCGGTCTCTATCCTGCTGGCGTCATCTGCGAAATTATGAACGATGACGGCACCATGGCGCGCCTGCCTGATCTGGTGCAATTCGCGCAGTTGCACGGGCTCAAGATCGGCACCATTGCTGATTTGATTGCCTATCGTCGCCGCTATGATCACTTCATCCATCGTGCTATCGAGACCGAACTTGAAAGCAATTATGGCGGCGAGTTCAAGATGATGGTGTACCTGAACACAGTCGAATATGCAGAGCATATCGCGCTGGTGAAGGGTGACATTTCCACGCCGGAACCCGTGCTTGTTCGTATGCACGCGACAAACGTGTTTGACGACGTGCTGGGTGCGCACGGTTCGCGTTCCGACATGCTCAAAGACTCCATGCGCATAATTGCGGAGGAGGGGCGCGGCGTCGTCGTGCTCATTCGTGATACGGACGCGACTGTTGTTTCTGATCTTTTGCTGCGCAAAGGCGAGGGCGTTGATCAGTCCATGCCGCGGCGTTTGCGTGAATATGGTGTCGGCGCGCAAATCCTGCTCGACCTCGGTATCCGCGAAATGATCCTGCTGTCGGATACAGATCGCAGTATCGGCAGCATTGTCGGCCTTGATGGATATGGCCTCTCGGTTGCCGGTCAGCGCCACATCACTGACAAGACCGCAGGCATAAAAACTGCCAAGACCAAGGAGAACATCGCGTGATCACGTCAACTCAGGCTCATATCCTCATCGTTGAGGCGCGCTTTTATGACGATCTCGCCGACGAACTGGCGCGTGGTGCTATTGCTGCCATCGAGGCTCGCGGTGCGACCTATATGCGCGTGTCGGTTCCGGGTGTGTTGGAAATACCGGCAGCTGTGAAATTCGCACTCGATGCGATGGCGCATGGTGGCCAGATCAAGAAGTTTGATGGTTTTGTAGCGCTGGGCTGCGTTATTCGCGGCGAGACGACGCACTATGATATAGTGTCAAATGAGAGCGCTAGAGCCCTGATGGACCTTGCAGTCAGTCGTTCTCTGGCGCTCGGTAACGGCATCCAGACGGTTGAAAACGGCGTTCAGGCATGGGCCCGGGCCAAGGTGGACGAAAAAAATAAAGGCGGTGGCGCCGCCAATGCTTGCATTGATATGATAGACCTCAAGCGCCAGCTTGGTGCCTGATCTGCTCCTTGGAAAGTTGATTGATATATGTCCTCTGCACCGTCGGCAGATTCGCCTAATTTGAGTGCGCGCTCCTCCGCACGTCTCGGTGCCGTTCAGGCACTTTATCAGATGGACATGGTCGGTACGGAGCTTGATGATATTGTCGAAGAGTTCGTCAACCATCGTTTCGGCAAAGAGATCGAAGGCGAGACATTTCCAGAAGCCGACGAAGCTCATTTCGAAGATGTAATCCGCGGTGTTGTGCGCGAGCAACGCGACATTGACCAGTCGATCAATGGAGCCCTCGCCAAAGGCTGGTCGCTCGCCCGCATTGACAGCACCATGCGTGCGGTGTTGCGCGCCGGTGTCTATGAGCTTCGACGCTGCAAGGAGATTCCGGTCAAAGTCGTCATCAATGAATATGTCGATGTCGCCAATGCCTTTTTCGAAGGCGATGAGCCAGGCGTCGTCAATGCGGTGCTGGATCGCCTCAGCGCGACCGTTCGCAAGGCCTGATGGGCAGGGGCGGGGATCATGCCGCGTCCGGACGAGTTTTCCCTGATCGCAAAATATTTCGCGCCACTCGCGTCGGGTGCCTCTGGTGCCTATGGTCTCGGCGATGATGCGGCGAGCTACACGCCGACAGTAGGTCACGCGCTTGTCCTCACTGTCGATGCGATTGTTGAAGGCGTGCACTTCCTCCCGACGGATCCCGCTGAAGATGTCGCACGCAAGCTCCTACGTGTGAATCTCTCCGATCTCGCCGCCAAGGGCGCTACACCGCGCGGGTATCTCCTTACGACCGCATGGACTGCCGCCACACCTGAAGACTGGATCGCTTCCTTCGCACGTGGCCTCGGTGCGGATCAATCTCTTTTCGGTCTGTCGCTCTGGGGCGGTGACACAGTCTCAACGCCCGGTCCCTTGTCCTTCACGCTCACCGCCATCGGGGAAGTGAAGCATGGCGGTATGCTTCGCCGCACGGGCGCGCTGGCGGGGGATGATATCTGGGTTACGGGCACGATTGGTGACGGGGCGCTCGGTCTCCTTGTTGCATTGGGCAAGCTCGATCCTTCGCCGGACCTTCTTGCGCGCTATCGTGTGCCCGAACCCCGCGTTACCTTCGGTCAGCGCCTCGCCGGTCTCGCTCATGCGTCTCTGGATGTGTCCGACGGCTTAATGGCTGACCTCACGCATCTTTGCGAGGAGTCCGGTGTCGGGGCCCGTATTGATGCATCAGCCCTGCCGCTTTCGTCGGCGGCACAGGCCTGTCTCAGTCATATGCCGGAACTGATTGAAACGGTGATGACAGGCGGTGACGATTACGAACTTTTGTTTGCTGCATCACCTGACGTAGCGTCGGCAATTGATTCGGCCGCGCGCCAATCGAATACCCGCACAACACGTATTGGCAAACTTGTCCCCAAAGCTGAAGGTATCAATGCGTTTGACGCGGGCGGCGTTGCTTTATCCTTCAAACAAACGGGCTTTAGGCATGTTTGAACATGGCCTCGTGTCGTATTAACCGAGCCTTTTGTTTCGTTCGATTTTGACATTATGCGACGGCCCGACAGGGTCGGTTGCTTTCCTCATCCGCATTTGGCATCGTTCCACTCAATATTGCTTCGTATGGGAGGGGAAGGACCGTTCCGGAGTTGTCGGTATGGTTCGTGTTCCCGCATAAAAATAGGGACATTGCTATGACTACGACATTGTGGGCGATCATCGGGTGCGGTGGTCTTGCCATTCTTTACGGACTTTTGGCCGGACGATCCGTTCTGGCGGCTGATGCGGGCAATGCCCGTATGCAGGAAATTGCGGCGGCCATTCAGGAAGGGGCCGGTGCTTATCTTGCGCGTCAGTACATGACGATCGGTGCGGTCGGCATTGTTATTTTCGTTCTGATTTCATATTTGCTCGGCGTCAAAGTCGGTGTCGGCTTTCTGATCGGTTCGTCGCTTTCGGGCGCGGCCGGTTACATCGGTATGCTTGTGTCAGTGCGTGCGAACGTCCGCACCACGCAGGCCTCCTCTGTCAGCCTCGCGGCGGGTCTCTCGCTCGCGTTCCGTGCGGGCACAGTCACCGGCATGTTGGTGGCGGGTCTCGCGCTTCTCTCGGTCGCGGTTTATTTTGGCATCCTCACCGGCTATCTCGGCTACGCGGCCAATTCGCGTGAAGTGATCGACGCGCTCGTCGCGCTCGGCTTCGGTGCTTCGCTCATCTCGATTTTCGCCCGTCTCGGCGGCGGTATCTTCACCAAGGGTGCGGATGTCGGCGGCGATCTTGTCGGCAAGGTAGAAGCGGGAATCCCTGAAGATGATCCGCGCAATCCGGCAACCATTGCCGACAATGTCGGCGATAATGTGGGTGACTGCGCCGGAATGGCGGCGGACTTGTTCGAGACCTATGCTGTGACGCTCGTTGCTACGATGGTTCTCGCTTCGATCTTCTTCGTCGGCACGGACATCGTGAACCTGATGACCTATCCGCTGGCCATCGGCGGCGTCTGTATCATCACCTCGATCATTGGTGTGTTCTTCGTCCGTCTCGGCAAGAGCAACAACATTATGAACGCGCTCTATAAAGGCTTTGTGGCTTCGTCCATTCTGTCGTTGGTGGCGATCTACTTTGTCACGGACCATGTTGTCGGTTTCAACAGTATGTTCACGGTCGGCCTCAAGACCTTCACCGGCTGGGATCTCTATCTCTGCGGTGTGTCGGGCCTCGTAATCACCGGCCTCATCATCTGGGTCACGGAGTACTATACGGGCGTCAACTTCCGTCCTGTGAAGAGTATTGCTCAGGCGTCAGTGACCGGTCACGGCACCAACGTCATTCAGGGTCTGGCGATTTCGATGGAAGCAACGGCTCTGCCTGCGCTGATCATCGTGGTCGGCATTCTCGTCACTTACAGTCTCGCTGGTCTCTTCGGTATCGCGATTGCGGTCTCCACAATGCTGGCTCTTGCAGGCATGGTTGTGGCGCTCGACGCATTCGGCCCGGTCACGGACAATGCGGGCGGTATCGCCGAAATGGCAAAGCTGCCGGATGACGTTCGCAAGACAACCGACGCGCTCGATGCTGTCGGCAACACGACAAAGGCCGTCACTAAAGGTTACGCGATCGGTTCTGCTGGTCTCGGTGCATTGGTGCTCTTTGCTGCCTATACGCAGGACCTGAACTTCTTTTCGGCCTCGCCGGAAATTTATCCCTACTTCGCAGGCGTCGTGCCGGACTTCTCGCTCTCCAACCCTTATGTGGTGGTGGGACTCTTTCTCGGCGGTCTGTTGCCCTATCTCTTCGGTGCGATGGGCATGACGGCGGTGGGCCGTGCGGCGGGTGCCGTGGTGGTTGAAGTGCGTCGTCAGTTCAAGGCTGATCCCGGAATCATGGCGGGCACGTCGAAGCCCGATTATGCCCGTGCGGTAGACATGCTCACCAAAGCGGCGATCAAGGAAATGATCATCCCGTCGCTTCTGCCGGTGCTCTCGCCCATCGTACTCTACTTCGCCATTCTCGCGATTGCAGACAAGTCGGCGGCCTTCTCGGCAGTGGGCGCGATGCTTCTTGGCGTGATCGTGACAGGTCTCTTCGTTGCTATCTCGATGACATCGGGCGGCGGCGCTTGGGACAATGCCAAGAAGTATATCGAAGACGGACATCATGGCGGCAAGGGCTCGGAAGCTCACAAGGCTGCGGTGACCGGCGACACGGTGGGTGATCCTTACAAGGACACTGCCGGTCCAGCCGTAAATCCGATGATTAAGATCACAAACATCGTGGCACTTCTCCTTCTCGCTGTTCTCGCGCATTCTGCGTAAGAGACGCTTCACCCGATAAAAAAGGCCCCGCAGATTTACGGGGCCTTTTCTTTTGATTGAAACTTCAACCTGCGATTAATGACCGCCGGGTTTCGGTGCCGTTGATTTAGACGTCTCGCTGTCTTTGTTGAAGCGACCGAGATTGCCGAAGAGCTGACCGAGAATGGTGACTTCCTTACCCCGCGTCGGTGTCGTGCGTGTCACGAGGTTTACGACTTCTCCATCCTGCAACCCGTAATAGAGAACTTCCTGAACGACTTTTGTTTTGTCGAAATAGACTGCGACTACGGTGCGTTCCGTTTCTTCAGGTTTCAAAAAGAGGAATGTTTCGGTTTTGGAGCTGATATAATACCAAGCCACGCCGTCATCTGTCGAAATGGTCGAAGGCGAGCCCATATATTCGCCGACCTGCGCCAATGTTGTCTGACCGGGATGCAGCTTTTTGAGTTGTTCTTCGTCAATGATGTAGCCGCGATTGGCTTTGACTGGCTCGATAATGTTGCAGGCCGAAATGATAGGGCTTGAAACGGCGAGAAAGGCGAAAGCGGTTACAAGACCGGCACGACGCCGCAGGCTTTTGGAAGTCATATTCGCGGACCCTTCTGAGACCCAAAAAGTACAGACGTTGACCTACTCTTGCCGGTCGTTAAATTCAATCGGCTTCTTAAGGGCCGGTATGCGATAACGAGCCGGAATTTTCGGGATGAGGCCTGACCGGTTGTCTGAACGGTAAACCTGTCGGGCAAGATGGAGATGCGGCATGTTGTGGAAAAAGATATTCGGCCGGAGTGAGCAGGAGCAGGAAGCCTACGCTATCTATGCCGCGCTGGTCTCGCAAGCCCGCTTGCCTGCCCATTATCTCAACGGCGGCGTGGCCGACACGATTGAGGGGCGCTTCGAAATGGTGGCTTTGCACGCCTTTTTGGTGCTGCGTCGTCTGCGCAAGGTGGCCGACCATGAGGCGGAACAATCACAGGCTTTGGGCCAGAAGGTCTTTGACATCCTGTTTGACGACATGGATCAGACGCTGCGCGAAATCGGTATCAGTGATCTGAAGGTTGGCAAGGAGATCAAGACGATGGCCGAAGCCTTTTATGGTCGCGTCGGAGCCTATGACGAAGGGCTCGATTCGTTCGATGGTGACGGGGCTCTCGCCGCCGCCCTGGAGCGGAATGTCTTTGCGGGCACTGAAATTGCTCCTGAGGTGCTCGCCGCCATGGTTGCCTATGTGCGGCGTGTGGACGCGGAACTCTCCTCGGTCGATCTGAGGACCTTGTTGCAAGGCAAGATTCCGGTCTTTGAGAAGGCACCCGTCCGATGACCCCCGAATTCAGCAAAATCATCGTCGTCGACGATATTCCGCCGAACGGAACCGTCATCCGCTTTGACGTCAGCGAGAGTGAGCGCGCTGCACTAGCCCTGCGGTTTGATCTTCTGGCGCTCAACAGTTTCAAGGGCGAGGCCAACATCAAACCGTGGCGTCGTCACGGGCTCATAGCCGAGTGCAAGTTTGAAGCGGATGTGGTGCAGGCCTGCATAGCGACGCTCGAACCGATAGATGCGAAAATCAGCCAGAACGTGACACTCCATTTTTTGCCGTCCGGCATGATAGCACGTGACATGGCTGCGACTGCCAAGGCCGAGATCGTCGTTGACGTTCAGAACGAAGACCCGCCGGAGCCCATCGAAAACGGTCGCATTGATCTGGGTGAAGCGTTGTCCGAAGAACTGGCAATGTCGCTTGACCCTTACCCCAAAAAGTCCGGCGCGGTTTTTGTTCCGGCGGAGGATGTCCCTGCGGAAGCGGCTGAAATCCGGCCGAATCCATTTGATGTCCTCGAAAAACTCAAGAAAAAAGATTGATGTTGCAAGCCTTTACGGGTTCACGTTTGAGTTGTCTCCTTCGTGCAACCCGCTATCTTCGGGGCGCGGGGCGGACGCGGCAGATATGCTGTGACCGGCGGGTTGGGACTTGGAAGTGAGGCCGATGTGACGACAGGGGTGTTGACCATAGCGCTGGACGGGATGGGGGGCGATCACGGTCCAGCGACCACAATCGGCGGGGCGGACATTGCTGCTTTACGTCATCCCGGTGTGCGTTTTGTGATCTTCGGCGACGAAGCCGTTATGCGTCCCGTCCTCGACAAGTTTCCGCGTGTGGCAGCCGTCAGCGAGATCGTTCACACTGATGTTTCTATTTCGATGGACGAGTTGCCGAGCCAGGCGCTTCGTCGTGGCCGCAAAACCTCCAGCATGTGGCAGGCGATTGATGCCGTGAAGCAGGGTCGTGCGCAGGTCGCGTTATCAGCGGGCAATACCGGCGCCTTGATGGCGATGGCCAAAGTTATTCTCAAGACTATGCCCAATGTGGAGCGTCCGGCGCTTGCTGCCTTGTGGCCGACCGCGCGTGGCGAAAGTGTCGTACTTGATCTTGGGGCGACCATCGGACCGGATGCGTTCCAGCTTGTGCAATTCGCCGTCATGGGCGAGGCCTTCGCGCGTATTCTTTTCGGCATTGAGCGTCCGACAGTCGGTCTTCTCAACATCGGTCAGGAAGAAGTCAAAGGCACCGAGCAGGTCAAAGAAGCCGCGCAGATTTTGCGTAGCGCCAACCTGCCTATGGCCTTTCACGGTTTCGTCGAAGGTGATGACATTTCCAAAGGTACAACCGACGTTGTTGTGACAGATGGCTATACAGGCAATATCGCACTCAAGACAGCCGAGGGCACGGTGCGTCTCATCGTTGAGTTCCTTCGTAATGCGCTCAACAGCTCCCTTCTCTCAAAACTCGGTTATCTGCTGGCGATGGGTGCGTTCAAAGCATTGAGCCGCAAACTCGATCCGCGAACGTCAAACGGTGCTGTGTTTCTGGGCCTGAACGGCCTCGTCGTCAAAAGTCACGGCAGCATGGACCCTGAGGGTTATGCCTATGCCATCGATGTTGCTGTCGATCTGGCCGCCGCCGATCTCGTTCAAAAAATTATGGCTGATCTCGGACAGCTTGACGGGTTGAAGCCTGTCAGTAGTCAGCCTGCTGCCCAATCAATATCAGACGAATCTGAGGATGCTTTATCGTGAGTATTATTCGTAGCGTAATCACCGGTGTCGGCAGTTATTTACCGGAGCGCCGTGTGACCAATCGGGAAATGACAACCATGGTCGAAACGACCGACGAATGGATTGTCGAGCGCACCGGCATTCATGCGCGCCACATCGCCGCTGACAATGAAATGACCTCCGATCTCGCGCTCCACGCCGCGCGTGCCGCTATTGCCCATGCGGGCATCGACGTGCAGGAGATCGACACGATTATCTTGGCGACAACCACGCCGGACAACACGTTTCCCGCAACCGCTGTCACGGTGCAGGCAGAGCTTGGTCTTCATCACGGCGCGGCCTTCGACGTGCAGGCCGTTTGCTCCGGCTTCGTCTATGCGCTCACTATTGCCGACACGTTCATCCGCTGCGGGCAGGCGAAAACCGTTCTCGTTATCGGTGCCGAAACATTTTCTCGTCTGCTTGACTGGACTGATCGAACCACCTGCGTCCTCTTCGGAGATGGCGCTGGTGCGGTTATTGTGCAGGCAATGGCGGGCGAGGGGACGAATGCTGATCGCGGCATTCTCACGGCGCATCTTCATTCCGACGGGCGTTATCGCGACAAACTCTATGTCGATGGCGGTCCGTCTTCGACCGGTACGACCGGCCATGTCCGCATGGAAGGCCGCGAGGTATTCCGTCATGCGGTGGTAAATATTGCCGACACGATCAAGGAATCACTCGCAGCGACGGGCTTGACCGCCGATGATGTCGACTGGTTCGTGCCCCATCAGGCCAACAAGCGTATTCTTGACGGTACGGCCAAGCGTATCGGTCTGCCTCCTGAAAAGGTGGTCATCACGGTCGGTGAGCATGGCAATACGTCTGCCGCCTCGGTGCCTCTGGCGCTTGACGGCGCGGTGCGTGACGGGCGTGTAAAGCGCGGAAACCTCGTTCTGCTTGAGGCGATGGGCGGCGGGTTCACCTGGGGTTCGGTGATGGTGCGCTGGTAGGCGCTCCCTAGGTCTTGTTGTGGCGTAAAACCAGTTTACACTTTAGAAGTCTCGTGCATCCTATTGATATTGACGGATTAATTGCTCCGCCCTAGGCTCAGGTTGCACATGGAGGGAATGCTATGGGGGATACCATAACGCGGGCTCATTTGAGCGAGGCCGTCTATCAGGAAGTCGGTCTGTCGCGCAACGAGTCGGCAGAATTAGTCGAGTCGGTTTTGCTTGAGATTGGCGAGAGCTTGTCCAAGGGCGATACCGTGAAATTGTCGTCTTTCGGTTCGTTTTCTGTCCGTCAGAAGGGTGGCCGCATGGGACGCAATCCGAAGACCGGAGAAGAAGTACCCATCAAGCCGCGTCGCGTACTTGTGTTCAGGCCCAGCCATGTCCTCAAGGAGCTGATCAATACGGCTCTGAGTGGTAAAGCGGCGGCAGCCGAGTAGAGACCGGAGAACCCGCGATGGCATCATGGTTGAGAAACCGGGTGGAAGAGCGGAGCCAAGGACATGGATTGTCTATACAAAAATCACCTGATGCCTTTCGGACTATTAGTGAAGTCGCGACGGATCTCGATGTGCCGCAGCATGTTCTGCGGTTCTGGGAAAGCAAGTTCAGCCACATCCGCCCGCTGAAACGCGGGGGCGGTCGTCGCTATTATCGTCCAGAAGATGTCGATCTGCTTCGTGGTGTACGCGCGCTTTTGTACAACGACGGCTACACGATCAAGGGGGTGCAAAAAGTCTTTCGTGAGCAGGGCGTTAAGTTCGTTTCCGAAACCGGCAAGGGCACGGTTGATTCGTCTCTAGCCGAGCTTGCACGCGAAGCGGTGCGCCGCAGCGAGCACGAAGAAGCACCCACCGACAGTGCCTTGCCTGCCCATGTCCGCGGGGCACTTCAAGTGCTGCTTGAAGACCTTGAGACTTTAAAAGAAGAAATAGACGAAAGTCTTTGGGAAGATGTGGTGGAGGAGGAGTAACGCGCGCAAACAGGCGTCATCCTCATATCATTTGCCTATCGGTCGATTATCTGCAAAAAAGCCGCGGAAATATGGTCATTCGGGCGTTGCCGCAGACGAAACCCGCGTCTATATTCCGCGCCTCTGAAGGGGCGGTTCCCGCTCTCTTTCATCCGGTTTTGTCGGAGCGTAGCGCAGCCCGGTAGCGCACTTGTCTGGGGGACAAGGGGTCGTCGGTTCGAATCCGGCCGCTCCGACCATTTATGGGGGGCCGGCGTGTTTTTGTCGTCAGACGGGCATGTCGGCTTTATAATTCTAGCGAAAGCTTGAGGCAATTATGGCGCTCAGGCATCTGTCTTGGAGCAAGTCTAATGGCCTTTATCGAGTATTTCACATCTTCGGCGCTGATGCCGATCGCCCTTCTCCTTGTCGCTGTTCTCTTTCTCAACAAGACGCAGACGGGTTCATTCTTTTAAGGACCTCGCGAGAGCATCAAAAAAGGCCCGGTTACTGACCGGGCCTTTTTTTGTTCTCGTTTATTCAGGGTTGGCCGGATCAGGACGCAGCATCCAGATCATCACCCAGCGGAAGGGCAGCGCCCAGACTGTGCCCGTGACAAGATAGAAGAGGAACTGCACACCGCCATTTTCCGGCAAGTGGCCGCTCACCGCGATAGTCATAATCAACATCGAATAGAAAAAGAGGAAGGTCAGCAGGAACAGCGTGCCGATCAGCTTGCGGATGCTCAATGAAAGATGTGGCATAGGTCTCTCCGGTTGATGCGCCTTTTTAGGCCTTCGGCCCACCGCTGGCAAAGCCTACGTAGCGCGACCTATTCGCCAACCGCAGGTACCTGAAAATGATCGAACCAGGCTATGCGGAGTTGATAACCGCTCTTGGTATAGCCGACCAGCACTGTGCGCCCGCCAACACCGACGGGGGAGCGGCCCACGCCTTTGTTCCGGAATACAGCACCCATACCGGCAATCTGTTCTTCGGGATGTTCCAGCGCATAGGCTTCGATGACGGCCCGCGTCTGGCGCATCATATCCGTGCTCATTTTCTGCATTCGGTTTGAAGGCGCGACGAGGAGGCGGATGAAGGCGAATTTCTGCCGGAGCTGTTCGAAATACCGGATATCGAGTGTGGAGACAGCGGCGACCGCCGTGCCTTCATAGGCGACGATGGCCAGCAATTTTGCACGCGTTTGCGGGTTCGTATCAGGAGGGAGTGCGTTTTGCTGTGTCCAGAGGTCGATGGCGTCTTGTTCGAGTTTCGGATCGTTTTTCTTCCAGGCCGGTATAAAAGTGATCGCCACATTACCCCGCAAATTTTCCAGTGCTGACGGACGAATTATTATAATTCATTTAGCGGGTAATCAGATTAGCCGGTACTTCAAAATGAGCAAATCAGCGTCGGATGATTTGCCTTTTTTCTGCGTGTAACCCGTAAAACCATTTGTCCGCCGCCCCTGCGTTTTTCGCATCGTTTTAGCGCCACGCTTCGCAGCTTGAATAATTATCCCTTTAGAAGTCGGTCATATTGGGTGGAACACGGAAATGATCAAACCATTTGAGCCGGAGTTGCTGGTTGCCATTTACATAGCTGATCAGTGTGGCCTTTATTTTCCAGCCTGTCGGTTCTTTGCCGACGCCGGGAATCTGAACGACAGCCATCATTCCGGCTATCTGTTCGTCTTGATGTTCAAAGGCCCATTGCTCGATCATTTTCAGCGTTTCAGCCATCATGTCACGACCGACTTCATGCATACGGAATTCAGGCATAACAAATCCGCGCATGAAGGCGAATTGCTGTTTGAGGGGTTCGTAGCGCCGGACATTCAGGGTTGATAGTCCGGCCAGATTGCCGTCCACATAGGCGACCAGTGCCAGTTGCTTCACGCGGATTTCAGGTCCGTCGCTTTTCGGCAGAATACCTGCCGTTGACCAGGCACGCATCGCGTCTGCTTCCAGTTGTGGATCGTTCTTTCGCCATGCTTCGACATAGGTTGTGGTCATCTTGCAAAATTCTTCTCATTGTTGAATTTCAAAGTGAGCTTCAGACCGTGGGGACAGTTTACAGGAAAATGCCGGATAGCGCCCAGTCGCATTTGAGCCTCTGAAAGCGGGCGGGGCGGCAGTCTGTCGCTGGTTATTTCCCCGTGAATTAGGCTATCACTTTCGTCCATGACCCAAGAAAAGCTCCAAACTTCCGCTCCCGTCAACCGCCAGATCGCCCTCTGGCTCTTTGCCGTTTCGGCGCTGGTCTTTCTCATGGTCGTGGTCGGCGGGCTGACGCGGCTCACGGAATCCGGTCTCTCCATCACTGAATGGAAGCCCGTCGCGGGTGTGCTTCCGCCTATGAGCGACGAGGCATGGAACGCTGCTTTCGATGGATACAAACAGATCCCCCAATATGAATTCGTCAATAAGGGCATGACGCTTGGGGAGTTCAAAAACATTTTCTGGTGGGAATGGGCACATCGCTTTCTCGGTCGCTTCATCGGCTTTGCCTTTCTCGTGCCCTTTCTCTGGTTCCTCGCGCGTGGCCGCATCGCCAAATCCATGACACCGCATCTTCTTGTCATGTTTACGCTCGGCGTTGTGCAGGGGGCGCTTGGCTGGTGGATGGTGAAAAGTGGCCTCACACATCGTGTCGATGTCAGCCAGTATCGTCTTGCCGCCCATCTCGGTCTGGCAACGCTCATTTACGCTTATATGATGTGGGTGGCGCTGGCGCTCTGGCGTGCCGCACCGGTCATCGTGGTCAATCCGTCATTGCGCAAAGCCGCGCTCTGGATCGTGCCGCTCATCTTCATGCAGATGATGCTCGGTGCTTTTGTTGCAGGCCTCAAGGCCGGTTACATCTACAACACATGGCCGCTCATCGACGGTGCCTTCATCCCCGAAGGCCTCATGGACCATGACGTCTGGTGGCGCAATTTCTTCGAGAACATGCTGACCGTGCAATTTGATCACCGCATGGTGGCTTACCTCGTCACGGGCCTTGTCCTGTGGCACTGGGCGTCCGTCCGTGCATCGGGCAGCGTACTCGCCCGCCAAAGTGCTGGTTGGCTTTTGCTCGCGGTGCTGGCCCAAGTTATTCTAGGCATCTGGGCTTTGCTCTGGGTTGTCCCGATTTTCTTAGGTGCCGCGCATCAGGCCGGTGCGCTCATCGTCTTCACGATTGCGTTGATCCATGCACGGCGGCTCAATCCTTAAGCCTTTCACACTCCCGCCAGCCCCTTATTCAGCGCTTTGATAATGTCGTCGGCATCCTCCAGGCCGATGGACAGTCGCACCACATCCGGACCGGCTCCCGCTGATATTTTTTGTTCGTCTGTCAACTGACGATGTGTCGTCGAGGCAGGATGAATGATCAGGCTCCGCGTGTCGCCGATATTGGCGAGGTGGCTCAGAAGCTCGATGCCATTCACGAGTTTGACGCCTGCGTCATATCCGCCTTTGATGCCGAAAGTCATGATCGCGCCGGAGCCTTTGGGCGCATATTTCTGTTGCAGCTTGTGGCTCGCATCATCGTGAAGCCCCGCATAAGACACCCACGTTACTTTCGGATGCGCCTTCAGATGTTTCGCCACTTTCAGCGCACTGTCCGAATGACGCTGCATCCTCAGATGCAATGTCTCAATTCCGGTGATAATCATAAAGGCATTAAAGGGTGAAATCGCCGCGCCGAGATCGCGCAGTCCCAGAACGCGGCAGGCGATGGCAAAGGAGATCGTGCCGAAGGTCTCGTAAATCTTCAAGCCGTGATAGGACGGCGTGGGTTCGGTCAGGGTGGGAAACTTACCGCCTTTCGACCAGTCGAACTTGCCTGCATCCACAATGATGCCGCCCATCGAATTGCCGTGACCACCGAGGAACTTTGTCGCCGAATGCACAACAATATCGGCGCCATGTTCAATCGGACGAATGAGATAAGGCGAGGCAAGTGTGTTATCCACGATGAGCGGAATGCCTGCTTCGTGTGCGACCGCTGCTATCGCCGCAATGTCGATAATGCGCCCGCTTGGGTTCGCCATGCTTTCAATGAAGACGGCTTTTGTTTTCGGGCCGATGGCCTTCTGGATATTGGCCGCATCCGTCGCATCGGCCCAATCGACATGCCAGTCGAATTTTTGGAACGAATGGCCGAACTGCGTGATGGACCCACCGTAAAGTTGTGTCGCTGCAACGAAGCGATCACCTGGCATCATCAGTGTGTGGAAAGCCAGCATCTGCGCCGCATGACCAGATGCGACCGCGAGCGCCGCGACGCCGCCTTCAAGCGCCGCCACACGTTCTTCCAGCACAGCGGTCGTCGGGTTCGTGATGCGTGTATAGATATTGCCGAAGGCCTGCAAGCCGAAGAGCGAGGCCGCGTGTTCCACATCGTCAAAGACAAATGATGTTGTTTGATAGATAGGCGTTGTGCGTGCGCCGGTCGCGGGGTCGGGCTTTGCGCCTGCGTGAACGGCAAGCGTATCAAATTTAAAGTCGGACATTTTTGACCTTTAGTGAAAGAGTTGGGGGATTTCAATTTTCGGACAGCGGTTCATCACAACCTTGAGGCCCTTGGCTTCTGCGCGTGTGGCACCTTCTTCGTTGATGACGCCGAGTTGCATCCAGATATATTTTGCGCTGATAGCTATTGCTTCATCGCAAACAGGCCCCGCAGCGGCGGAGTTGCGGAACACATCGACGAGATCAATTTTGTCGGGAATGTCGGCGAGCGTTCCATAGACCGTTTCGCCTAGCAGCTTCTTGCCCGCCAATCCGGGGTTCACTGGGATCACGCGATAGCCGCGATGTTGCAGGTATTGCATGACCTCGTAGCTGTCGCGCGCCGTGTTGGCACTCGCACCGACAAGCGCAATGGTTTTAGTATCACTCAAAATGCCTTTGAGAAATTCGGGGCTATAGCGCAAATGTTCCAGTGGTTTCATTTGTCCTCCCTGACGGCCCCTTACTTATCTTCCCAGATAGGATGGCGCTTCTCAATGAACGCGCCGATCCCTTCTTCCGCATCGTGTGCGAGCATGTTTGTCACCATCACCTCGCTTGCATAGTCGTAAGCCTCATTGAGCGGCTTTTCGAGTTGATGGTAAAATGCCTCCTTGCCGATCTTCACTGTCAGCGCCGACTTCTCTGCTATCTTCAATGCAAGCCCGCGCGTGGTGGTATCAAGCGTGTCGGCGGGAACAACCTGATTGATTAGTCCTATTTCGGCGGCGTGTTCAGCGCTGATCATTTCGCCGGTCAGCAACATTTCCATCGCATGTTTGCGTGAGACATTGCGCGAGAGCGCCACCATCGGCGTTGAGCAGAACAAACCGATATTGACACCGGGCGTTGCGAATTTCGCGCCGTCTGCGGCAATGGCGAGATCGCAGCTTGCCACAAGCTGACAACCCGCCGCCGTCGCAATACCATGTATGCGTGCGATCACGGGTTTCGGCAGATTGACAATCTGCTGCATAATCGCACTGCACAGACGCATCGTCGTGTCGAAAAAAGCACGGCCCTTGTCGGCATCGGCGCGATGGCTTGTGAGTTCTTTCAGATCGTGTCCGGAGCAGAAAGCAGGTCCGTTCGCCGCGATGATCACCACGCGCACGGATTTTTCGCTCGCCACTTCGGAGAGCGCGTTGCTCAGAGCAGTCATCAACCCGATGGACAGGCAATTCCGCTGTGCCCCGCGATTGAGCGTGAGTGTCGTCACGCCGTCCGCGTCGTCTCGCAGCACGAGGCCCTCATCGGTCAATGGTTGCTCGGCAGCTTTGCTCATCGTGTTTCCCAGGATTGCTTTTCCGCAATCATAGGCACACAAGACACTTTCATCCAAGCCGTGACTTGCGATAAAGCACATGCTGTTTCAGCGGCGAGCCGTCCGGTACGCCCGGATGATCAAAATCATCCGCTGGATTACGGGTCATGCCGATGCGCTGCATCACAGCCTGCGAACGTAAATTAGCAGATACCGTGAAGGCAATGATCTCGTTGAGCCTCAATGTGTTGAAGCCGAAAGTGAGCGCCGCTGTCGCCGCCTCGCTTGCATAACCCTTGCCCCAGTATGGCCGCGCGAGCCGCCAGCCGATCTCGACGGCGGGATAAAACGGATTGGTGTCGCTTACATTGAGAAGACCGGCAAAGCCGATAAAAGGCGCAACGTCCGGTACTTCGATCACCCAGAAACCGAACCCGTGCGTCTCAATATGATCGCGAAAGCTTAGTGCATTGGCATCGCTCTCATTGCGCGTTGGCAGCGGTAGTAGAAATTCCATCACCTTCTTGTCCTGCGCCATGGCCCAGAAAGGTGCGAAGTTTTCGTCGCCCCATTGGCGCAGGATGAGGCGGGGGGAGGTGAGTGTCATTTTATAGTCCGTCATAGCGAGCGCAGCGAAGCAATCCATACGTACAAACGTATGGATTGCCAAGTCGCTATGCTTCTCGCAATAACGTTAAAACGTCGACTTCGCCAGTCTCGTCCAGTCGCGCACGCCGCCAGGGCTGCGGTCGGCCCGCTGGTCGTTCATCCAATGCGGATACTGGACGGCAGGCTTGCTCGCCGCATCAATGGCTGCGAGGTCGTCCGCTGTGAGCTTCACGTCAACTGCACCGATATTGTCGTTCAGTTGCGTTTCGTTCTTCGCGCCGATAATCACAGTCGTCACATAGTCCTTGTGCAACTGCCAGCCGAGAGCCACCTGCGCGACAGTGACGCCATGTTTCTTGGCGATGCCCTGTAATACGTCGATCACATCATAAGCGTGTTCAACATCGACCGGTGGAAAGTTGAATTGTGTGCGGCGGCCTTCGTTGGCGCGTGAGTTGCGCGAGAATTTGCCCGACAGAACACCGCCCGCCAGCGGGCTCCATGTCATTAAGCCGATATTCTGGTCCTGTAGCAGCGGTACGATTTCATGTTCAAGGTCGCGGCCTACGAGTGAATAATAAGCCTGCAAGGTTGCAAACTTGGTAAGGCCGTTACGTTCTGAAATGCCGATGCCTTTCATAATTTCCCATGCCGACCAGTTCGACGTGCCGATATAGCGCACCTTACCGGATTTCACGAGATCATCCATCGCGCGCAGCGATTCTTCGACGGGTGTGATGTGGTCAAAGCCGTGAAACTGATAAAGGTCGATATAATCTGTACCGAGACGTTTAAGGCTTGCCTCGACCTGCTCGATAATCGCGCCGCGCGAAATGCCGACCTGGTTGGCGCCTGTGCCCATACGGCCGAACACTTTGGTGGCGAGAACGACATCGTGGCGTTTGTTGCCTAGCGCCTTGCCAGTGATAACTTCGGATTCGCCCGCTGAATAGATATTTGCTGTGTCGATGAAGTTGATGCCGACATCAATCGAGCGGTGGACGAGGGCGTCGGATTCTTTCTGATCGAGCCCGCCGATCGCGCCGAAGAGCGTGCCTTTGCCACCGAAGGTCATGGTGCCGAGGCAGAGGCGCGAAACATAGAGGCCCGTTGAGCCCATTTGCTGATATTGCATTTTAAGTCTCCCTGAAGTGTGTTGATCGTCTGTTGGTGGTCAGGTTTTGATCGCATCCCAGCAGGCGTCCATGACGCTTTGCCGGTCAGTTTCGGAAAGAGTGAGAAGGCCCGCAACCGCGCGGGCCAGCAGCGCGTTGAGCGGACCGGAAATGAGGGGTAACAGAATGTACTGGGCAAGGCTTTTGAATGTGCCGCTGCGATAACCTTCTTCAAAAAAAGCGGCGAGCGCTTTGGCGATGTCCGTATGCATCGCTTTTGAACTGTCGTTGAGGAAAGGCGAATAGGCATATTGTTCGGCGAATTTGAATTCGCGCGGATGGGCGAGGCAATAGTCGTAGGTATTGTTCCAATAGAGATCGAAGCGAGCGCGTAAGCTCATGCCGTCGCTGTGTCCGTCGAGCATGGCGATCAGCCGGTCGCGTTTCAACTCGCTGTAAAGTGCATGGATCAACTCGTCCTTGCCCGCGAAATGGCGATAGATCGTGCCAACAGGCAGACCGGCGGTTTTGGCGAGCATGGCCATGGACGTGCCGTGAAATCCCTGCTCGCTGAAGAGTGTCAGAGCTGCTTCAAAGATCAGCCGCCGCTTCGCCGTATCGTTCGCATGGGCCTCTGAATGAATGTTCATTCTTGTTATATAGAACGGTTCCGGGCCGTTACAAGAGGGCTGTCTCGGGTCTTTTTTGGAATTTTATATTGGCTCTTAAGGGGGAGCCTGCCATGAAAGGCGCAACGCGAATCCACAGAGTCAAAGTGCCTTGCTGCTGGAGAGACGATGCCAAGCCCGATTATGACCGCCGTCGAAGTCACAGAATTTCTCGACAAAGTGTTCCCGCAGCTCCGCGACGGCCAGACCGAGATCCTTGAAATCGGCCCCATGTCGGCGCTTCTGCGTCTGCCAGTCACAGAGCGGAACCTGCGTCCGGGCGGCACCGTCTCGGGGCCGTCGATGATGGGTCTTGCCGACTATGCGATGTATGCGGTCATCCTCGGCCATATCGGCCCCGTCGCGTTGGCGGTGACAACCAACCTCAACATCAACTTCCTGCGCAAGCCTGGACCTTCGGAGATTTTCGCGGAAGCCAAATTGCTGAAACTTGGCAGGCGCCTTGCCGTGGGTGAAGTGCTCATCACTCAACCCGGCCTTGATGGCCCCGTCGCGCATGTGACTTCAACCTATTCGATTCCCCCCAGAGATTGATCAAGAGGCGCCCTCATTGGCTGATACCACAATCCATCCGGATGGCTTGCCAGGCCCACGTCGTTTCATGGCCATGCTCACCATCGGTCTCACGATCACGATGGCGGTGCTCGATGGTTCGGTCGCAAACATTGCCTTGCCCTCTATTGCGCGGGAACTTCACGCGACACCGGCTCAGTCGATCTGGGTTGTGAATGCCTATCAGTTGGTTGTTATGGTCCTGCTTTTGCCGCTGTCGTCATTGGGCGAGATCATCGGCTATGCGCGGGTTTATCGCGCCGGTATTGTCATCTTCGGCATCGCCTCTCTTGCCTGCGCGCTGTCAGACAGCCTTACGACATTGGTTGTTGCGCGTGTCGTTCAGGGTGTCGGCGCTGCCTGCATTATGAGTGTCAATTCAGCGCTCGTGCGTTTCATTTATCCGCGTGCCTCGCTGGGGCGCGGCATCGGGGCCAGCGCGCTTATAGTCGCCTTCGCTTCCGCGTCCGGCCCGACCCTTGCAGCTGCGATACTGTCGGTGACGTCGTGGCATTGGTTCTTTGCCATCAATGTTCCGATCAGCATTGGTTCTATTCTGATCGCGAGTACCTTGCCGATGACATCGCTGGGCGGACATCGCTTTGATTGGATCAGCGCTTTGGTCAATGCCATCACCCTTGGCGGCTTTGTCATTGGTGTTGAGCAATTAGGCCACGGGATTGCGAATATTGGTTGGGCTGTATTGTGCTTTATTATCGCCTTAGCGAGCGGCATTGTGCTGGTGCGCCGCCAGCTTTATCGCAGCGCGCCATTGCTACCGGTTGATCTTCTGCGCATCCCGGTTTTCGCGCTGTCGATTTTGACCTCGATCAGTTCCTTCTGTGCTCAGTCGCTCGCCTTTCTTGCTCTGCCATTCTATTTTCAAGGTGCGCTGCACCGGAGCGAGGTTGCGACCGGCCTCTTGATGACCCCCTGGCCTCTGGCGCTTGTCTTCGTTGCGCCTATGGCGGGGCGTTTGGCCGACCGCTATCCCTCCGGTCTCCTTGGAGGCATCGGCATGGCGGTCTTTGCTGCGGGCCTAGTCTCGCTAGCGCTGCTGCCTGCCAACCCGTTATCCCTCGACATTGCATGGCGGATGCTGATGGCGGGTGTGGGGTTTGGCCTCTTCCAGTCGCCCAATAACCGGACTATGCTGTCCTCCGCGCCGCCGGAGCGGTCGGGCGGGGCCAGCGGCATGTTGGGAACGGCGCGGCTTACCGGTCAGACCCTCGGCGCGGCCCTTGTGGCGATGATCTTCAATCTTTCGGGAGAGAATGCTTCCCATAGGGCGCTCGGCGTCGCCACCGGATTGGCGCTTCTGGCTATGGTCTTGAGCCTTTGCCGACTGACGCCCGGCGGAAAAGCCTCGAAACCTGTCTGATTTTTGCGGTACAATGATACCGCTTCGATAAAGTGCCGTATTCGCAGGCTTTTTTGCCGGTTTCCGTTGACACAAACGACGGCCTCGCTTAAACACGCGCCAACTCTAGACCTTGAACCTTTATTGGGACTTTTCGCATGACAACCTATTCCGCGAAAGCCAGCGAAATCGAAAAGAAGTGGATCGTGATTGACGCCGAAGGCGTCGTCGTCGGCCGCCTCGCGTCGTTCATTGCGAACCGTCTGCGTGGCAAGCACAAGCCGACCTTTACACCCCACATGGACGATGGTGACAACGTGATCGTTGTCAACGCAGGCAAAGTGGCCTTCACCGGCAAGAAATACGACGACAAGCGCTACTACCGTCACACCGGTTATCCGGGCGGCATCAAGGAAACTTCGCCCAAGCGCTTGCTTGAAGGCCGTTTCCCCGAGCGCGTTATCGAACTTGCCGTGAAGCGCATGATCGCCCGTGGCCCGCTCGCGCGTCGCCAGATGGCCAATCTGCACATCTATGCCGGTGCTGATCACCCGCATGAAGCGCAGCAGCCCCAGAAGATCGACTTCGCGTCGCAAAACCGTAAGAATGTGAAGGTGGCCTGATGTCCGAAATTCATTCGCTCGAAGGACTGAAGGGTGCCGTTGCCGGTACTGTTGCTGCTCCTGAAGTCCGTCTCCCGAAGCTCGACAAGTTCGGTCGCGCCTATGCCACCGGCAAGCGCAAGAACGCGGTCGCCCGCGTTTGGCTGAAGCCCGGCTCCGGCAAGATCGTGATCAACGGTCGCGAACTGGAACGCTACTTTGCGCGTCCCGTTCTCCGCATGATCCTGAACCAGCCGCTCGTCGCCGCTGCTCGTGAAAAGCAGTTCGACATCACAGCGACTGTTCTTGGTGGCGGTCTCTCCGGCCAGGCCGGCGCCATCCGTCACGGCATCTCGCGCGCGCTCACATACTTTGAGCCCGAACTGCGCGGCGTCCTCAAGAAGGACGGCTTCCTCACACGCGACAGCCGTGTGGTTGAACGCAAAAAATACGGCAAGGCCAAGGCCCGCCGCAGCTTCCAGTTCTCGAAGCGCTAACTCAGACGCTTCATATTATTGTTCAAATGAACAACGGGCACCAGAAATGGTGCCCGTTTTTTTGTTCAATTGGTTCTGAGCCAAGTTGAGCAAATTCAACATTTGGCACACGCGCTTGATGAAGCTTGGAGGTCAGAGTTTACGACACATCGTGGACAGCAGATCGGGCAGTGCATATCCCTGTTCCGAAGGGATCAGAAACTTATTGATGAGTGTTGGCTGGGCGATGGGGTCACCCAGATAGGGCAGGGTGCCATCCGGTCGGCTGCCAATATAGGTTGGGTTTGCTAACGGACGTTCCGTATCCGGGCGTTTGATCAGTTCGGTGCTGTCCAGTACACTTTGGCCATTCCAATAGATTATTAGACGAGAATAGCCCTTTAAGAAGAAGGGCCAGTGGTAACTTGGCTGTACCGATGCGGTTACAACGAGACTGTTACATCCTTTTGCCGGGGTTACGGGTTTGCTGGTGAATTGGGTGACGCCATACTGAACCTGTAGCCGATTATCTGGAAGGAACCGAATGTCCCAGACGCCTTTCTGTGCAAGAAGGGTCTGCACGGCATTACTCGGGGCCATGCCGCGAAGCTCCATGCCGATGCTATAACCGTTGAGAAGCGGCGCGCGCTGAAAATCCCGTCCTGTGAGGTGTGCGGGATACTTAGTGCTGGCAGGGATCCATTGCAGGGGAACGAAGCGTACTTCTTTTTCCCATTTTTTAATCATCATGTCGGCGGTTTTGATGTCGAAGGGCTTGACTGGCTGCTCTTTCGACCGCAGGTCGTTGATAGGTGGGGTCAAATGGTTACTCTCCAATTGCCCGAACATATCAACATAGAAAAACCGCCTCTCCTGCAGCAAATGTCCCGCATAACTCATCTTTGGGGTGTCGACGTCTGATGCCCAGTAAAGTTCTTTTAGCGCTTTGATGGGATGACCATTCAGCAGGGGTTGCAGATTGCGACCAGTCAGGCCTTTTGGCTGTTCTCCTCCGACGAGCGATATAAGTGTCGGATAGATGTCCATGAGGCTTGTGACGGTGCGGATATCCCTGTCCTCGTAGTGTCCGGGCCACAGCAGCAGAAAAGGCGTTCTTACTCCACCCTCTGTGTACTGTGCTTTCTTTCCGACGAGTGGATAGTTGTTGTCTCGTACCCGATTGATGCCACCATTATCGCTGGCAAAAATCACGATAGTGTTTGCGGCCTGACCACTTTTGTGCAGGGCATCAAGCAGACGGGCAAGGTTATGATCCAGCCCTTTGAGCATGGCCATATATTTGCCCTGTGGTGTATCGGGGAACTGATGGGCAGAGGCGGGATCGGGCTGGTAGGGCGTGTGGGGTGACAAAAGCCAGAGGTTTATGAACCACGGGGTAGCTCCGCCCTTGCTGATGAGGCTGATTGCCTTGTCGGTCAGGATATTGTCCAGATATCCGTGGTGCTGTTGCGGCGGAGCGCCGTTTTCCTGAAGCCATGGGGCAATATAGGTTGGTTCGCGCTGCAGAATTTCACCATTTGGGCCGGGGCCGCGCAGGACGAAATGGTTGAGCATGCCAAACCAATAGTCGAAACCCTGATGGCCTGGATCAATTCCTCGATATTCCAGTGCCTCGCCGACATGCCACTTGCCGATATGGGCGGTTTTGTATCCGAGTTTCTGGAGCGTTTTCGGCAGTGTGTCCAGATCAGTCGGCAAGCCGATAGCATTGGGCTGGAAACCGATACTGACAGGCGGGCGACCGCTTAGCAGCTCTGCCCGGCTGGGCGAGCAAGTGCTGTCGGTATAGAAACGGCGAAAGCGGACGGCCTGAGCGCTCAAGGCGTCCATCGCCGGAGTAGGGGCCTTACCGTCGCCCCAGGTGGCGATGTCGTTGTTGCCGAGATCGTCGGCCAGTATCAGCAGGATATTTGGCCTAGTTGACAGCACGAAATCGTTGCTTGAAGAAACTAGGCAAAGCAGAATTGATGTTAGAATGAGTACGATAAGTGGTTTCCGGGCAGGAAGATAAAAATGGCTCATAAACGAAAACTCGAAAAAATAGTCGGGGCATTTCTCCCTTGGCGATCATCTGTCATTGGTATGCGGCCGGATATTTCGGGCCTTCTGATTGATTATTCCGCCTTGCACGCTCGCGCAAATGACATGGCTGCACAGTATCATTCAAATCAACCTTATCCTCATATTGTTATTGATGACTTTCTGCCGCAATCAACGATTGACCGGTTGCTGGAAGAGTATCCTTACGACCAGTCACTTCCCATCTGGAATAATGCCACCCATATGGACAAGAAAAGTGGCGAATATGTCCAGAAAGACAAGCGTAATATTCAGGACGTGCTTCGTATGCCGCCGAGCTACCGGCAGTTGATCTGGGAATTTAACTCCCGTGACTTTCTGACGTTCCTGAGCAAGCTGAGCGGTATTCCCGGTCTTCTTCCCGACCCCAATCTGCGCGGGGCGGGCATTCACCAGATCGGGAGAGGCGGTTATCTCAAGGTCCATACTGATTTTACGTTCCAGCGCGACTTCGCCCTGTCGCGGCGTCTGAACCTGTTGCTCTATCTCAACAAGGACTGGCCGAACGAATACGGCGGGGATCTGGAACTGTGGGACCACGAAATCAAGGGCCCGCCGAAATCGGTTGCCCCGATTGCCAATC
The DNA here is from genome assembly GCA_040390855.1 of Pseudomonadota bacterium. Classification (GTDB taxonomy): domain Bacteria; phylum Pseudomonadota; class Alphaproteobacteria; order Parvibaculales; family Parvibaculaceae; genus Parvibaculum. The sequence continues at coordinate 71,167 of JAZJXO010000023.1, forward strand.
GGTGCGTGGTCTTTTCAACCACGGCCAAATCCTTTCATGGGCATCCGAAGCCTATGACTTGCCCGCCGGATGTCTTTCGCAAATCCATTGCGCTCTATTATTACACGAATGGACGCAAGGATGAGGCAGAAGAAACCGCTCCGGTCATATCAACGGATTGGCGGGACACGCCTTATTAGGTAGGTGCTTGGTTCACGGTGTTCGGATTTGTGTTTCGGGTCGGCAGACGGGATTTGAGTTTCAGAAATGGCATTTCAATGTAGCGGTAGGTGAGCATGGCAACTAGCCAGCATAGTACTGCGCTAACTGCGACCCGTATTGCCATTTCAGGCGAATGCCTGCCCGATGCTGGGACATTCGGATCGGTCAACAGGTTTGGAAATGAATAAAGCAGGTAAAACTGAATCGGGACGTGAACCAGATAGAGTGAATAGGAAATTGTTCCGAGATGTATGTTGAGCCTGTTCGAAAACACATTTTTGAAGACAACAGGCCCTAGGCTCGAAAAAATGATCAAGGCCCAGAGGATCGCTTCCAGATCATAATGGGCGGGAAATACCTTCATTGCCCTTGCCGGTCCGCCGCCATAATAGGCCAGTTGTGTCAAAAGTGCAGTACCAGACAAGTAAAATGTCGCATTCACGAATGTGCGGCTGCGGAGCAGACGATGCCCCCCTTCCGTTTGATAGGCCCATGACACAAGACCTCCGGCAATAAAGGCGGTCGAACGTCCGAGAATTGAAAGTCCGAAATATGAATAGTCGCCGGACCAGCCGGGGTTTTGAAATCGGACAACAATCAGAATGATAAGGAGCGCGAGAAGGGCCAGTCGTCCCCATCTGTTTGTCAACAGCAGCATAACGAGTGGAAGCAGCAGGTAGAACTGCGCTTCCGTGCAGAGGGACCACCATGGCGCGCTGTAGGGAAAAACCTCTATTCCGAGAGGGATAAAGAATAAGGCGCGAAGGGCGATCATCTTACCGGTAATGATCAAGGAAAAACACACGACAGCATAGTAAAGCGGAATAATCCTCAGGATGCGGGCGAAATAGAAAGCGGATAAATCTACAGGCGGGCCGCCGCGGAGATTCTTGATGAAAGGCGTGCACAGAAGAAATCCGCTCAGCACGAAAAACAGTGTCACACCTGTATTGCCGGCGACGATCCATTTCACCCAGATCGGGGAGGATTCGTAGCCTTCGTGGGACAGAAAGTTCAAGAGACCTTGCCAGTGAGACAGCAAGACGAGCAGAATAGCCCAGCCGCGCCAAGCTTCCATCTCCGGGAGATAGCTGGAGGGGCGTCGCATCCCCTCAGGAATTTCAGGCAATGGCATAAGGTGAACATTTCTCTCGTTTGTGGGGCAATAACTTCCCAAATTTACCATACATATCAGAAGCTACATATGTGTCTGTATGCGGACGAGTTAATCGCAAGAGTGCGTTCGATGATTGGTGGTGTCCGGCAGCAGCCCAGATACACCTTTATTAGTCTGCGTTCATAACAAGCAGAGGGGTCGCAATTGGCTCACGGAACTGAAGTGCGTAGAGCTGGGAATAAAGACCGCCTTCAGCGATAAGATCTCTATGCGAGCCTGATTGAAGAACCTTCCCGTGTTCCATCACATAAATCATATTTGCATTGCGCACAGTCGAAAGGCGATGTGCAATTACGATGGTTGTGCGATCCCGCATAAGGCGATCCAGAGCTTCTTGAACATTCGACTCCGACTGAGCATCCAGCGCCGACGTTGGTTCATCAAGAAGCAGAATAGGCGTATTTCTCAACATAGCGCGTGCAATGGTGATCCGTTGACGTTGACCACCGGACAACCGATTGCCACCATCACCAACAGGCGTTTCGTAACCGTTGGGTAATTCAATGATGAACTCATGGGCGTTCGCATTGCGCGCAGCTTCAAAAATCTCTTCTTCACTGGCGTTCGGTTTTCCATAGGAAATATTTTCACGAACGCTCCCATTGAAAAGAAATGGCTCCTGAGTAACAAGCGCTACATTGCTGCGTAGAGACTCGAAGGTAACATCGCGCAAATCTTGTCCGTCAATCGTGATGGTGCCTTCCTGAGGGTCGTAAAATCGCTCGATAAGGGCAAATACCGTTGTCTTGCCGCCACCCGATGGGCCAACAAGTGCCGTGACCGATCTAGGCTTTACATCGAGCGTGAAGCCTGAAAGAGCGCGTGACTTTCCATAGGCAAAGGCCACCTGATCAAGACGTACATTTCCTTCCCTAATCTTCAAATCAACGGCATCAGGTAATTCTGCTGTTGTGACAGATTGATCAAGAAGATCATAAAGCCCCGCAACGATAACCATGTTTGAATGGAATTGAACGTTCAGCCGAGCTAGTCGTTTGGCAGGTTCATAAGCCATCAGCAGAGCGGTAATAAACGAGAAAAAAGCGCCTGCATTTGCTCCGCGTTCGATCACATTCCAGCCCCCGTAAAGAACTACCAGTGCAACCGCGAAGCCGCCGAGCGACTCCATCAAAGGTCCTGTCAGAGCGGTTGACATTGCGATCTTGTTCGCACGCTTTTCGACGTCCCTGACTGCGCTGGCCATGATCCGACGCATGCGGTTTTCAAGATTAAACGCCTTGACAAGCCGGATACCTGTCGCAGTCTCGCTCACTGTTGTGACAATCTTGGCAAGCGACTGTAACTCTGCCGCCATCACAGTTTTGGTTCGCTTAGTGATCGAGGAAACCCCTAAAACAGCGCAGGGCATGATAACAAGCACTAAGGCAGACATCAGCGGATCCTGTGCCACCATGACCGCGGTCAATGCGATAACGGATAGCAAGTCTCGTCCGAGGCTCGTCACCACAAGATCGATCACGGTGCGGGCCGCTTGGGCATTATAGGACATTCGGGTAGCGAGATCTCCAACGCCGAAACGATGATAAAAATCAATAGACTGACGGAGAAGATGATCGAAAATCCGCTTTTGCAGCGACGCGATAATGTTGTTGCCGATCCGGGTCAGAATGATTTCCTGACCGTAGCTCGAAAGCCCTTTCACTGTATAAATGATAGCAATGCCACCAGCTATCAACCAAACCATAGCTTCATTTTTCTCGATGAAGATACGATTGATTATGTCTTTCATTATCCAAGCGCTGGCGCCTGTGGTCGCAGCGACGAGCGCCATACATGCAAAAGCCGCCACGTAGCCCAACGTGTGCTGACGCACATTCTCGACAAAGAGGCGACGCAGCAGCGGCAGCGCCTGATCAGGATTGCCAAAAAACTTTGCGATAATCCAACGTTTCATTGTTCTTCTATTGCAAGCACAAATTTATATGTAAAGAGATATCATATGATCTGGACGCAGAGGGTAAGGCGCGAAATTGTTCGCGGCAGATAACAGCTACTCAGTGGTGAACGTGGTTGACCATCTTTGCCATAGGCCGGTTTTGATAAATCACTATTCATTCCGTATACCAACCGAAAAATCTCTTGCATTCAGAATTTCGGTTTTCTGATTTCGGAGAATCCGCAGAGCGTCAAGACGACCAAACGCGGCGCTTCGGCGCTTCGAATCGAAGAGCAAAACAGCAATCAATAGCCGTTTGAGCGTCCTGCGCAGTTCTCTTCCGGCATTGAAGACGAGGCCGTATTTTTTTGAGACGTAAGCATTTGAAATAAGACGCTGTTCTGACTTGAAGCGCACCAGTTTCAAAGATGGGTTGCTCGAACATCCCGAAGCATGAAAAGCCTCTGTGTTGGGTTCGTAAATTAACGACCAGCCAGCACGCGTCAGCCGAACGCAAAGGTCATCATCTTCATGATAGAGGAAGATGTTCTCGTCGAACCCGCCGACCGCTTCGAATGCCGCCCGTCGAGATAAAAACACCGCACCTGTTAAGAGCGGCAAGCAACAAGTCGATTCCGGTTCGATGGGGCGACGTCTTGGTCCGACATACGGATGCAGGACCGACGAGAACCGCCAGGGCAATCGGTCGCCAACGTTAACTAGCTTGGGAGCGATTGCAGCAGCATCGGAAAAGTGTATAGCCGTCTCCATTAGTGTTTCAAGTGTATCTGGGTAAAGCTCTGCATCTGGATTAAGAAAGAGAATAAATTCGTGGTTAAACACGGCAGCGCCGATATTTGATGCCCTGGCAAATCCAATATTTTCTTCATTGCAAATGTAACGAACACCTGTCTCGTGGACTCTAGCGACTGTGTCGTCGCTGCTTGCATTATCGACAACAACAACTTCGACGGACGAAGGTACAGACCATATTGATTTCTGAATGACATCGGCACTATTAAAAGTCACCAATACGACGCCAAGTCGTTTCGTCCAATGGCGCTCTGACTCAAGCATCGAATTCTAACGCTCCTGACCTGCCACTGAAGTTTCCCCCAACGGGGATTAGAGCCACGGCAAGATATACCCTCTCGGGCGGGTTGAGCAACAGGCTGGCACACGGAGCCATCACAAAGCGCAG
>JAZJXO010000024.1:0-93703 GCA_040390855.1 Pseudomonadota bacterium
CCGTGAAGGCGGCCGCACCGTCGGTGCCGGTGTCGTGTCAAAGGTTCTGAAGTAATTAAGCGCATCGGGGCGCGGAACAATCTGCGCCCCTTTTACTGTTTCGGCCGTTAGGCACGAGGAATGACTATGCAAAGGCAGAAAATCCGCATCCGGTTAAAAGGTTTCGACCACCGTGTGCTCGATGTTTCAACGCGCGAAATCGTCAATACGGCGAAGCGTACTGGCGCACAGGTTTTGGGTCCTATCCCGCTGCCGACGCGACTTGAAAAGTTCACCGTGCTTCGTGGCCCGCACATTGATAAGAAAAGCCGCGAGCAATTCGAAATTCGGACACACAAGCGTGTGCTCGACATCGTGGATCCCACGCCCCAGACGGTCGATGCTTTGATGAAGCTCGATCTTGCTGCCGGTGTGGATGTCGAAATCAAGCTCTGAAAGCAGATTTTTAATTTCTGAAAATCTGATTGCCGATTAGATGAGGAATGGGACCATGCGTTCCGGAGTGATAGTCAAAAAGGTCGGAATGACCCGCCTGTTCATGGATGACGGGCGACATGTGCCGGTTACCGTGTTGAAGCTCGACAACCTTCAGGTTGTCAGCCAGCGCACCCCTGAGAAGAACGGTTACACAGCCGTGCAGCTCGGGACGGGGCTTGCCAAAGTGAAGAACGTAGCGCGCGCACAGCGTGGCCAGTTCTCGCGGGCCGAGGTCGAGCCGAAGCTCGAACTCGTCGAGTTCCGTGTCAGCGAAGACAACATGCTCGATGTGGGCGTCGAAATTACGGCGGACCATTTCATTGCAGGTCAGTATGTTGACGTGTCGGGCACCACGATTGGTAAGGGCTTTGCAGGTGTTATGAAGCGCCACAACTTTGGTGGTCTTCGCGCAACACACGGCGTGTCCGTCAGCCATCGTAGCCATGGTTCGACAGGTCAGCGCCAGGATCCGGGCAAGGTCTTCAAAGGTAAGAAGATGGCCGGTCACATGGGCGACGTGCGCGTCACGACGCAGAACCTCGAAGTGGTTCGCACCGATGTGGAACGTGGCCTCATCATGGTGAAGGGCGCAGTGCCCGGCTCCAAGGGTGGCTGGGTTCTCGTGCGCGATGCCGTGAAAAGCAAATTGCCTGAAGGTGTTCCGACACCGGGCGCGTTCCGTCGCGCTGGTGAAGTTGCCGCCGCCGCTCCGGCTGAAGCTGCTGACGCTCAGAAGGAAGGTGCGTAATGAAGATTGATGTGACAACTCTCGCCGCTGATAAAGTCGGCACCGTCGATCTCTCTGACGATGTGTTCGGTCTGGAGCCGCGCTCCGACATTCTGCACCGCATGGTGAGCTACCAGCTCGCAAAGCGTCAGGCCGGTACGCACAAGACGAAAGGCCGTTCGGAAATCTCTCTCACGGGCAAGAAGTTCGTGAAGCAGAAAGGTTCCGGCGGTGCCCGTCACGGTGATCGCAAGGCCCCGCAGTTTCGTGGCGGTGGCAAGGCTTTCGGTCCGGTCGTTCGCAGCCATGCGATAGAACTGCCCAAGAAGGTCCGTGCGCTTGCTCTGAAGCTCGCGCTGTCGTCGAAAGTGAAAGCCGGTACGCTCGTCGTCCTCGAAGACACGAATGTTGCCGCGCCCAAGACGAAGGCTCTGAAAGAGACTTTCGCGAAACTCGGTTTCAAGTCGGTTCTTTTCATCGACGGTGCCGAAGTGAACGAAAACTTCGCGCTCGCCGCGCGCAATATCCCGAATGTGGATGTGCTGCCGGTTCAGGGCATCAACGTGTACGACATTCTGCGCCGTGAGAAGCTTGTGCTGACCAAGGCTGCGGTTGAGAGCCTGGAGGCGCGTTTCAAATGAACGAACGTTATTACGACGTCATCGTCTCGCCGGTGATTACCGAAAAAGCCACGATGGCCTCTGAAAACAATCAGGTCACTTTCAAAGTGGCCCGTGATGCGACGAAGCCGGAAGTCAAGGAAGCTGTCGAAAAGCTCTTTGATGTGAAGGTCAAAGCCGTGAACACGCTTTTGCGCAAGGGTAAGACCAAAAAGTTCCGTGGGCTCGCTGGTAAGCAATCCGACTTCAAAAAAGCGATCGTGACGCTCGAAGAGGGCTACTCGATCGACGTGACGACTGGTCTCTAAGAGAGAAGCTGCACCGATGGCATTGAAAAAATATAAACCGACAAGCCCCGCCCAGCGCGGCCTTGTGCTGGTCGATCGGTCGGCGCTCTATAAGGGCAAGCCGGTCAAAACACTTACTGAGGGTCTCAGCAAGTCTGGTGGTCGTAACAACCACGGACGCGTGACAGCCTTCAATCGTGGTGGTGGTCACAAGCGTTCTTATCGCCTTGTGGATTTCAAGCGCACGCGTCTTGAAGTTCCGGCGACTGTCGAACGCCTTGAGTACGACCCGAACCGTACATCGTTCATCGCCCTCATCAAATATGCGGACGGCGAACTGTCCTACATCATTGCCCCGCAGCGCCTCGCTGTCGGAGACACAGTGATCTCGGGCAAGAAGGTTGACGTGAAGCCCGGTAATGCGATGCCGATTGCATCCATTCCTGTCGGCACGATCATCCACAATGTCGAATTGAAGCCCGGCAAGGGCGGTCAGATCGCGCGTTCGGCAGGCACCTATGTGCAGCTCGTCGGTCGTGATCAGGGATATGCGCTCATCCGTCTTTCGTCGGGCGAGCAGCGCATGGTGCGCGGCGAATGCATGGCCTCTATCGGCGCCGTGTCGAACCCGGATCATTCGAACATTACACTTGCCAAAGCCGGTCGTAACCGCTGGCTCGGCAAGCGTCCTTCGGTTCGCGGCGTCGCCATGAACCCCGTCGACCATCCGCATGGTGGTGGTGAAGGCCGTACTTCAGGTGGCCGTCATCCGGTTACACCCTGGGGCAAGCCGACAAAGGGCAAGAAGACGCGCGCCAATAAGGCGACCGATAAGTACATCTTGCGCAGCCGTCACAAGAAGAAGGGCTGAGGGTAACTGATATGGCACGTTCCGTTAAAAAGGGTCCGTTTGTGGATGGCTACCTGCTCAAGAAGGCAGAAGCTGCTCGCGCCTCGACCCGTAAAGATGTCGTCAAGATCTGGAGTCGTCGTTCCACGATCCTGCCGCAGTTCATCGGCATCACCTTTGCCGTGCACAACGGCAAGAAGCACATTCCGGTGCTCGTGAACGAGGACATGGTTGGTCACAAGTTTGGCGAATTCGCGCCCACGCGCACGTTCTTCGGCCACGCCGCCGACAAGAAAGCGAAGAAGGGTTAAGTCATGGGACAACCTGCAAACAAGCGCAGACTGCCTGACAGCGAAGCATTGGCCACCGGCCGGATGATCCGCATCAGCCCGCAGAAACTCAATCTCGTCGCGCAGCTTATTCGCGGCAAGAAGGCCGAGCGCGCGCTCGCCGATCTGACTTTCTCCAACAAGCGTATCGCACGCGATGTGAAGAAGGTTCTTCAGAGCGCGATTGCGAATGCTGAAAACAATCACAGTCTGGATGTCGATGATCTCATCGTGTCCGAGGCCTATGTCGGCAAGAACCTGGTGATGAAGCGTTGGCATGCCCGTGCGCGTGGCCGCGTCGGCCGGATCGAAAAGCCGTTCAGCCAGATCACCATTGTCGTTCGTCAAGTCGAGGAGCAGGCCTGATGGGTCACAAAGTCAATCCGATCGGTCTGCGTCTTGGCATCAACCGTACATGGGACTCGCGCTGGTTCGCGGGCCGTCATGAATATGGTCAGTTGCTGCACGAAGACATCAAAATCCGCGAGCAGCTCTCCGAGCAGCTCAAGCAGGCGGGTATCTCGAAGATCGTTATCGAGCGCCCCCACAAGAAGTGCCGTGTGACCATTCACACAGCGCGTCCGGGTGTCGTCATCGGCAAAAAAGGCGCCGACATCGACAAGCTTCGCAAGGACATCGGCAAGATCACGAAGTCGGAAGTGCATCTCAACATCGTTGAAGTGCGCAAGCCCGAAATCGACGCGACGCTTGTCGCCGAGAACATTGCCCAGCAGCTCGAACGCCGTGTTGCGTTCCGCCGCGCCATGAAGCGTGCCGTTCAGTCGGCCATGCGTCTGGGCGCCGGTGGTATCCGCATCAACTGCGCGGGTCGTCTGGGTGGCGCGGAAATCGCGCGCACAGAATGGTACCGTGAAGGCCGTGTGCCGTTGCACACGCTGCGCGCCGACATCGACTATGGTGTGGCGACAGCCAAGACAGCCTATGGCACATGCGGCATCAAGGTTTGGATCTTCAAGGGCGAAATCCTTGAGCATGATCCGATGGCGTCGGAACGTCGTGCCCTTGAGGGTGCTGGTTCGGGCGAGGGCAATAGCGGTGGCGGTCGTCCGCCCCGCCGTGAAGACCGGAACTGAGCTTTAAGAGTTAAGTTTCCGATCCGCCGATTAGAATTGAGCGATAAAGAAGAGTTTCGATCATGTTGCAACCGAAGCGCACTAAGTTCCGCAAGGCTCATAAGGGCCGCATCCATGGCAATGCCAAGGGTGGCACGAACCTCGACTTTGGGGCCTTCGGTCTCAAGGCCCAGGAGCCTGAACGCATCACGGCGCGTCAGATCGAGGCGGCTCGCCGCGCGATCACACGTCACATGAAGCGTGCGGGCCGTGTATGGATCCGTATTTTCCCGGACGTGCCGGTGTCGAAGAAGCCGACAGAAGTACGAATGGGTAAGGGTAAGGGCTCGCCGGAATTCTGGGCAGCCCGCGTTAAGCCGGGCCGCATCATGTTTGAAGTGGACGGTGTGCCGATGAAAGTCGCGCAGGAAGCTCTGTTGCTTGGTGCGGCAAAACTGCCGATCAAGACACGATTTGTTGTTCGTCCCGGCGAACACGCTTAAAGAATGAGCCGCTTAGCGCGGCATCTACGAAAGGGTAAGGCCATGAAGGCCAGCGACGTGAAAGACAAGACCCAGGACCAGCTACAGGATGATCTCCTGAAGCTGAAGAAGGAGCAGTTCAACCTGCGCTTTCAGGGTGCCAGCGGTCAGCTTGAAAAGACATCGCGCATGAAGGAAGTGCGCCGCGACATCGCGCGCATCAAAACCATTCAGCGCCAGCGTGCTGACGTGACGGCGAAAGGCTGAGGACAGATTATGCCGAAGAGAATTTTGCAAGGCGTCGTGGTCAGCGACAAGAATGACAAGACGATCGTGGTGAAGGTTGAGCGTCGCTTCGCCGATCCCGTGCTCAAAAAGATTGTGCGTAGCTCGAAGAAGTACCACGCACATGACGATGCGAACTCGGTGAAGGTTGGTGACATCGTGAAGATCCGCGAATGCCGTCCGATCTCGAAGCTGAAAAAATGGGAAGTATTCAGGGACGAAGCCTGAGCCTTTTTGTAAGGCTTGAGGGTTTCATTCCAGTAAGGCAGATGAAGTCATGATTCAGCAAGAGACAAACCTCGACGTTGCCGACAATTCAGGTGCGCGCCGCGTGATGTGCATCAAGGTTCTCGGCGGCTCCAAGCGGAAATACGCATCCGTTGGCGACATCATTGTCGTCAGCATCAAGGAAGCCATTCCGCGCGGCAAGGTCAAAAAGGGCGAAGTGATGAAGGCCGTCGTCGTCCGTACCGCGAAGGATATTCGCCGTGCAGATGGCAGCGTGATCCGCTTCGACCGCAACGCGGCTGTGCTCATCAACGGGCAGGGCGAGCCGATTGGCACGCGTATCTTCGGGCCGGTTACGCGTGAACTGCGTGCGAAGAACCACATGAAGATCGTTTCGCTCGCGCCGGAGGTGCTTTGATATGTCGGCGAAGATTAAAAAAGGCGACAAGGTCGTCGTCCTGACCGGTAAGGACAAAGGCAAGAAGGGCTCCGTTTTGGCCGTCTTCCCGAAGGAAAACCGGGCGCTCGTTCAGGGCGTGAACATGATGAAGCGGCACACCAAACCGTCGCAGACGCAGACGGGCGGCATCGTGTCCCGCGAGGCTCGCATCGACTTGTCGAACCTCGCGATTGAAGATCCCAAGACGGGCAAGCCGTCGCGGGTCGGGTTCAAGATGCTTGATGACGGCCGCAAGGTTCGCGTCGCCAAAGCATCGGGAGAGATGATTGATGGCTGAAGCACATTACATTCCGCGTCTGAAGACGCAGTATCTGGAGACGATCCGTCCGGCGCTGAAAGAACAGTTCAGCTACGCGAACTCGATCCAGGTGCCGCAGCTTGAAAAGATCGTTCTGAACATGGGTGTCGGCGAAGCCGTTGCCGACAGCAAGAAGATCAAGAGCGCGTTCGAAGATTTACAGGCGATTGCCGGCCAGAAGCCCGTGATCACCAAAGCGAAGACGTCGATTGCGACGTTCAAGCTGCGCGAAGGTATGCCGGTCGGTGTGAAGGTCACGCTCCGCAAGGACCGCATGTATGAATTTATGGACCGTCTGGTCACGATCGCGCTTCCGCGCGTCCGAGATTTTCGCGGCCTGAATGCGAAGAGCTTTGATGGTCGTGGCAATTACGCCATGGGTCTGAAAGAGCATATCGTGTTCCCGGAAATCGACTACGACAAGGTCGATCAGGTCTGGGGCATGGACATCATCGTCTGCACGACGGCGAAAACGGATGACGAAGCGCGCGAATTGCTGCGTGCCTTCAATTTCCCTTTCGCTAAATAAGTTTTCTGTGGTCCGCGATAGGCGTGGACCCTACGGAGGTTTGGATGGCTAAGAAGTCCGCCATTAATAGAGACCAGAAGCGCCGCAAGCTGACAGCACAATTTGCTGCGAAGCGTGCGAAGCTGAAGGCGATGACGACCGACATCAAGATTCCGGTCGAAGAGCGTTTCAACGCCCAGCTCAAGCTGGCCGAGTTGCCGCGCAATTCGTCCAAAACCCGTATTCACAATCGCTGCGAGATTACCGGCCGTAGCAAGTCGTATTACCGCAAACTTCGCATGTCGCGTATCGCGCTCCGGGACCTCGCGTCCCGCGGTCAGATCCCCGGTATGGTCAAGTCGAGCTGGTAAGGAGACATCTGTATGACGATGACCGATCCCCTGGGTGATATGCTCACCCGCATCCGCAATGCTCAGCTTCGTGGCAAGAGCAAAGTTGTGTCGCCGGCCTCAAAGCTGCGCGGCTGGGTGCTCGACGTTCTGGCCGATGAAGGTTTCATCCGTGGCTATGCCAAGGTTGATTTCCCGAACGGCAAGAGCGAGTTCGAAATTGAACTGAAATACAATGAAGGCAAGCCGGTCATCGAGTTGATCGAGCGTGTTTCGACGCCGGGTCGCCGCGTTTATTCAGGCGTTGAGACAATCCCGACGGTGCATAACGGCCTTGGCATTACGATCCTTTCCACTCCGAAGGGAATCATGTCAGATGCCGCCGCACGCGAAAAGAATGTTGGTGGTGAGGTTCTCTGCCGCGTCTTCTAAGACGCTGCGAAGGACGACACTGAGATAGATGACGACGGAAAGAGACTGTCATGTCGCGAATTGGTAAGAAGCCCATCGAAATCGCCAAAGGGGTTACAGTGACCCTCAATGGTCAGGAAGTGGTGGCAAAAGGTCCGAAGGGTGAGCTGCGGCTTACTCTGATTGATGACGTGACCGTGTCGCAGGGCCCGGATGGCATCACTGTGGCGCCGCGCGAAGATTCGCAGCGCGCCCGTGCGATGTGGGGTCTGTCGCGCACACTGGTCTCGAACCTGATCACAGGCGTCTCGACCGGCTTCACGAAGAATCTTGAAATCACCGGCGTCGGTTACCGCGCCGCTCTTCAGGGCAAGAACCTCCAGTTGAACCTCGGTTTCAGCCATGAAGTTCTCTACGCGATCCCGGCGGGTATCGAAGTGAAAGTGGGCAAGCCCACCGAAATTTCGATCAGCGGTATCGACAAGCAGCAGGTCGGTCAGGTCGCAGCGGAAATCCGCTCCTACCGTGAGCCGGAACCCTATAAGGGCAAAGGCGTGCGTTACGCCGGCGAATTCATCTTCCGCAAGGAAGGCAAGAAGAAGTAAGAGCAATGAGCAGCATCAAAAACCATCTTCAGCGCCGGACGCAGCGAAATCGCACCAAGCTTGCGAAAGCCGCAAATCATCGTCCGCGTCTGTCCGTGCATCGCTCGTCGAAGCACATCTACGCCCAGATCATCGACGATGTGAACGGCGTGACATTGGCGGCAGCGTCTTCGGTCGAAGACGGCTTTGCAGCCAAAGGCGGCAACATCGGCGGCGCGAGCGAAGTGGGCAAACTTGTTGCCCAGCGCGCGGCGGAAAAGGGTGTCAAAGACGTCGTTTTCGATCGTGGTGGCTATATTTATCACGGGCGCGTAAAAGCGCTTGCTGAAGGCGCCCGCGAAGGCGGCCTGAACTTCTAATAACGGCCCGTTCTATTTAAGAGGATTTATCTGTGGCACGCGAAAGATCACGAGACCGGGACCGGGAAGAGCGCGATAGCGAATTTGTGGACAAGCTCGTCCACATCAATCGCGTCGCCAAGGTCGTGAAGGGTGGCCGTCGTTTCGGCTTTGCGGCGCTTGTCGTCGTTGGTGACCAGAAAGGCCGCGTCGGCTTTGGTCATGGCAAGGCGCGCGAAGTGCCGGAGGCCATCCGCAAGGCAACCGAAAGTGCAAAGCGCGCGATGATCCGCGTGCCGCTGCGCGAAGGTCGTACGCTTCATCACGACATTGATGGTCGTCATGGTGCCGGTCGCGTTGTTCTCCGTGCGGCTCCGGCCGGTACGGGCATCATCGCCGGTGGCCCGATGCGCGCCGTCTTTGAAACGCTGGGTGTGCAGGACGTTGTGGCCAAGTCGCTCGGCTCGTCCAATCCCTACAACATGGTGCGCGCGACATTCGACGCATTGAAGCATGAACAGAGCCCGCGCATGGTTGCAGCGCGTCGCGGCAAGAAGGTGTCCGACATTGTCGGTCGTCGTGCCGATGGCGCCGCCGATGCCGGCCTCGAATAAGATTTGAATCAGAGGACCTTGATTATGTCAGCGAAAAAGACAGTGACCGTTCAGCAGACCGGCAGCCCGCTTCGCCGCCAGCCTGATCAGCGCGAGACGCTGGTTGGTCTTGGTCTGAACAAGATGCGCCGGACGAAGACGCTGGAAGATACTCCGGCTGTTCGCGGCATGATCAAAAAAGTGGCCCATCTCGTCCGCGTCGTGGACGAAGCCTAATCTGTTTTGAGCTTTCGGCTCGCGAGGCATTACGATGAAACTGAACGAAATTATCGACAATGAAGGCGCCCGTCGCCCGCGCATCCGTGTTGGTCGTGGTATCGGCTCCACCAAAGGCAAGACCGGTGGTCGCGGTGTGAAGGGTCAGACCTCGCGTTCCGGCGTGGCGATCAAGGGCTATGAAGGCGGTCAGATGCCGATTCATATGCGCTTGCCCAAGCGTGGCTTCAAAAACATTTTCCGTCTCCAGTACAACGTGATCAACGTTGGCAAGGTTCAGGAAGCGATTGACGCGGGCAAGATCGATGCGAAAGCGGTGATCGACATTGCCGCTCTTGTGGCAGGCGGCGTCATCCGTCGCCCGCTCGACGGTGTGCGTCTGATGGCCGAAGGCGAACTCAAGGCGAAGGTTTCCTTCGTTGTTGCGGGCGCGTCGGCGGCCGCCAAAGAAGCGGTCGAAAAGGCGGGTGGTTCGGTTCAGGTGATCGAGCGTAAAGTGCCCGAGAAGAAGAAAAAGCCGGCAGCAGAGTAATACCGGAGACAAGATGCGGTCGGGGCGTATAGCCTCACCGCTCTTTATGCGGCGCACGGGGTAGGTTCTACATGGCATCGGCGGCAGAACAGCTTGCAGCAAATCTGAATTTTTCTGCCTTTGCGAAGGCCGACGAGCTGAAGAAGCGCATCTGGTTTACGCTCGGTGCGCTCATCGTCTATCGCCTCGGTACCTATATTCCCTTGCCCGGCATTGACCCTGCGGCTCTCGCATCGGTCTTCAAGCAACAGCAGACCGGCATCCTCGGCGTGTTCGATATGTTTGCGGGCGGCGCCGTCGGCCGCATGGCGATCTTCGCGCTCGCCATCATGCCTTATATTTCCGCTTCCATTATCATTCAGTTGATGACCTCGGTGAGCCCTCACCTTGAGGCGCTGAAGAAGGAAGGCGAGCAGGGTCGCAAGACCATCAATCAGTATACGCGCTACGGAACGCTGGCTCTCGCCATCCTTCAGGGGTATGGCATCGCGGTCGGTCTCGAAGGGGCGCAGAATGTCGTGATTGATCCGGGCATGTTCTTCCGTGCCACCACGGTCATCACGCTGGCGGGCGGCACTATGTTCCTGATGTGGCTGGGTGAGCAGATCACCTCGCGCGGCGTTGGTAACGGTATCTCGCTTATCATTTTCGCCGGCATCGTCGCCCAGCTTCCCCATGCTATCGCGGGTACACTGGAACTCGGTCGTCAGGGTGCTATCTCCACGTTCGTCATCCTGTTCCTCGCCGTCATGGTCGTGGCCGTCATCATGGCCATTGTCTTCATCGAGCGCGCCCAGCGCCGTCTGATCGTGCAATACCCCAAGCGCCAGGTCGGCAACAAGATGTATGGGGGCGACAGTTCCCATCTGCCGCTGAAGCTCAACACGTCGGGTGTCATTCCGCCTATCTTCGCGTCTTCGCTTCTGCTGCTGCCGGTCACCATCGCGAATTTCACGCAAGGGCAGGGGCCTGAATGGCTCAACACGATCACGGCGCTGCTGGGTCATGGTCAGCCGCTTTACATGCTGTTCTATGCGGCAGGCATTGTGTTCTTCGCCTTCTTCTATACGGCGCTTGTGTTCAATCCCAAGGACACGGCTGACAATCTGAAGAAATACGGCGGCTTCATTCCGGGCATCCGTCCGGGCGAGCGCACGGCGACCTATATCGACTATGTGCTGACACGCCTCACGGTTCTTGGCGCGGCCTATCTCGTTGTGGTCTGTCTGCTGCCGGAATTTTTGATCTCTGCTTATAAAGTGCCGTTCTATTTCGGTGGCACGTCCCTGCTCATCGTTGTGTCGGTGACAATGGACACAGTGGCCCAGATCCAGAGCCATCTGCTTGCGCACCAATATGAAGGCCTCATCAAGAAGTCGAAGTTGCGGGGGGCGCGTCGATGAAACTGATCCTTCTCGGACCGCCGGGCGCGGGCAAAGGTACGCAGGCCCAGCGGCTTCAGGAAACCTACGGCTTCATCCAGCTCTCTACCGGCGACATGCTGCGGGCGGCTGTGAAGGCCGGGACTGAAATCGGTAAGCAGGCCGAAGCCATCATGGCGCGCGGTGACATGGTTCCAGACAGCGTTGTCGTGGGCATCATCGCTGACCGTATCGGCCAGCCCGATGCTAGGAAGGGCTACATTCTCGACGGTTTTCCGCGCAACGTCGCGCAGGCCGAAGCGCTCGACGCCATGCTTGCGGGCAAGGGCGACAAGCTCGACGCGGTGGTTGAGCTTGAAGTTGACGACAAGATTTTGCTTGGCCGCATCGAAGCCCGCGCCGCTCAGACGGTGGGTGGTCCGCGTGCCGACGACAACGCCGAGGCGCTGGCAAAACGCCTTACGGTCTATCACGAGCAGACCGCTCCGCTGGTGACCTACTACAAGTCCCGTGGCGTCCTCAAAGGCGTGGACGGAATGGCTGATATGAATGACGTGACCCGCCAGATTGAAGCGGTGCTCGGACTGACTAAGAAAAAGGGAAGCTGGCTTAAGCGGTTGACGGGACGGAGTTAAATCCTATAATCCCGGCCTTCGTGACGGCACTGTCGGAACAATCACCGGTTCTGGTCGAAAAATGGCGGATTTCTGCTGTTTTTTATCCAGTTCGACCGGGTTTTGACATAGGTGCTGCAAGAGCGATTCCCTCATGTGTGACGTGAGGCTTGCGCCGGAACAGGGTTTCGTGCGCTGGAAGCAGGAGAATAGAAGTGGCTCGTATTGCTGGTGTCAACATCCCGACCAATAAGCGGGTCGTTATTGCACTGACCTATATCCATGGCATCGGCGATGCCAAATCGCAGGAAATCTGCGGTAAAGTTGGCATTCCGGCCGAGCGCCGTGTCAACCAGCTGACCGATAGCGAAGTCATTCAGATCCGTGAAACGATCGACCGTGACTTCATCGTCGAAGGTGACCTGCGTCGCGAAGTCGCAATGAACATCAAACGCCTGATGGACCTTGGTTGCTATCGCGGTCTGCGTCACCGCAAGGGCCTGCCGGTTCATGGTCAGCGCACGCATACGAATGCGCGCACCCGCAAGGGTCCGGCCAAGGCAATCGCCGGCAAGAAGAAGTAATTTTCGGATTTTTGCCAGCGGCGGTTTGCTCTGGCGTATTTAAGGTTTGAGACGGATGGCCAAGGAAAAGACCCGCGTAAAGCGCAAGGAACGCAAGAATATCTCGTCGGGCGTCGCCCACGTGAATTCCACGTTCAACAACACCATGATCACGATCACCGACGCGCAGGGCAATGCGATTTCCTGGTCGTCGTCGGGTCTGATGGGCTTCAAGGGCAGCCGCAAGTCGACACCCTTCGCCGCGCAGATGGCCGCTGAAGATGCCGGCAAAAAGGCGATGGAACATGGTATGCGTACCCTCGAAGTCGAGGTGACGGGTCCGGGTTCAGGTCGTGAGTCAGCCCTTCGTGCGCTCCAGTCGGTCGGCTTCACGGTCACAACGATCCGTGACGTGACACCGATCCCGCACAATGGTTGCCGCCCGCCGAAGCGTCGTCGCGTTTAACAGACTTTCAGTATTGATTGGCCGGTTTGCCGGTCCCGTCGGCTCGCACGATTGAATGGTGGGGCGGACGTTAAAGAGATCAGATGGCGGATGTCTCCCGCCCGGACGCGCGGTTCGCGCCCGTAAAATGACACGAGGTTTTGAAATTGATCCAGAAAAACTGGGAAGAGCTGATTAAGCCGAACAAGCTCGAAATCAATCCGGGCCATGACGCAGGCCGGTTCGCGACAGTTGTTGCCGAACCGCTGGAGCGCGGCTTTGGCCTGACGCTCGGCAATGCGCTGCGCCGCGTTCTGATGTCGTCGCTGCAAGGTGCCGCCGTCACCGCTGTCCAGATCGACGGTGTGCTGCATGAGTTCTCGTCGATTGCCGGTGTGCGCGAAGACGTCACCGACATCATCCTGAATATCAAACAGCTCGCGCTGCGCCTTCATGCCGAAGGCCCCAAGCGCATGACGCTGTCCAAGACCGGCCCCGGTACGGTCACCGCTGGTGACATCACCGCTGGTTCCGACATCGAAGTTCTGAACCCCGATCTCGTGCTCTGCACGCTTGATCAGGGTGCGGACATTCGTATGGAATTCACTGTTGCGCTCGGCAAGGGCTATGTCTCGTCGGACCGCAACCGTCCGGAAGATGCGCCCATCGGCCTCATCCCGATCGACAGTCTCTACAGCCCTGTGAAGCGTATCTCGTATAAAGTCGAGAACACGCGCGAAGGTCAGATCCTCGATTACGACAAGCTCACCATGCAGGTCGAGACGAACGGCGCGATCACGCCGGACGATGCCATGGCCTATGCCGCGCGCATCCTGCAGGACCAGCTTCAGGTCTTCGTCAATTTCGAAGAACCCGAACAGAAGCATGTTGAAGAAACCCGCCCTGAGCTTGAGTTCAATGCGGCGCTTCTCAAGAAGGTTGATGAACTTGAATTGTCGGTTCGCTCGGCCAACTGCCTGAAGAACGACAACATCGTTTATATCGGCGATCTGATCCAGAAGTCGGAAGCGGAAATGCTCCGTACTCCGAATTTTGGCCGCAAGTCGCTTAACGAGATCAAGGAAGTTCTCGCCCAGATGGGTCTCCATCTCGGTATGGAAGTGCCGAACTGGCCGCCGGAGAATATCGAAGAACTCGCGAAACGCTACGAAGACCAGTATTGATATTGAACGCCGCGTAGAGATACGCCGCCCATGAATTAAGGAGACAGGGTCATGCGCCACGGTAATTCCGGCCGCAAGCTCAATCGGACAGCCAGCCACCGCAAGGCCATGTTTGCCAACATGGCGATTGCGCTCATCAAGCATGAGCAGATCGTGACCACGCTGCCCAAGGCAAAGGAGCTTCGCCCCTATGTCGAAAAGCTCGTGACACTCGGCAAGGTGGACACGCTGCACACGCGCCGTCAGGCCTATGCGCAGCTCCCCGACAAAGTGTGGGCCGCGAAGCTGTTCGACGTGCTCGGCAAGCGCTATGCCGAACGTCCCGGCGGTTACATCCGCGTTCTAAAAGCCGGCTTCCGCTTCGGCGACAACGCTCCGATGGCCGTCATCGAATTCGTCGATCGTGACGAAAGCGCCAAGGGTCAGGATTCAGGCCCCGTCTTCGTCGAAGGTGACGAAGAAAACGCGTTGCAGTCAGCATAAGTTTTTCGCATCCGTGCGGAATGAAGAAAGGCGGTTCTCACGAACCGCCTTTTTTGTTTTCCGAAAATGATTGAACTCTCCTTTGAGGGCAGGTCGAAAAGAAAGTCCGATCAAGTGGGGAAATCCGGTTTTTTCTGCCTATCCCCTCCCGATTATTTCTCATCTCCTCGAAACCTCGAAGCCAACCAACGGAAAACCAACGATCTCGACATGGAAACGCACGATCTCTTGCAAGAATTGCAGGCATTTCCGAGCTGATTTATGGATCCGGAAAGCCTTGTCCCTGCTTTCCCTTACCAACACGTAACGCGAATTTTCCCACTTCCATCTTGCAACCGGCTCCCCACATCCACACTATTCATGTCAGGGGCAGTCGCCCGTCCACGCATACGGACGAGCAAGATGGTGGTGTTGGAGTTCATGTCACAGTCTAGTTTCACAGGTGCTTTCGCCATGTCGGCGACAGCTCTCATGCTTGTTGCTGCGCTTGCTTTCTTTCCGTGGTCCGCCGGTGCCGACACGCGCGCGCTGCCTGCGTCGTCAGGCGATGTTACACTCTCTTACGCCTCCGTGGTGAAGCGTGTTGCGCCCGCCGTTGTGAATGTCTATTCGCGCCGTACCGTGCAGGCGAATGCGATGTCGCCCTTTCTCAACGATCCGTTCTTTCAGCGTTTCTTTGGCGGTCAGTTCGGTCCGCCGCGCGAGCGCGTACAGCAGTCGCTCGGCTCCGGTGTGGTCGTCGGTGCGGAGGGATATATCGTTACGAACAATCACGTCATCAAAGGCGGACAGGAGTTCCGCGTCGCGCTGGCCGACCGGCGCGAGTTCGAAGCCAAGCTCGTGCTTGCGGACGAGCGCACCGATCTTGCCGTGCTGAAGATCGACACCAAAGGCGAGCAGCTTCCCTTTTTGCAGTTCAAGGATTCAGATGCGGTCGAAGTCGGCGACCTCGTGCTCGCCATCGGCAATCCGTTTGGTGTCGGTCAGACAGTCACAACCGGCATCGTCTCCGCGCTCGCTCGCACGCATATCGGCGTGTCCGATTATCAGTTCTTTATACAGACGGATGCCGCGATCAATCCGGGCAATTCCGGCGGTGCGCTCGTGACGACGGACGGCAAAGTCATCGGCATCAACAGCGCCATCTATTCGCAGACCGGCGGCAGCGTCGGCATCGGCTTTGCGATCCCGTCCAACATGGTCAAGCTCGTCGTTGATAGCGCGCGCAATGGCGGTCGTCTCAAGCGCCCGTGGACCGGCGCGCAGTTGCAGCCTATTGATGCGCAAATGGCATCAACTCTCGGTCTTGATCGTCCGGGCGGTGCACTCGTCGGTGATCTCTATCCCTCCGGTCCTGCTGCGAAGGCCGGTCTCAAGGCAGGGGACGTCATTCGCTCCGTTGACGGAACAGATGTCGAAGATCCGGAAGCCTTGCGCTACCGCTTTGCGATGAAGCCGCTGGGCAGCAAAGTGAAGCTCCGCTATTCGCGTAACGGTGCGACGCTCGAAACCACCATGTCCGTCGAAGTGCCGCCCGAAGTGCCAGCCGCTGACAAAACCCTTCTCAAAGGCCGTCAGCCCTTCGCCGGCGCCACGGTTGCCAATCTTTCGCCTGCCATAGCGGACGAGATGAGCCTGCCGACGCTTGCAGGTTCCGGCGTCGTCATCATGTCGATAGAAGAAGACTCCAACGCCGACCGCATCCAGTTCGAACCGGGTGACATCATCGTCGCCATCGGCGGCAGGAAGATCGCCACCGTCAAAGAGTTGAAAGCGGAAACCAGCAGCCCTCGCGCGCAATGGGATTTTTCGATCAAACGCGGCGACCGCACATTCGATGCCAGTGTCGGCGGGTGACGGGGAACGGCTTTCTCTGTCACCGTGGCGGGTCCCTTCAATTCTGCCCCCAAATCGTGCTAAACCCTCTGTATGAGCAACCTCTTTGAAGCCGCAGGAATGGACGTTGGCGTGCCGCGTCCGCTTGCCGACCGTTTGCGCCCGACGGTGCTTGAGGAAGTCGTGGGGCAGGATCATCTGATCGGCCCCAAAGGTCCGCTTGGCCGTATGCTCGCGCAGGGTCATCTCGCGTCGATCATTCTCTGGGGGCCGCCCGGCACGGGCAAGACCACCATCGCGCGTTTGCTCGCCGACAAGGTCGGCCTCGAGTTCCAGCCCATGTCGGCGATTTTCTCGGGTGTCGCCGACCTCAAAAAGATTTTCGAGATGGCGCGTGGACGTCGCTCCACCGGCAAAGGCACACTTCTGTTTGTCGACGAGATCCACCGCTTCAATCGCGCCCAGCAGGACAGTTTCCTGCCCGTGATGGAAGACGGCACGATCACACTTGTCGGCGCGACGACGGAGAACCCTTCGTTTGAGCTGAACGCCGCCGTGCTCTCGCGCGCACAGGTGATGGTGCTGAACCGTCTCGATGATGCCGCGCTCGAACTTTTGCTCGCCCGCGCTGAAGGCCACATGAAGCGCAAGCTGCCGCTCGATGATGATGCCCGCGCCACGCTGCGCGCAATGGCCGATGGTGACGGGCGCTATGCGCTCAATCTGGCGGAAGAGGTTTTCTCTCTCGGCCTAGATGTCACGCTCGACACGGCTGGTCTCATCAGCGCCATTCAGCGCCGCGCGCCGCTTTACGACAAGGGCAGGGAAGGCCACTACAATCTCATCAGCGCGTTGCATAAATCCGTGCGTGGCTCGGATGCCGATGCCGCGCTTTACTGGCTTGCGCGGATGCTCGAAGGCGGCGAAGACCCGCTCTACATCGCGCGGCGCATGGTGCGTATGGCCAATGAGGACATCGGCCTTGCCGATCCGCAAGCCGTGCAACAGGCGCTCGCCGCCAAAGACGTGGTGGATTTTCTCGGCACGCCGGAAGGTGACCTCGCGCTTGCGCAATGCGTTGTCTATCTTGCCACCGCGCCGAAATCCAACGCGGTCTATATGGCCTTCAATGCGGCGCGTGCGTCCGCGCGCGAAACAGGTTCCGTCTCGCCGCCCGCACATATTCTCAACGCGCCGACGCGGCTGATGAAAGAGTTGGGCTATGGCAAAGGCTATGTCTATGACCCCCATACGGCGGAGGGTTTTTCCGGCCAGAACTATTTTCCCGACGAGATGGAACGCGAAGAATTCTATAAGCCGCTCGAACGTGGCTTCGAACGCGAGATCGTCAAGCGGCTTAACTATTGGAAAAAACTGCGCGCGGAGAAAAATCCATGAATCCGTTTCTTGCCGTCTGCCTCGGCGGGGCTCTTGGCTCCGGCGCCCGTTATCTATTCAACGCGCAGATGACGCGTGCGTTCGGGCCCGATTTTCCGTGGGGCATTCTGGGCGTTAATATTATCGGCTGCTTCATTATGGGCGTTTTGGCCGAAAGTTTCGCCCTGCGCTTTAATGTCTCTGCCGAAATGCGCAGCTTTCTGATGACAGGCGTGCTCGGCGGCTTTACCACCTTCTCAGCCTTTTCGCTCGATGCAGGCAATATGATCGAACGGCATGATTATACGCTGGCCGGTCTCTATATTGCCGCCTCGGTGATCGGCTCCATTGCCGCCCTCTTTTTTGGCCTTTATGCCGTCAGGACCGTTCTCGCATGAACGCCGTTGCCGCCTATTCCATCACAGCCGATGAAGACGGCATCCGTCTGGACCGCTGGTTCAAGCGCCGCTTTCCGATGCTGACGCATGGACGTCTGGAAAAACTGCTGCGCACGGGACAGGTGCGTGTCGATGGTGCGCGGGCCAAAGCGAATACGCGTCTTGAGAGCGGCCAGACGGTGCGCGTGCCGCCGCTCGGCGACAGCATGGAGCCTGCGCCGAAATTCGTGAAGCCGGTGAGCGACGACGACGCCGAGATGATCCGTTCTTGCGTTATCTACAAGGATAAATCCGTCCTGATACTGAACAAACCCGCCGGACTTGCTGTGCAGGGCGGCACGTCCACGCATCGGCATCTGGACGGAATGCTCGATGCGCTTCAGTTCGACGCGGAAGAGCGCCCGAAGCTCGTTCATCGTCTCGATCGTGACACAAGCGGCGTCATCGTGCTGGCGCGGACAACGCGCGCCGCCGCCGCACTCGCGCGTCAGTTCCAGCACAAGGATGCGATCAAGATTTACTGGGCGCTTTGTGTCAGCACGCCTTTGCCTCATCGCGGCACAATCAATCTGGCGCTTATCAAAAAAGAGGGACCGCGCGCCGAACGCGTGATGCCGTCATACGAAAAAGACGAAGACGCCAAAAATGCCGTCACGCATTATTCGGTTATTACCTCTATCTCGACGAAATATTCGTGGGTTGCTTTCATGCCCATGACAGGCCGCACGCATCAAATCCGCGCCCATGCCGCAGCCATTGACTGCCCCATTGTTGGCGACGGTAAATACGGTTCGTTTGACAGTCACCCCGGCGGCGAGATTCCCAAACAGCTCCATCTTCACGCGCGCTCGATCTCCATCGCGCATCCCGACGGCGGCGGTAAACGCATCAATGTCGAAGCGCCGTTGCCACCCCACATGGCGACAAGCTGGAAACTTCTGGGCCTCGAAGAGCGCGACGCGAAAGGTGCCTTCGACGGATTGGAGTTGTGATGATCAATCCTCTTCGCCTCGTTGTTTTCGATTGCGACGGTACGCTGATCGACAGCCAGCACATGATCGTTGCCGCGATGTCCCATGCGTTCGAGTCTCATGGTCTCGAAGCTTTGCCGCGTGCGAAAGTCCTGTCCATTGTCGGTCTCTCGCTTGATGAAGCGCTCTTTGCGCTTATTCCGCATGAAGAGGCAGCCAAGCGCCGCTCGATCACGCAGGGTTATAAAGACGCGTTTCATCATCTGCGCGACAAGCCGGAGTTGGCCGAACCGCTATTTCCCGGCACGCGCGAAGCCATCGAAGCCGCCGCCGCGCGCGCTGACACATTGCTCGGCATCGCCACGGGCAAGTCCCAGCGCGGACTGCGCCACATGCTTGAGATGCACGGGCTCGCGCATCATTTCGTGACGCTACAAACGGCGGATGACGCGCCGTCAAAGCCGCATCCGGCCATGCTCCAGCAGGCCATGCGCGAAGCGGGGGTGGACGCTGCCAATACCGTGCTCATCGGCGACACGACCTATGACATCGAGATGGCGGTTGCCGCGCGCACACATCCCCTCGGTGTCGATTGGGGTTATCATAGCTCCGACGATCTGAAGCGGGCGGGGGCTCCGCGCGTTCTGACCAGTTTCAACGATCTCGCGCCTGCGCTTGACGCGCTGTGGCCGCAGCCGGAATTTCAGCCATGAGCGACGAAGACGAAAACACCTCTGTGTTCAACATGGGGCTTGGCCGCAACAAGGCTTTGGACGAACAGGTCGAGCATCCGGGGCAAAACCCGTTCCGCAATCTGCCGAAGCGCTTTTATAAGGCCGCGACCGCTGCGCCGCTTGGTGACGGTTTCACCGTACTGCTCGACGGCAAGTCGGTGAAGACGCCCGCAAAATCTCCTCTTGTCGTGCCGACGCTGAAACTCGCGGAAGCAATGGCGGTCGAATGGGCGGACCAGGGCGAGCGCATCGACCCGCGCACCATGTGGCTGACCAAACTTGCTAATACTGTCATCGACCGCATTACGCCGCGCCGTGATGCCGTGGTCGACGAACTCGCCGCTTTTTCGGCAACCGACCTCATCTGCTATATGGCTGATCACCCCATCGGCCTTGCCCAGCGTCAAGCTGCTCACTGGGCGCCGCTTGTTGTCTGGGCAGAGGAAGTGCTCGGCGCGAGCCTCCGCGTGACGCCCGGTCTTGTCCATGTGGCACAGGATGAGGCGGCGCTTGCGGCCTTGCGTGCCGCCATCGAGAAGGCGACCGATTTCGAGCTGGCAGGTCTTTATAATGCTATCACGCTGACGGGCTCGACGGTCATCGGCCTTGCCCTGATGCGGGGTCGGATTACCGTTCAACAGGCCTTTGATGCCGCGCATGTGGACGAAGCCTGGCAGGCCTATTTGAGCGGCGAGGACGAAGACGAAGCCCGCCGACTGGCCACTCGCCTCGAAGAGCTTGAAGATACAGAGCGTTTTTTGGTGCTGGCCCGTTGACGGGGCTTGGACGCTACGTAAATACGGTCCATTTTCGCCCCCTAAGTCGTTGGCATTTTTGGACTTTCGGTGCTATTCAAAACGCATGAAAGGGTGCTCTTCAGGTGCCCGATTTTCCACACGTCCCGACCTGCCTGTCGCGGGTTTCAAACGGGATTTCTGGGGGCAGAATGAAAGAAATTATTCGCCAGCTTGAAGAGCGCCGCAAAGTTGCGCGGCTGGGTGGTGGTCAGAAACGTATCGACGCGCAGCACGCGCGCGGAAGGCTCACAGCGCGCGAGCGCATTGAGCTTTTGCTGGACGAGGGTTCGTTTGAAGAGTTCGACATGTTCGTCGAGCATGATTGCCACGAGTTCGGCATGGGCGCACAGAAGATACCGGGCGACGGCGTCGTGACCGGTTGGGGCACGGTCAACGGTCGCCCTGTTTATCTTTTCGTCAAAGACTTCACGGTGTTCGGCGGCTCGCTCTCCAAAGCACATGCCCGCAAGATGACGAAAATCCAGGACATGGCGCTGCGCAACGGCGCGCCCATAATCGGGCTGTTCGATGCGGGCGGCGCGCGTATTCAGGAAGGCGTCGATGCTCTCGGTGGCTACGGCGAAGTCTTCACGCGCAACGTGCTGGCGTCGGGCGTCATTCCGCAGATCTCCGTTATCATGGGCCCCTGTGCGGGCGGCGACGTTTACTCGCCTGCCATGACCGACTTTATCTTCATGGTGCGTGACACGTCCTATATGTTCGTGACCGGTCCCGATGTCGTGAAGACGGTGACAAATGAAACTGTGACATCGGAGGAACTCGGCGGCGCGTCGATCCACACGACGAAATCGTCTGTTGCCGACGGTGCGTGGGACAATGACGTGATCACGCTGACGCAGATCCGTCGCCTCATCGACTTCCTGCCTGCATCCAACAAAGAAGACGTTCCGGAACGTCCCTTCTTTGATGAGGCGAACCGCGTTGAGAAATCTCTCGACACGCTGATCCCCGCCAATCCCAACATGCCTTATGACATGAAGGAATTGATCTACAAGACAGTGGACGAGGGCGACTTCTTCGAGATTCAGGAGAGCTTCGCCAAGAATATCGTTATCGGCTTTGCCCGCGTCGAAGGAAAGACCGTCGGCATCGTGGCGAACCAGCCGATGGTTCTTGCCGGCGTACTGGACTCGGACGCCAGCCGCAAGGCCGCGCGTTTTGTGCGCTTCTGCGATTGCTTCAACATTCCGATCATTACCTTCGTTGACGTGCCGGGTTTTCTTCCCGGTACCGCGCAGGAATATGGCGGTCTCATCAAGCACGGTGCGAAACTCTTGTTTGCTTACACCGAAGCGACAGTGCCTAAAATCACGGTCATCACGCGCAAGGCCTATGGCGGCGCATATGACGTGATGTCGTCCAAGCATATTCGCGGCGACCTCAACTATGCATGGCCGACCGCCGAAATAGCGGTCATGGGGGCCAAGGGCGCAGTCGAGATCATTCATCGCGCTGACATCGGCGATCCGGAGAAAATTGCGGCGCATACGAAGGCCTATGAGGACCGTTTCCTCAATCCGTTCGTGGCGGCCGAGCGCGGCTATATCGACGAAGTCATCATGCCTCATTCCACACGTACGCGCGTCGCGCGCGGCCTCGCGCTCCTTGCCAACAAGGAAGTCGAGAATCCGTGGAAGAAGCACGACAACATTCCGCTTTGAGGGCGATCGTATGTTCAAGAAAATCCTGATCGCCAACCGAGGCGAAATCGCCTGCCGCGTTATCAAAACCGCACGCAAGATGGGCATCAAGACGGTCGCTGTCTATTCGGCGGCAGACAAGGATGCGTTGCATGTCGAAATGGCGGACGAAGCTGTCGCCATCGGTCTGCCACCTGCGGCGGAGAGCTATCTCGTGATCGACAAGATCATCGCTGCCTGCAAAGAAACAGGTGCCGAGGCTGTCCATCCGGGTTACGGCTTCCTGTCGGAGAACGCGAAGTTCGCGCAGGCTCTGAAAGATAACGGCATCGCCTTCATCGGTCCGAACATCAAAGCCGTCGAAGTGATGGGCGACAAGATCGAGTCGAAAAAGTTTGCCAATGCCGCCAAGGTCAACACGGTTCCGGGCGAGCTGGGCGTGATCAAGGACGCAGCTGACGCCATCCGCATCGCGGGCAAGATCGGCTATCCGGTGATGATCAAAGCGTCGGCGGGTGGCGGCGGCAAGGGTATGCGCATCGCTTGGTCCGAAAGCGAAGTTGCCGAAGGTTTTGCCTCGTCGAAATCCGAAGCCAAGTCGAGCTTCGGCGATGATCGCATTTTCATCGAAAAATTTGTGACGCAGCCGCGCCATATCGAAATTCAGGTGTTGGGCGACAAGCACGGCAACGTGATCTATGTGATGGAACGCGAATGTTCCATTCAGCGCCGCAACCAGAAGGTCATCGAAGAAGCGCCGTCCCCCTTCCTTGATGAATCGACACGCAAGGCGATGGGCGAGCAGGCCGTGGCGCTTGCCAAAGCTGTTGATTATGAAAGTGCGGGAACAGTCGAGTTCATTGTCGACAAGGACCGCAATTTCTATTTCCTCGAAATGAACACGCGTTTGCAGGTCGAGCATCCGGTGACGGAACTCATCACCGGCATCGACCTTGTCGAACAGATGATCCGCGTGGCGTATGGCGAAAAGCTCTCGATCAAGCAGTCGGATGTGAAGATCAACGGCTGGGCGATTGAAAGCCGCATCTATGCCGAAGACCCCTACCGCAACAATCTTCCTTCGACCGGTCGTCTTGTGCGCTATCAGCCTCCGGCAGAAGCCACCGAGAACGGTCTGACAATCCGCAACGATACGGGCGTCTATGAAGGCGGCGAAATCTCGATCTATTACGATCCGATGATTGCCAAGCTCTGCACGCATGGTCCTGATCGTCTCACGGCGATTGAGCATATGTCGGTGGCGCTCGATAGTTTCCGTATCGAAGGCATCCGCCATAACATTCCGTTCCTGGGCGCGATCATGGAGCATCCGCGCTGGCGTTCGGGCAATATCACCACGGGCTTCATCGCGGAAGAATTTCCCGATGGTTTCCACGGGGTAGAGCTTGCCGAGACGCGCCGCGTGAAGCTCGCTGCCGTTGCTGTCTACATGAATAAAATCCATGCCGACCGTGCCGTGCTCATCACCGGTCAGCTTATGGGCCGTCCGCGCAAGCTGCCGACCGAGTGGGTGGTGCAGATCGGCGAGTGGTCGCAACCCGTCCGAGCACGTCTCATTGACGCAGGGCTGGAAGTTGAATTTTTCGACGACAAGGGCGCGAAGATTTCCGAGCACCTCGTGTCATCGAACTGGGTGCCAGGTCAGTCGGTCTTTAACGGCAAGATCAATGGTCAGCCGATTGTCGTGCAGCTTGATCGCGCCAAGCAGGGATACAAGCTCACCTATCGTGGCTCGGCTGTACTCGCTGTTGTCCGCACCGCCGTCGGTCATCGTCTCGCGGCGCTGATGCCGGAAAAGATCGCGGCCGACACCTCGAAGTTCCTTCTCTGCCCGATGCCGGGTCTGGTGAAATCCATCGCCGTCGAAGAAGGTCAGGATGTCAAAGTCGGTGACACGCTGGCGGTGGTTGAAGCCATGAAAATGGAAAATATCCTCCGCGCCGAAAAAGACTGCAAAATCGCGAAGATTTCCGCCAAGGCGGGCGACAGTCTTGCCGTCGACGCGGTGATCATGGAATTCAATTCGTAAGATTTGTTCCTCCCGACCCTCTCCCACCGGAGAGGGTCGGGTGAGGGTCTCCGCTTCCTTCTCTTCCATTCTCGCGCTAGCCTCTCCCTAACCGGAGACTTCCATGCGCCATATATTTCTCACCCTTGGTCTGCTCATCCTCGCCGCTTTTCCTGCGCGCGCTGACAACGCCCCCGTCGAATGGGCGCTCGGTGACGGCATCTATATTGCGGGTCGCGACATTACTGTGAACCGCGTCATCGACGGTCCGCTCACGGCGACGGGCGAGACGATCTCGGTTGCCGAGAGCAGCACGATCAAGGGCAATGCATGGGTCGCCGGGCGCCATGTTGCGGTCGCTGGTAACGTCGATGGTGATCTCAACATCCGAGCGCAGGACGCGCTCATCAACGGCACCGTCAAAGGTAATGTCAGTTTCTACGGTGCGTCACTCGTCTTCGGCCCCGATGCGCGCATTACCGGCGATGTCAGCTATTATACAGCGCTGCCCGCCGAGATCGACAAGGGAGCCCGAATCAATGGCGCGATGAAATCAGGATTTTTCCGGTCCGATCCGCGTGGCGAAGACGGCATGGCGATGCCGCCTTTCATGCCGGAAGCCGGGACGTTTGCTGCCATGCGTCACTGGTCGCTGCCGGGTTACAATCTCTCTTGGGCGGGTTCTGTCTTTTTCGGTTTCCTCGCCGGTCTCATCGTTGCGCTCTGGCCTGCCGAGGCCGCCCGCCTCGGTGATGTGCTTTACCGCGAATTTTTCACGGCGTTCTCCTTCGGTGCGCTGTTGTTCTTCGGCGTTCCCGTCATTGCGCTGGTGGCGCTGGTCACGATCATCGGCATTCCGCTGATGTTCGTGCTGCTGCTTTTCTGGCCTATCCTGCTGCTTGCGGGGGTCGTCGCTGTCATCGTCGCTTGCGGTGCGTTGATCGGCGAGCGCCTGACGTTCACGGATGATGGTATCGCACGCCGCCTCGCCGGTGTGATCCTCGCAACCGTGATTTTGCGCATCGGCTTCAGCCTGCCGTTTCTCGGAACCCTTTTCTGGTTCTGCGCTGTCATGGCGGGCATCGGTACGCTTTTTCTCGCCGGACGGTCCCGCCTCCCGAAATGACGCGTTTTTCCTCCATTCGGGATGAAACTCCAAAACCTGTTCAGAGTTTTCTAACCGACGCCGGGCGAGACTGGCCCCGTCAAACGCATACAGATTGATATGCGACCTCTCGGACGACAGGGATCGACCATGAAGGCACTGCAAAACAAATCGGCCACGCCGACGCTCGCGCATATCGCGCTGTCTGTCTTTGCGATCATTGCATTGCTTATGTTCAACGCTACCGGCAATGCCGACGGTATCAGCCAGTCCGACGTCGATTATGCGATGCTGCAAACGGTCATGCAGCGGGTGGAGCGCTAGGCTCACACGATCTCGTAGTCTTCCAGCACCGGCTCCAACATATCCAGCTTGAACTTCGCAAAGGTCCATGGCCATGACGCGACGTGGCCTTTTTTGTCGATGTACCAGCTCTTGCAGCCCGATGCCCAGACCGTGTCAGGCATTTTTGCCTTCACCGCATCGTTGAAGTTGCGCAGCGCTTCATGCGTCGGTGACAGTTCGCGCGCATTGCCGTCGCGGATCAATTTGATCAGTTTCAGCGCATAGCCGAACTGGTATTCGGCGGTCTGCAACCACGAGAAATTGCCGACTGGACTGTTCGGCCCGCCGATCATAAACCAGTTCGGAAAATCGGGGATTGTCACAGCGAGATAGGCTTCCTGTGCGTCCGCCCATGTTTTGTCGAGCCGCTTGTTCCCGCGTCCGGTCACAACCATCGGCGACATGATTTTGTGCGCGTCAAATCCGGTGGCAAGCACCAGCACATCCAGTTCATGCAAGCGTCCGTCTGCAGTGCGTACACCGCCACGTTCGATACGTGTGATCGCATCCGTCACGAGTTCCGCATTCGGCTTCTGGATCGCCTGATAGAAATTTCCCGACATGATGAGCCGCTTGCAACCGACCTTGTAATCAGGCGTCAGGCGCGCGCGCAAGTCGGGGTCCGTCACAAGATTGAGATGCTCTTTGCAATAATTTTCCATGGCTGCATAGGCGCGCGGATTTTCGCCGACAACGGCAGCAGCAAAACTTTCAGTCTGTTGTGCGGACAGACGCTCGAACTCTTCTTCGAGCAAAGCAGGTTTCGCGCGATAGGCCTCGCGCTGTTCTTCGGGAATGGGGTCGTTTGCCAGCGGCAGGATCCATTGCGGCGTGCGCTGGAAGAGCGAGAGTTTTGCTACCTCGTCCACAATCGCGCCGGTGATCTGTGTTGCCGTTGATCCCGTGCCGATCACGCCGACGCGCTTGCCCTTGAGTGACAAATTTTCCGGCCAGCGTGCGGTGTGAAACGCGTCGCCGCTGAATGTATCAAGCCCTTCAATGTCGGGATAAGCCGGATGGTGGAGTACACCCGCCGCCGCGATTACGGCATCAAACGCGCCCTCATCTCCTTGCGATGTTGTGATGTGCCATTGCCCGTCGCGGAAATCGGCGGTGCGGACCTCGGTGTCATAGCGGATGTCACGTTCGAGATCGTGTTCTGCTGCGATGCCTTTGAGATAGTCGAGAATTTCCGGCCCCGGTGCGCAGACGTGGCTCCATTCCGAATTGGGGGCGAAGGAGTAGCGATAGGCGAGCGAGGGCACGTCGCAGGTAATGCCGGGATAGCGGTTGTCACGCCATGTGCCGCCGAGGCTTGATGCCTTTTCGAAAACGGTCACATCCGGAAGTCCAGCCTCGCGCAATTTGATGAGTGCCATCATGCCGGATGCGCCTGCGCCGATGACGGCTATGCGAAGTTTTTTCTCCATAGTCCTGTAGCCTCCCTTTTTTCTTATTCTGTCACACTCCGGTCGGCTTTGTCTCAGCCAAACACTTGTCCAAACGTCTTACGCATCGCCACGTTCACATCCTCCATCGTCGCGGTGATGCCGAGATCGTGCAAGCTCGTCACGCCGTGTTGGCTGATCCCGCAAGGGACAATCCCGTCAAAATGTTCAAGGTCCGGATCGACATTGAGGCTGATGCCATGGAATGTCACCCATTTGCGGATGCGGACGCCGATGGCGGCGATCTTGTCCTCGCGCCCCGCGCCCTTGTCCGGACGTCGGACCCAGACGCCGACGCGGCCTTCGCGCAGCTCGCCGGTGACGCCGAACTCGGCCAGCGTGGCGATCAGCCATTGTTCAAGGTTACCGACAAATTTGCGGACATCCTGTCCCCGTTTTTTCAGGTCGAGCATGACATAGCCGACGCGTTGTCCGGGACCATGATACGTGTACTGACCACCGCGTCCGGTTTTGAAAACAGGAAAACGATCAGGCGACAAGAGGTCTTGGTCGTCGGCGCTGGTGCCAGCCGTATAGAGTGCAGGATGCTCAAGCAACCACACGAGTTCGCGCCCGAAACCATCGGAAATCGCCCGAACGCGCGTCTCCATCTCGACGAGCGCTTCGGCGTAAGGGACAGACGTATCCGAAATGCGCCATTCGACCGCATCGGATTTCTGGGGGAGAGTGGGGGATAAGACCGACGTTTTAACCATGAGGTAACTCTAACATGCGAACTTGGGCAAATGTTGAAGTCGCCCATGCGCACTTTGGAGCCGGAATTGAACGCTGTCAGTACAGTATTTGTGGAACTTTCGGTTGTCCTCGGCCGGACAAACCTGCCTATCCATCAGCTTTTGAAGATGGGGCGCGGGGCTGTCATCGAACTCGACGCGAATGCGGAAGACGAAGTGTGGGTTCTCGCCAACAATATCCCGATTGCCCGTGGCCACATCACGGTGTCTGGCGAAAAAATAGCCATTTCAATCACGACCACAGTCCGCGCGTTCAACTGATCATGCCGCTTGCGTTAGCGTGAAATCGATTGGGGAGGGGGACTCATTTTTGCGTTTCTATTCCACACTAATAATTTGATATAATTCAATTAATACATTCAGATATTGAATTATATTCCGCGCTGGCCTATCTCTTTGGGGAACAGTCAGGAATCCCAGTGGATTCCTCGTTTTTCAGGTGTTTCATGCTTCCGATCCTCCTTGATCTGGCTTCGGTGAAAGTCATTCTGGTGGGCGAGGGAGCGGCCTTCGCGGCGCGGCAGGCGCTTCTTCATGCCTCAGGCGACGATGCGGGAGTTGTGGTCTATACCAACGGCGCGCGGCCTTCTGCGGACGCGTTGCGGGAGGCGCGGATCGTCTTTGTGGCGGGTCTTTCGGACAAGGAAAGTGGCGGAATTGCCGAGATTGTGCGGGCGTCCGGCGGTCTTGTGAATGTCGAGGATGTGAAGTCCCTTTGTGATTTTCACATGCCATCTACGTTACGCCGCGGTGATCTCGTCCTGACGGTTTCGACGGGGGGCAAGGCTCCCGGACTGGCGCGACGGTTGCGCCGTCATCTTGAGACTGTGTTCGGACCCGAATGGGCTGGACGTTTGAATGAACTGGCGGAAAAGCGCGACGACTGGCGCCGTCAGGATGTGGGAATGGCCGAGATCAGCCGCCGCACAGATGCATATGTCGAGGATAAGGGTTGGCTCCCATGACCGTTCTGAACCTCAAAGCCCATGAAGGCCGCGCCGCTGCGATGGATGCGCCGACGCTCCAGTCGCCGCGTCTTGAATTTTTGCGACAGACCTATCCCGATCTGGCCGGTCCCGATCTCCTTGAGGCCATGATCAGACACGAATTTCCCGGTGATATTGCCGTTGTGTCGTCTTTCGGTGCCGAGTCCGCCGTGCTGTTGCACATGGTCGCCGAGATAGACCCGACAACGCCTGTGATTTTCCTCAATACCGGCAAACTGTTCGGCGAAACGCTGCGCTACCGTGACCGTTTGCAGGAGCGTCTGGGCCTCACGGATGTGCGTGCGGCAGGTCCGCATCCGTCTGACCTCGAAGCCCGCGATCCCAATGGCGCGCTGTGGAATCTTGACCCTGACGCTTGCTGCTATGTGCGCAAGGTGCTGCCGCTGGAGCGTGCTCTGAAGGGCTTTTCGGCGTCCATCACGGGCCGCAAACGCTTCCAGACGAGCGCCCGTTCGGCCATGCATCCGATTGAGGAAGAGGCCGTGCGCGGTACCGGCGGGCTGGTCGCTGCCGGTTCGCTCGGCTCGCGTTTCAAGATCAATCCGCTGGCCTTCATGGGTCAGGAGGAGCTTGAGGCCTATACGGTCGCCCATCGTCTGCCTCGTCATCCGTTGGTCAAGGACGGCTATCTGTCCATCGGCTGTATGCCCTGCACTGAGCGTGTTCCCGAAGGTGGCAGCTATCGTGACGGCCGCTGGGTGGGTCGCGACAAGGACGAATGCGGCATCCACCTGCCGGTCAATACGGACGGTGACGGCATATAAAGTGCCGCAGTCCGAAATTGCCGCTTGATGTAGCCACTGGGGTTTGGTACATCCGCCCCGTCCTTCAAAGACATGACGCGGTCGTGGCGGAATTGGTAGACGCGCAGCGTTGAGGTCGCTGTGCCGCAAGGCGTGGAAGTTCGAGTCTTCTCGACCGCACCATGATTTTGAAGAATGAGTCTGAAAGCCGGTCTTCCTTGTTGCCTCAGCAATGGAAGCCGGCTTTTTCATTTGTGGCCGTTCTTTTCTTGGCCTAGCCGACGCGCTGCAAATCAAGCAAACTCCCGCATCTTCGCCCCTGATTTGTCATGTGTCCTGCATGGGGGCCGTATCGGAGTTTTATTGCGTCATGCGGTTTCCTTTTCTCGTCAGCCTGTTCACCCTTGCGTTTGCATCTACGGCTTATTCGGCCGTCGGCTGGCGCGAAGGTCAGCCCATGACCACCGCGCGTGCCAATGCAGGCGGTGTGCTGGTGGGCGAGGACTTATACGTTATCGGCGGCGGCAGTACGTCCGGTCCGCGCAGTCTCACCGAGGTCTATGACACGATCGGCAATATCTGGCGCGCTGCCGCGCCCATGTCTGTGGGTCTGGAGCAGTTCGGCATCGCCACAGACGGCAAGCACATCTTTGTTGCAGGTGGCTATGAAACGCAGGGTGATGGCAAAAATCTTGGTACAGAGAGCAAGAATCTCTGGCTCTATGATGTGAAAACCGGCAGCTGGAGTTCCGGTCCCGACATGCCGTCCGACCGTATCGGCCTGTCGCTTGCCTATGTGGATGGCAAGGTCTATGCGCTTGGTGGCAAGGGCAATGATGCTTCGCGCATTTGGGCCTATGACATTGCCGACAACGCATGGTCTGTCGTCAAATCAAGCAATCCCGCACCGCGCACCGACGCCGCCGTTATTGTTGTCGGCAATGAGATTTATGTGATTGGTGGGCGCGAGGGAAGCGATCCGAGCGCGCGCGTCGATATTTTCAATCCGGCAACCGGATTGTGGAAGCAGGGGCCTTCACTGCCTAGTCCGCGCGAAGACCATGCCGCCGCGATTGTCGGCAATCAGATTCATGTGAGCGGCGGTCAGAGCATTTCGCCGCCCAAATCCTATGCCGATCATTTCATCCTTGATCTGATTTCCAACAGTTGGAGCATAGCCGCCCCCATGCCCACGCCGCGCCACGGTTCGGTTGCCGCCGGTGTCGATGGCAAATTCTTCGTGGTCGGCGGCGCTGCCGGTGCGGGCGTCTATACGGTTTTCACCGCCACCGACGTTGTCGATATTTTTACGGCCAAATAGAAGAGGTCAATCTCCATGTCTGCTCACAATTTCCAGTCCCTCGATTTTGACCTCGGCGAAACTGCCGACATGATCCGCGATACGGTAGCGTCTTTTACCGCCGACAAGGTTAGCCCGCGTGCTGCCGAGATCGACAAGAGCAACACGTTCCCGCGCGATCTCTGGCCGGAGCTTGGTGCGCTTGGTTTACTCGGCATTACCGTCGAAGAAGACTTTGGCGGGGCAGGGCTCGGCTATCTTGAGCATGTCGTGGCGATGGAAGAACTCAGCCGTGGTTCCGCCAGCGTCGGTCTGTCCTATGGCGCTCACTCCAATCTCTGTGTCAATCAGTTGCGTCGCTGGGGCACCGAGGCGCAGAAGCATAAATATCTCCCGAAGCTCATTTCCGGCGCGCATGTCGGTGCGCTGGCCATGTCCGAATCCGGCTCCGGTTCCGACGTCGTGTCGATGCGTCTCAAGGCCGAGAAAAAAGGCGACCGCTTCGTCCTTAACGGCAACAAGATGTGGATCACCAATGGTCCTGATGCCGACACGCTGATTGTCTATGCCAAGACCGATCCCGCCGCCGGCCCCAAAGGCATCACGCCTTTTCTCATTGAAAAAAGTATGAAGGGTTTTTCGACAGGCCCGAAACTCGATAAATTGGGTATGCGGGGTTCGAGCACAGCCGAACTTGTGTTTCAAAATTGCGAAGTGCCGGAGGAAAATATCCTTGGTAAGTTGAACGAAGGCGTCAAGGTACTGATGTCCGGCCTCGACTATGAGCGCGCGGTCCTGTCGGGCGCACCGCTCGGCATCATGCAGGCTTGCATGGACGTGGTGATACCTTACGTGCATGAGCGCAAACAGTTCGGCGAACCCATCGGCACATTCCAGCTTATGCAGGGCAAGCTCGCCGACATGTATTCGACCATGAATGCCTGCCGCGCTTATGTCTATGCCGTCGCCAAGGCTTGTGACCGTGGCCAGACCACGCGCAAGGATGCGGCTGGTGCGATCCTCTATGCGGCAGAAAAAGCCACATGGATGACGCTCGAAGCCATGCAGACGCTGGGCGGCAATGGTTATATCAATGACTATCCCACAGGCCGCTTGCTGCGCGACGCCAAGCTCTACGAGATCGGCGCCGGCACATCCGAAATCCGCCGTATGCTGATCGGTCGCGAGTTGTTCACCGAAACGAAATAGTAAGTAACGATATGTCTGTTGATGCTGTCTATGAATTGAAAGACGGCGTGGCTTCCGCCACGCCTTATGCCGCCGGTCCGTGGAATCCGACGATGCAGCACGGTGGTGCGCCCGCCTCGCTCATCAGCCACATTGTCGAAGCGATCCCCACAGCATCGCCGATGCAGGTTTCGCGCCTTACGATTGATCTGTTGCGTCCTGTGCCGGTTGGTCCGCTTACTGTCAAAAGCGATGTCGTGCGCGAGGGCAAAAAGATTCAGCTTTGCGCGGTCTCGCTTTTTTCGGGCGACAAAGAATGCGTGCGCGCGTCCGCGCTCAAAATCCGCAGCGCCGATTATCCCGAGCTTCAGGGCATCGGTGATACATCGGTCACTCTGCCCGATGCGGTCTCATCGAAGCCCGTTGATGAAATCATCCGGCGCAGCAGCGGTTTCATTTCGGGCGTCGAGATTCGTGCCGCCAAAGGGGGGTTCAGTCTACAGGGCGCTGGCGGTCCGGCGGCCTGCTGGTTCCGTTCCGTGCGTCCCATTGTGGCGGGCTCGGTGAACTCGCCTCTGATGCGTGCGGCGATGACGGCGGATTTTTCCAACGGCGTGTCGTCAGCTTTGCAGCGTCCGTGGACATTTCTCAACGCCGATTTGTCGATCAGCCTTGTGCGTATGCCGGTCGGTGAGTGGATTTTGCTCGATGCCGAAACATGGATCGATCCGACGGGCATCGGCATAGCGGCGGGCCGCCTTGCCGATGAGCGCGGATATTTCGGACGCTGCGTCCAGAATCTTGTGGTCGAGAAAGTCTGAACCTATTTCATCAGATTCACAGCGCGGAAGCCTATCGGCGCGAGACCTGTCATGTAGAAGCTTGTCGCGAAGGTGACGATGTATTCAGCAACTGTGCCCGTGAGGCCGGTGAGCGCCACAGCTTCAGTCACGAGTTTGCGGAAGACAAAGAGCATTACGATACCGCTGACACCGATGATGATCCGGCCCCACCAGGCTGGCAGCACAGGAGCTTCCGGCGCGAGGCGGTGGTCAATGTCGGCGCCGACAAGCCAGCCTGCGAGCAGGACGAGAGCGCCGACCGTCTGGTCGGCATGGTGACCATTCGGCCACGACATAAACAGGATGACACCGACGATAACGACAATGCCGAGATGCACGACCGTCGGCAGCGTGCGGATACTGTCAAAAATTGACGATTGCATCCAGACGAAAATCAGAATGCTGATTGCACCGAGCGAGAGGCCCGTCAGGATGTCGTCGATGTCATGGACACCGAGATAGAGACGGCTCAGGCACACGCCTGCCACAATGAAGATAGCGGCTGGCCAGGCCCAAGGGCGCTTGAGTTCATAGGCGATCCACATCCACATGGCGAAGGCGACCTGTGCGTGGCCGCTGGGGCGTCCGTAGGAGCCTTCGACGCGCTGGTCGAGCCAGATTTTGCGCGGCGGGCGCGGGTCTTGCCACAGATCTTTGAGCCAGCCGTTCAGCACCGCCGAAATGGCGATGATGACGACGAGGCGCATCGCCTTGGTGCGGTCCCAGAGCCAATAGGTCAACGGCAAAGCCATGAGGAAAAAGAGCGTGTAGCCGAGCCATGTGAAGGCATTGGCGACAATCGTTGCGGTGTCGCTGCGCAAGGGCAGAACCCAATTCATATTGTGTAGAAAATCCACGTCTCTCTCCCCCGAAAGGTTCTTTTGGGCTAGTGTCTATGGTGAAGCACCTGCCGGTTATTAGGCTGGCATCGTAGACCGAGGAGTTCTTATGGCCCAGACCAATTCCGCCTCTGATCCTGTCGTCATCGTCAGCGCCGCGCGCACCGCCATGGGCGGCTTTCAGGGTGTCTTGTCCGATCTCACCGGTCCGGAAATCGGCGCGGTTGCGGTGAAGGCTGCCGTTGAACGGGCGGGGTTATCGGCCACGGCGGTTGATGAAGTGCTGATGGGTTGCGTCTTGTCGGCAGGCGCCAAGCAGGCTCCCGCGCGTCAGGCGGCGATCTATGCGGGCCTCGATGAGGGCACGCCCTGCACCACGATCAACAAGATGTGCGGCTCCGGCATGAAGGCGGTGATGATGGCGCATGATGCGATCATCGCAGGCCATGGCGACGTCATCGTCGCGGGCGGCATGGAGAGCATGACCAATGCGCCCTATCTTCTGCCCAAGGCACGCGGCGGTTTCCGTCTGGGTCATGGCGAGGTCAAGGATCATATGTTCCTCGACGGACTTGAAGACGCATACGAAGGTCGCCTGATGGGCTCCTATGCCGAAGAAACGGCGCGGGCGCATCAGTTCTCGCGCGACATGCAGGATGCCTATGCGATTGAATCCCTCAAGCGCGCGCAACGCGCCTGCACCGATGGCAGCTTTGCGCCTGAGATCGTTCCCGTCGCCGTGAAGACGCGCAAAGGCGAAGTGGAAATCGTCACCGACGAGCAGCCGGGCAAAGCGGATGCGACAAAAATCCCGACGCTGAAACCTGCCTTTGCCAGAGACGGTTCCGTGACAGCCGCCAATTCATCCTCGATCTCGGACGGTGCCGCCGCGCTCGTGCTGATGCGCCTGTCGGAAGCAGAGCGACGCGGCCTGAAACCGCTCGCTGCCATTCGTGGTCACACGATGTATGCGCAGGCCCCTGCCTGGTTTTCGACTGCGCCCATCGGCGCGATGAATAAACTCTTCGAGCGCACCGGCTGGACGAAAAATGATGTTGATGCCTATGAGGTCAACGAGGCCTTCGCCGTCGTCGCTATGGCCGCGATCAAGGAACTTGGCCTCACGCATGACAATGTGAATGTCTATGGCGGTGCGTGCGCGCTTGGTCACCCCATCGGTGCGTCCGGCGCGCGCATTCTCGTGACCCTGCTCAATGTGTTGAAGCATAAAGGCGGCACGCGCGGCGTTGCGTCTCTCTGCATCGGCGGCGGCGAAGCAACGGCCATGGCTGTGGAACTCATGTAAGCGGGGATAAATGGCGGGAGAGCGGTTGAACGCAGCGCGAGAGCTTGTGTGTAAACTCGGCTTCTGGTCGGGTCCAGTCGATCCTCATCCGCTCACCGGCGGCATCACCAATCTCAATTTCCGTGTGCGCGACGGCGGCGCGGAATATGTCGTGCGCATCGCAGAGGACATTCCCGTCCATCAGGTCATGCGCTTCAACGAGCTGGCGGCGAACCGCGCCGCCTTTCACGCAGGCATCGCGCCGGAAGTTGTCCATGCCGGGCCGGGTGTGCTCGTCACGCGGTTTATTGATGCCGCAACGCTCACTGCCGACCGCGCCCGCGATCCGGCATTTATCGAGCGCTTCATTCCCACCTTGCAAAAATGTCACCGCGATGTGCCGCGCCATTTGCGCGGACCCGTCCTCACGTTCTGGCCGTTCCATGTCGTGCGTGATTATGCCTTGCGATTGACCGAAGACAAAAGCGAACACGTTGCCAAACTTGTTCCGCTGATGGCCAGTGCCGACGTGCTCGAAAAAGCTGTCGGCCCGATCGAGCTTGTGTTCGGCCATAATGACATGCTCGCCGGAAACCTGATGGATGACGGCAAGCGCATCTGGATGATCGACTGGGAATATGCAGGTTTCGGCAGTCCTTTGTTCGACCTTTCCAATTTTTCCTCCAATAACGAGTTGAGCCAGGTGCAGGAACGCGCATTGTTGTCGGCCTATTTCGACCACCCTGCCGATGATGCTCTGTGGCACCGCTATGCCGCGATGAAAGTCGCATCGCTTCTGCGCGAAACCATGTGGAGCATGGTGTCCGAGCGCCACTCAAAAATTGATCATGACTATTCCGCTTATACCGCCGAAAATCTCGCGCGGTTCGAGCGGGCCTATGACGCTTTCCGTAGCCTCTGAAAACGAGAAGAAAATGGCCCCTGTTCCGTCTCACGCGCGTGCTGTCATTATCGGCGGAGGGATCATCGGTTGTTCCACCGCCTATCATCTCGCCAAGCTCGGCTGGAGCGATGTTGTTCTGCTGGAGCGCAACAAACTCACCAGCGGCAGCACGTTTCATGCGGCGGGCCTTGTCGGCCAGTTGCGCAATTCGGCCAACATCACGCAGCTTCTCGGTCACTCCGTCGCCCTCTATGCTGAACTCGAAAAAGAAACGGGTCTTGCGACGGGTTGGCGGCGCACCGGCGGTCTGCGCCTTGCGTGCTCGCAGCCCCGCATGACAGAGTTGAAACGTCAGGTGACGACCGCGCGGAGCTTCGGTCTTGAGATGCACGTATTGAGCGCGAAGGAGGCGCAAGATCTCTGGCCTGTCATGTCGCTCGACGGCGTCATCGGCGCGACCTTCATTCCGTCCGATGGTCAGGCAAATCCTTCCGACATCACGCAGGCGCTGGCGCGCGGGGCGCGGATGCATGGCGCGAAGATCATCGAGGATTGTCCTGTCACCACGATCACGCGTGACGCAAAGGGCGTCACCGGCGTCGTCACACCTTTCGGTACCATCGCCTGCGAGACGATCATCCTCTGCGCCGGACAATGGACCCGCGAGGTCGCTGCGCAAGTCGGCGTCAACGTGCCTCTAGTCTCTGTCGAGCATCAATATCTCATCACCGAACCCATTGCCGGTGTGACGCGCGATTTGCCCACCATGCGCGACGCGGACAATCTCATCTATTTCCGCGAGGAAGTCGGCGGTCTGACAATGGGCGGCTACGAGCCCAATCCGAAACCATGGGCGATTGACGGCATCCCTGAAGGCTTCCACTTCACCTTGCTCAACAATGATCTCGATCATTTCGAACAGATCATGGAACGCGCCGTCATGCGCGTGCCCGCGTTGGAAACAACCGGCATCAAGGATTTCATCAACGGGCCGGAAAGTTTCACGCCTGACGGAAATTTCATTCTGGGTGAAGCGCCGGAATGTCCGAGGCTTTTTGTTGGTGCGGGTTTCAATGCGTTTGGCATCGCGTCTGCGGGTGGGGCGGGCAAGGCGCTTGCCGAATGGGCAGCGGCAGGCGAGCAGCCCTATGATCTCTGGCCCGTTGACATCCGCCGTTTCGGTCGTCCGCATCGCGATGTCGGCTTTGTCCGCGCCCGCACGTTGGAGCTTTATGCCAAGCATTACACAATCGGCTGGCCGGGCGAGGAACATTCGTCGGGCCGCCCAAACCGCCGCTCGCCGCTTTATGACCGCCTGAAAGATGCAGGCGCCGTCTTCGGTGAAAAGCTCGGCTGGGAGCGCCCCAACTGGTTTGCGCCGCTCGGTGGCGAGAATGTCGAGCGCTATAGTTTCGGGCGGCCCAACTGGTTTGATGTGGTCAGCAACGAGCATAAAGCAACGCGTGAACAGGTGGCGCTGTTCGATCAAAGCTCGTTTGCGAAGTTCATGCTGATCGGACGCGATGCGGGCGTGGCGCTTGACTGGATTTGCGCCAACAACGTCACCAAAGCGCCGGGTACACTCACATACACGCAGATGCTGAACAAACGCGGCGGTATCGAATGTGATCTCACCGTCGCGCGTCTTGCTGAAGATCGTTTTTACATCGTCACAGGCACAGGTTTTGCGACTCATGATTTCGACTGGATTACGCGTAACATACCGGCGGGCCTTGACGCACAGCTTGTCGATGTGACATCGGGCTATGCGACGCTGGCGCTGATGGGGCCGAATGCGCGTGCCCTTTTGTCACGCGTGACGCGTGACGATGTGTCGAACGAGGCATTCCCTTTTGCCCATGTCCGCGAGATCATCATCGCCGGTGCGCCCTCGCTTGCTCTGCGTGTGACTTATGTGGGCGAGCTTGGCTGGGAGTTGCATATTCCGACTGAGTTCGCGCTCACGGTTTACGATGCGTTGAAGCGGGAAGGGGAGGTGCTCGGCCTTGTGGATGCAGGCTACCGCGCCATCGAAACATTGCGGCTCGAAAAAGGGTATCGCGCATGGGCTGCCGAAATCGGACCGGACCATACATCGCTCGAAGCAGGGCTTGGCTGGGCGGTGAAGCTCAAAAGCGGCAAACCGTTTCTCGGTCGTGAGGCGCTTGCCGCACAAAAAGAAGCACCGCTCAAAAAACTTATGGCGACATTCACGGTGGCCGATCCGAAAGTGTCGCTCTTCGGGCGCGAGACGATCATCCGGAACGGCGAGCGCGTCGGCTGGCTCACCAGCGGTGGCTGGGGCTATACGGTCGAGCGCAATATCGGTTACGGCTTTGTGCGCCGTGCAGCGGGCGTTGATCGTGACTTTATTTTAAGCGGCACTTACGAACTTGAAGTCGCCACCGAGCGTGTGCCCTGTAAGGTGCATATGGATGCGCTTTACGATCCAGCATCCGCGCGTGTGCGTGCCTAGGGCATGACACCTTGCATGACGAGGCGCGTATGGACCGCGATCAACGCATCACTGTCGATGCGGCCTTTGGGTGAATACCAGGTGCAGATGCCCGTCAGCATCGCAAGGATCGCATAGGTGCTGACGCGAATGTCTGCGGTTTTGAATTTCTTCGCGGCGACACCGGCCTCCAGAATATCCGCCAGCCGGTTTTCATAGTCGCGGCGCAGATTGACGATGCGCTTGCGGTTCTTCGGTTCGAGACTTCGCAACTCCGCCGAGCCGATGAAGACTTCGCGTTTACGCTCGATGTGATAGGTCAGGTGAAACGCGATAAAGGCTTCAAGCCTTTTGCGCGGATCCTTTATCCCCGCCAGCCCCTCGTCCACGCGTTCCATCAGTGCAACCATGTGATTGTGGATCAGATCGAACAGCAATTCCTGTTTGGTGTTGATGTGATTATAGAGCGATCCCGGCTGCAATCCGACTTTGGCCGCGAGGTCGCGCAATGACATGGCGTCATAGCCCTTCGTATAGATGAGCTGTAGCCCCGCCTCGTGAATGGCGGCCAGTGTCCTTGGTCCCGATGAGCCGGTGGTTCTGGCCATAGTTTTAGATGTTTCAATGGGTTGGCGGTTTATCCCCGGAGGGGAGCAAAGGAGATCTGTCTTGCTTGCTCCTCCAATTAAATGAACGTATGATCGTTTTTATAAAAAATCCAGCAAAGGTTTTTGCGATGGCTGTTCTGACATCCAATATCAACACGCGCGACGCCCGCTATAAAGAAAACGAACAGGCGATGGGCGTGCTCGTCGACGCGTTGCAGGTCGAACGCGACAAGGCGGCCCTTGGCGGCGACCAGCGCTCGCGCGAGCGTCATGTGGCGCGTGGTAAGCTGCTTCCGCGTGATCGTGTTTACGGATTGATCGATCCCGGCACGCCGTTTCTGGAACTGTCGCCGATGGCTGCTAACGGCATGTATGGTGAGGCAATCAACGGCTCGGGGATCATCACCGGCATTGGTCGGGTGGCGGGTCAGGAGAGTGTCATCGTCTGCAATGACGCGACGATCAAAGGTGGCACCTATTATCCCGTCACCGTTAAGAAACATCTGCGTGCGCAGGAAGTCGCGCTCGAAAATAATCTTCCCTGTTTCTATCTTGTCGATAGCGGCGGCGCGAACCTGCCCAATCAGGCGGAGATTTTTCCCGACCGCGAACATTT
Organism: Pseudomonadota bacterium; assembly: GCA_040390855.1. Taxonomy (GTDB): domain Bacteria; phylum Pseudomonadota; class Alphaproteobacteria; order Parvibaculales; family Parvibaculaceae; genus Parvibaculum. The sequence goes on from JAZJXO010000024.1 coordinate 39,605, forward strand.
CGGTCGCATCTTTTTCAATCAGGCGCGCATGTCGGCCAAGGGCATCCCGCAGATCGCCGCCGTCATGGGGTCCTGCACCGCAGGCGGTGCCTATGTGCCCGCCATGTCGGATGAGACGATCATCGTGCGCAAGCAGGGCACGATCTTTCTCGGCGGTCCGCCGCTCGTTCGTGCCGCGACAGGCGAGATCGTGACAGCGGAGGATCTGGGCGGGGCTGATGTGCATTCGCGCAAGTCGGGCGTTACCGATCATTATGCGATGGATGATGTGCACGCTCTTGCTATCGCACGTCAGATCGCTGGTACGCTCAATCGTCAGAAGAGTGTGAACATCCCGCTGCGTGCGCCGTGCGAACCGCTTTACGACATCAACGAACTGAACGGCGTCGTGCCGACCTCTCTTGCCGTTCAATATGATGTGCGTGAAGTGATCGCGCGTCTTGTCGACGGTTCGGAGTTCGACGAGTTCAAAAAACTCTATGGCACAACGATTGTAACGGGCTTTGCCCATATCTGCGGAATGCCAGTCGGTATCATCGGCAATAACGGCATCCTGTTTTCGGAATCCGCATTGAAGGCGGCTCACTTCATCGAGCTGTGCTGCCAGCGCCGTATTCCGCTTCTCTTCCTGCAAAACATTTCCGGTTTCATGGTGGGCCGCGAATATGAAACCGGCGGCATCGCCAAAGACGGCGCGAAGATGGTCATGGCGGTCGCTTGTGCCAATGTGCCGAAAATCACGCTGGTGATCGGCGGTTCCTATGGTGCCGGCAATTACGGCATGTGTGGTCGCGCCTACAGCCCGCGCTTTATGTTCACATGGCCCAATGCCCGCATCTCGGTGATGGGCGGCGAACAGGCAGCATCCGTTCTCGCCACTGTGAAACGCGAGGGTATGGAAGGCCGCGGCGAGGTATGGAGCGCCGAGGAAGAGGCTGCTTTCAAGGCGCCGGTGCGCGAGCGCTATGACGAGGAGGGGCATCCCTACTTCGCCACCGCGCGCATCTGGGATGACGGCATCATCACCCCCGCCGAGACCCGTCGCGTCCTCGCACTCGCCTTTTCTGCCACACTCAACCAACCCATACCGGATTCACGCTTCGGCGTGTTCCGGATGTGAGGAGAGACACAATGTTCAAATCTCTCCTCATTGCCAATCGTGGTGAAATTGCCGTGCGCGTCATGCGCAGCGCGCGCGAGATGGGTATCCGCACTATCGCGGTTTATTCCGATGCTGACGCCAATGCGCTGCATGTGCGCGAAGCCGACGAGGCGGTGCATATCGGTCCCGCAGCGGCGAAAGAAAGCTATCTCGTCATCGACAAGATTATCGCGGCGGCGAAGGCGAGCGGCGCGGAGGCGATCCATCCGGGTTACGGATTTCTGTCCGAGAATGTCGCCTTCGCGGAGGCTTGCGAAAAGGCGGGCATCATTTTTGTCGGCCCGCCTGCCTCCGCCATCAAGGCGATGGGTCTGAAAGATGCCGCCAAGGCGCTGATGGAAAAAGCCTCTGTGCCGGTTGTGCCGGGCTATCACGGTGCCAATCAGGACAGAACCTTTCTCGCCAAAGAGGCTGACAAGATCGGTTATCCTGTTTTGATCAAAGCGGTGGCGGGCGGTGGCGGCAAGGGGATGCGTCGGGTAGATGCGCCTGCTGATTTTGCCAATGCGCTGGCATCGGCGCAGCGCGAGGCGGGATCGGCCTTTGGCGACGAGCGTGTGCTTGTCGAAAAATATGTCTCGCGTCCGCGTCATATTGAAATTCAGGTCTTTGCTGATGCCCATGGCAATGCGGTCTATCTCAACGAGCGTGATTGCTCGTTGCAGCGTCGTCATCAGAAGGTGATCGAGGAAGCGCCTGCGCCTGATATGCCGGAGGATATGCGCCGTGCGATGGGCGAGGCGGCTGTGGCGGCGGCCAAGGCCATCGGCTATCGCGGCGCGGGGACGATCGAGTTTATCGCTGATGCCTCGCGCGGGTTGCGGGCTGATGCGTTCTGGTTCATGGAAATGAACACGCGGTTGCAGGTCGAGCATCCGGTGACGGAAGCAATCACGGACACGGATTTGGTCGCGTGGCAGTTACTCGTCGCGGCGGGAGAGCCGCTTCCTCTGACTCAGGACGAGATTCCGCTTGTGGGTCATGCCGTCGAAGTGCGGTTCTATGCAGAAGACCCGTCCAACAATTTTTTCCCTTCGACCGGCAAGATTGTGCGTCTGCGTGCGGCGTCGTCGGACCATATCCGAACCGATATGGGTGTCGAAGAGGGCGACGACGTCTCGATGCATTATGACCCGATGATCGGCAAGATCATCGCTCATGCGCCGACGCGTGCTCTCGCGCTTGCGCAGTTGCGGCATTTTCTGCTCGACATGGAAGTTGTCGGCCCGAAAACCAATCTGTCCTTTCTCGCGGCGGTTCTCGGTCATCCGTCATTCGAGAATGCCGATATTGATACAGGCTTTATCGACAAGCATCTCGCCGATTTGCTGCCCTCTCACATGCTTTCCGCAGATGTCGTCGGTGCAGCGCTGATCGGTCATGTGCTGACGCGGGCGAGGATTGCGCGGGCGGGCGATCCGTGGTCGCCATGGGCGGCAACGGATCAATGGGTGGTCGGTGGCCACCGGACGGAGGTGTTCAGGTTCGCGGTGGGTGACGAGGTGATTTCGGTTCCGGCCTTGCCGAAGGGCGGGTCGGCGCATTTCACCTTCAACGATGAAAGCCATACTGTGTCGGGCGCGCTCGGCGATGATGGCGAGATTTCTGCCGTCGTCGATGGTCGCCGCGTGACGGCGGCGATGGTGAGCGAGGGGCGCGGCTTCACGCTCGTTCATCGCGGCGCGAATTATGTATTCGTCATCCCCGACCCGCTGGATGTTGATGTTGTCTCCGAAGACGACACAGGCACATTGAAAGCCCCCATGCCGGGCAAAGTGGTACAGGTGCTGGCCGTTGTGGGCGCGAGCGTCAAACGCGGCACGCCGCTTGTCGTTATGGAAGCGATGAAAATGGAACAGACGCTTGCAGCGCCTGCCGATCTCGTCATAGCTTCTGTCAATGTTGCGGCGGGTGATCAGATCGAGGCCGGTGCGGCGCTGGTGGTGTTCGAGCAAAAGGCGGAGACGTGAGCCTTCATATTATCAAGCTGTGTGTCGGTGCGGAGGATGTAGACGATCTGCGCACATGGCAGACCGCTCGGTTGAAAGAGAAAAAGAAAAACAAGGAGAAGCCCGTGCTGGTGCATGTCACCCGCATGACACCGACGCGTGCCGCTGAAGTGCTGGACGGCGGCTCGCTTTATTGGGTGATGAAGGGTTTCATCCGCTGCCGCCAGCGCTTGATCGACATTGAACCCTTCGTTGACGGAGAGGGCATCAAGCGCTGTAAATTTGTGCTCGATCCGGAGATCGTGCTGACGCGGCGGCGCGAGCGGAGACCGTTTCAGGGCTGGCGTTATTTCGATGGCAAGGACGCGCCTGCTGATGTGAGGAACGCCGCAGAGGCGGACGATGATATGCCAGACGATATGCGTGCCGAGCTTGAAGCTCTGGGACTTCTTTAAACAGGCATATTGTCGATCAGCCGTGTACGTCCTATTTTTGCCGCCACAAGAATGCGTGCAGGGCTTGTCACGCGGCCTGTCGGGAAAGGAGCGAGCGATGCGGCCTCGCGCACTTCCAGATAATCCACATGGTCAAAGCCAAGCGCGCGGATGCGGTCTAGGCTTTCGCGCGTTGCTTCGGGAATGCTCGCGCCGCCCGCAATTTTTGTCGCCGTTTGGCGGACAATGATATTGAGCCCGCCCGCAGCCTTGCGTTCGTCGGGTGTGAGATAGACATTGCGCGATGACATGGCGAGGCCGTCGCTCTCGCGCAGGATCGGTCCGCCGACGATCTCGACGGGAATATTGAGGTCGGCGACCATGCGGCGGATCACCTGTAGCTGTTGCCAGTCCTTTTCGCCGAAGATCGCAATGTCGGGCATGGCTTGCAGGATCAGCTTCGAGACGATAGTGGCGACGCCGGCAAAATGCGTCGGGCGCATCTCGCCTTCGAGCGGAGCGGAGACCCCGGCGACACTCACCGTGGTCGAGAAACCCTGCGGATACATTTCAGCGGGCGTCGGCGCGAAGATGAGGTCGCCGCGACCGCCGAGCTTTGCGGCATCCGCGGCTTCGGTGCGCGGATAGGCGTCGAGGTCTTCATGCGGTGCAAATTGCGTCGGGTTGACGAAGATCGAAACGATCGCGCGGTCGCATTTTGTTTTGACGAGATCGACCAGTGACAGATGGCCGTCATGCAATGCGCCCATTGTGGGCACGAGGCCGACGGTAAGCCCCGCCTTGCGCCAGTCGGCCACGGTCGCGCGCAAGTTCGCAACGCTGCGGGCGACGGGGATTTTGTAGCTGGTTGTGTCGAGCGCCATCTTGTTTACTCGCGGGTGGGGAAGCGAAAACCGGCGCGACCTTAAACGAACAAAGTCCGCTGCTCAACGGTTGGAAATCCGTTCCGCGAGGCCCATATAGAAAGAATGAACAGTTCGATTAGCAGCGCTTCGCTCCTTGCGGCTTGTCTCGTGCTCGCCGCGACAGCCTCCGCTCACGCCCAGCAATTCCCGTGGGAACCGGCATCACCGCCGGTCTATGCCCCGCCCAAATCGGCGCCGGTTGAGCTACCCAAAGCGGATGCGCCCGCGCATGTCGTGCCGGGTCACAAGAGCACATATGGTTATGTTGCACCTTATGAGAGCGACGGTCCGGTCGTTCCGCCGACGGGTCCGGGTGGAGAAACGCGCGGATGGGTGCCCGGACACCATGACGCCAAGGGGGCGTGGGTGCCCGGACATCCCAAATAATCACATGAGCCGTCCTTCAATCGCATTGCGATAGAGTGTTTCATATTCGCCGCGTGTCATGGGCAGCGGGTTGCCGCCGGTTGACGGGTCTTCGAGCGCCATCGGTGCGCCTTCCTCGATCATGTCGAGATCGACGCCGATTTCTTTCAGCGTGTGCGGAATGCCCACAGTCTCACGCAGTTCAAGAACCCAATCGACAAAGCCGCCATAGGTCTGGTTTTTGAGGCCCATATAGCGGGCCGATGCGGCGAGGCGTTCCTCGATCACGGATTTATTGTGCACGAGAACGTAAGGCATAATCACAGCATTGGTGAGGCCGTGATGTGTGCCGCGCAGCGACGAGCAGGGATGGCTCATCGCGTGCATTGCGCCGAGGCCTTTCTGGAAAGCCGTCGCGCCCATCGAGGACGCCGCCATCATAAAAGACCGCGCTTCGATATTGCTGCCCGATTTGACAGCGAGCGGCAGCCATTCCTTGCAAAGCCGCATTCCTTCAAGCGCGATGCCCTGCGCGAGCGGGTGGAAGAACGGGCTGCAATAGGCCTCCAGGCTGTGCGACAGCGCGTCCATGCCCGTCGCCGCCGTGATGTGGGCGGGCAGGCCGAGTGTGAGTTCGGGGTCCGCAATCACTTCGACGGGCAGCATTTTCGGATGGAAAATGATTTTCTTCGTGTGGTCGCGTTCGTCCACGATGACAGCGGCGCGTCCGACTTCCGAGCCGGTGCCGGCCGTTGTCGGCACGGCGATCACAGGTGCGATGCCGGCAGGGTCGGCGCGGCTCCACCAGTCCTCGCGGTCTTCATAGTCCCACAAGGGCCGCGTCTGGCCGGACATGAAGGCAATCGCTTTTCCTGCGTCCATCGCGCTGCCACCACCGAAAACGATGACGCCGTCATGTTTGCCGTTGCGGTAAATCTTGAGGCCCGCGTCCACATCCGCGCCGACGGGATTGGGATGCACGTCGGCAAAGAGTGCGCAGGCAAGTCCCGCATGTTCGAGCGAGCCGATAGCATCCATGATCATGGGCAGCGGCTTCAGGCCCGGATCGGTGACGAGCAGCGGACGGCGAATGCCTGCCGCGCGGCAGGCGTCGGGCAGTTCCTTGATGCGGCCCGCGCCGAATTTGATTTTCGTCGGATAGTTCCAGTTGCCCGTCAGCGAGGCATATTGGTCGATCATGATGTTTTGGTCCGCAGGTGATGGCCTTTTGGCCTTGTCAGATATTCGTAGCCGATGCGCGACAGGGTTGCGCCGCGTCCTGTGTCCTTGATGCCGGTCCAGGGCAGCGCGGGATCGAGATAGTCGCAGCGGTTCATAAAGAACGTGCCCGTCTCCACGCGGTCGCCGATAGAGATGGCCGCTGCCTCGTCCTCGGTCCAGACGGCGGCTGTAAGACCATATGGGCTGTCATTCATCAACTGGATTGCCTCTTCGTCGGACGACACTTTCATAATGCCGATGACAGGGCCGAATGTTTCCTCGCGCATGACGTCCATCTGGTGATTGACGTTCACGAGAACCTGCGGCGCGAGATAGGGCGTGCCGGTTTTCGACGCAGGAAAAAGTTTTTCGTCGATCAGCGCTTTCGCGCCGCCGCGTATGGCGCTTTCCGTCTGGCCGCGCACGAAGGCGGCGGCAGACGAGCGCACCATGGGCCCCAGTGTTGTGGCGCTGTCAAGCGGCGAGCCGAGCTTGTAGCCCTTGGTGAGATCCACAAAGCCTTCGACGAATTTGTCGTAGACGTCGGCGTGAACATAGAGCCGTTCCATGCCGCAACAGGACTGGCCCGAATTGAAAAAGGCTCCGTCGACAAGATTTTCAACGGCGTGAGCGATATTGGCATCGTGACGCACATAAGCGGGGTCTTTGCCGCCGAGTTCGAGCCCCACATTGATGAAGCGACCTGCTGCCGCTTTGACGATCGCGTGTCCGCCGGCGACAGAACCTGTGAAGGCGACGTAATCGACGCGCGGATCGCCGATTGTTTTTTCGGTCAGCTCGTGGCTCATGTGAATGGCCGCGAACAATCCGTCCGGCGCACCGGCTTCGGCAAAGGCCTTGGCAAAACGTTCGGCGCAGAGCGGTGTCTGGCCCGAATGTTTCAGGATCACGGCATTGCCAGCTATGATCGCGGGCACGACGACATTGACGGCGATGAGATAGGGATAGTTCCATGCGGCAATGGCGAGAACGACGCCCAGAGGCTCGCGGCTGATCCAGCGGTTGAAACCTTCCTTCTGCCCGACGTCAATGTCGGCCAATGCGCTTTCGGCAATGTCGGTCATGTAGCGAGCGCGTTCTTCAAAGCCGCGCACTTCGCCCGCGCCATAGGCGATAGGGCGGCCCATCTGCCATGCGAGTTCAGGCACGATTTCGTCCTTCATCGCGGTGAAGGCGTCAACGAAGCGCAAGACGAGTGCGGCGCGGTCGGCGATGGACGAGTGCCGCCATTCGGCAGCGGCGCGTTTGGCTTTCGCCAGTGTGTCGTCAATCACTTTGGCATCGGCCAAAGGCAGTTCGGCATAGATGCTGCCGTCCACGGGGGAGACGACTTTCAGCATGGTACTCATGAACGTTCAAATCCTCTTGTGACTTCCCAGTCGGTCACGCGCCGGTCATATTCAAGCTGTTCCCAGCGGCCTGTATGGAGATAGTGCTCTACTACATCTTTGCCGAAAGCGCTCTTGAACATTTTTGATTTGTCGAGATCGTCGAGTGCCCCGCGCAAGGTTTTGGAGAGTAAAGGGACATCGCCGACATAGGCGTCGCCTTTGAACTCAGGCTCCAGTTTCAGCTTGTTGTCGATGCCTTCAAGGCCTGCCGCGATCATGGCCGCAAAGGCGAGATAGGGGTTCAGGTCCGCGCCGCCAATGCGACATTCCACCCGCAGGCTTTTTCCGTGGCCACAGATGCGATAGCCCGCCGTGCGGTTGTCGTTCGACCAGACAATGTTGGTTGGCGCGAAAGTGCCGTTCACAAAGCGCTTGTAGGAATTGATGTTCGGCGCGAGGAAGTAGGTCATTTCGCGCGCGTGCCTGATCTGGCCTGCGAGGAATTGTTGGGCGAGTTCGGACAGGCCATGCAGTTTGCTCTTCGGATCGTGGAACAGCGCTTTCTTGCCTGCCTGATCCCAGAAGGACATATGGATGTGGCAGCTTGAGCCCGCCTTTTCATAGTCCCATTTGGCCATGAAGGTGATCGCCTTGCCGTGCAGATGGGCGATTTCCTTGATGCCGTTTTTGAGGATCGTGTGGCGGTCGGCCATTTCCAGCGCTTCGGCATAGCGGATGTTGATTTCTTCCTGACCCGCGCCCCATTCGCCTTTGGAGTTTTCGACGGGGATCGCCGCGCCCTCCAGCCCGTTGCGGATGGCGCGCATGATCCCTTCTTCTTTGGTCGTCGCAAAGATGTGGTAGTCCTGAATGTAATTGCTTTGCGTCTTGAGATCGTGGAAGCGCTTGTCGGCCGCGCTCTCGTAGGTCTCGTTGAAGAGATAGAATTCAAGCTCTGATGCTGTGTAGGCCATCATCTTTTTGGCGGCGAGGCGCTTCAACTGCTTCTTCAGCATGGAGCGCGGCGCGTGGGGCACGTCTTCGCCGTGATGGTCGAGCGTGTCGCAGATGACGAGCGCGGTGCCGGGCAGCCATGGGATGCGGCGCAATGTCCCCAGATCGGGCTTCATCACAAAATCGCCATAGCCGTCCGACCAGCTTGCGGCCTTGTAGCCGGGCACGGGTTCCATATCCATGTCCACCGTCAGCAGATAGTTGCAGCCATGCGTTTCGTGAACAGCCGTGTCGAGGAAGTAGTTCGCCTGCATCCGCTTGCCGATGAGGCGTCCCTGCATGTCGGGTATGGCCATGATGATGGTGTCGATCTCGCCTTTGGTCACGAGATTGGACAGCTGATCGAGAGTGAGAAGTCCTGGCAGGGATTTCGGCATCAGACGTGCTCCTGAAAGTCGTACAAAAAGAAACGGCCTGCGGTGGTAAGCCGTAGTCCGTTTTCCGTTTGAATTTGGAGGGCTCTCCTCGGCGAGCCCTCCAAGTTCATGGTCTTCCTTGGCGATCTGAAACTTACTGTTTCAGCGCCGCTTCGGCAGCCGCGATTGCGGCTTGCTTCTTGGCGATCATGTCGCCGATGGGCGGGCCCTGGAAACGACGGTTCTCGAATACGATCCAGATAATCCCCGTCAGCACGAGGAAGCCGATGGTGATGTTGAGCGCCCAATCATTCGGCGGCTGAATGCCGATGATGAAGATGAGGACCATCGAGATGATCGAGAGGATGGCAAACAGGGAAAAGAGGCCGCGGCCGAGATTCCATGGACCCATTGTCGGCCATTTCTTTGTGCCGTAGGTGAAGAGGCCAAGCGTGATCGGAATGGCGAAGGAGAAGAACAGGAAGATAACTGTGCAGGATACAACGACCGTATAGACCGGTGTTTCGCCGAGAGTCACCTGTGACGAACCCCAGACGAAAAGAACGGCAAGGGTTGCGCCCGTCCAGATGGCGGCAACAGGTGTGCGGTATTTCGGCGAGACTTTGGCGAGCGCCTTGGAGAAGGGGAGGCCGCCGTCACGCGAGAAGGCGAAGATCATGCGCGAGACGGATGTCACTGTTGCCAGACCGCAAAGGAACTGCGAGATGAAAATAGCGACATAGAGCGTTTCTTTGAGACCGAAGCCGACCTGCGCATCCATGGCCCAGAAAAACACGTTCCAGCCTTGCTTGGCTGCTTCATCCATATTCGGGATCATCAGAACGAAAGCGCAGAGCATGATGTAGCCGAAGATGGCTGACCACAGAACCGACATCACCATGCCACGCGGCACGGAGTGAGCGGCTTTGACGGTTTCTTCCGATGTATGGGCAGAGGCGTCATAGCCCGTGATTGTATAGATGGGCAGCAGGAGGCCGAGCAGGAAAACCCAACTGTCGGACACGGCGGGCCAGACGCTGGCACCTGCTTCACCGGAATAGTTGGTGAAGGTGAAGAGACGCGCGAAGTCATAGCTCGGCGCAACCATGAGGCACACGATGGTGAGTGCCAGTGCCGTCGCGAAGATGAGGTAACCGGAAAAGTCGGTCATCTTCGTGGTGAGGTCGATGCCATAGTGATTGAAGAGGGCCTGTAGGCCGGTCAGCACTGTCAGGAATAAAATGCGTGTTGTGATCGTGTCTTCCATGCCCAGAGCGGAACCGAAGGCACCGAAGAAGAAATAATAGGTGCCCACATTGATGGCACCGAGCACGGTCACAAGACCGAGCAGGTTGAACCAGGCCGTCACCCAGCCGGTGAAGCGGTTGCCGAGAATGGAACCCCAGTGATAGAGACCACCGGCGGTCGGATAGGCGGAGGCGATCTGACCCATGGCGAGAGCGAAGACACCCGAGATGAAACAGCCGACGGGCCAGCCGATGCCGATGGCGATGCCGCCTGCACCCGATGTGGCCTGCGCCAGCGAATTGATGCCGCCGGAGAGGATGCAGATGATCGAGAATGAAATGGCAAAGTTGGAGAAGCCACCCATGCTTCGCTTCAACTCCTGGGCATAGCCCATACTGTGCAGGATCTTGACGTCATCACTCGTTTCGCCAGCCCCTGACGAATTTGAATTTGTACTCATCTTCCCCTCGTGTTCGACATGTGTTGCGAAAAATTAGAAACGCAGTTGGCCTCACTCTTAGACGGTTGGACGAAAAGTCGGGCATTGATGGTCGTATCGACGGTCAGCAAACAGCAGTCAGCGATTACCCCCTCAGCGCAAGCTGAAGGGCGATGGTATGCCCGTATTTTCTCACTCGGATTTGTGACTTCATTGGCGAGCGGCCCCCCTTCAGCGACCGCGTACCTTTCCAATAACTAAGTCTGCACAGTTTCAAATTGTTTTGTCATCATCATAATCATCTTGGGTTTTCCGATTTTGAGATTGGTCCTATCTGTTTCGCGGATTTATGGACGTCTGTTGCACGTCTGCTGTGCCGACACTGTGGATGAAATGTGCAAGCTGTTGACCTCGCGCTTGCGCAACCACAGACTCGTATCAGTGATTCCAGTGATCAGGCTCGGGGGCCAGATGAATAATTCGGCTCAAAGCGGGGCGGCCCATATGGGCGGCGTTGCACATGCCATTGTTCTAGGTAATGAAAAAGGCGGTTCTGGCAAAACCACAACGGCGATGCACGTTATTGCGCTGTTGCTGCATGAAGGTGCCAAAGTCGGTTCGATTGATCTTGATGGCCGCCAGCGCTCGCTGACGCGCTATGTCGAGAACCGTAAGGCCTGGGCCGATGGGGCGAAGGTCAATCTGGTTATGCCGGATCATGTGGTGCTCCCCAGATCGGAACTCGGTTCCGTGGCGGAAGCGCAGGCGGCGGAGCGCGCGGCTTTTGAAGAGGCGTTCACGAGGTTGGCTGTCGCCAATGATTTTATCGTGATCGACTGCCCCGGCACGGACAGCTTTCTGTCGCGGCTCGGCCATGCGGTCGCCGATACGCTTATCACGCCGATGAATGACAGCTTTGTGGATTTCGATCTGCTCGGTCGCGTCGATCCGCAGAGCTGGAAGATCAAAGGGCCGAGCGTCTATGCCGAAATGGTGTGGGAGGCCCGCAAGCGCCGTCTGATAGCCGATGGTGGCGAGATCGACTGGATCGTTATCCGCAACCGCCTGTCGACATTGGCCGCGAAGAACAAGCGCCGCGTTGAAGGTGTGCTGGAGGATTTGGCGACGCGTATCGGCTTCCGCACCGCGCCGGGTTTTGGTGAGCGTGTGATCTTCCGCGAGATGTTTCCTTCGGGCCTGACGCTGCTCGACCTGCGTTCGGAGGGCGTCGATGCGCAGCTTTCCATGTCGCATGTGGCGGCGCGGGCCGAAGTGCGCGGTCTGCTCGATGCGCTCAATCTGTCGTATTTTCAGCAACGTCGAGACATTGCGGGCGCGGCTTAACCGGCCTCGGTCGGCATGGTCCAGTTGGCAGGCGGAATGGCGATGCAGGAAATCTTCTGACGCGCCAGACGTCCGCAGGCATTGCGGGCTTCCTTTTCGCCCCCAAAGCCACCGAAGCGCGAGCGATAGAGCGTGCGGTTGTCGGTGGAAAGAACCGGAATGGTCACAGGCACGGCGGTTGCCAGTTCGATCGGGGCTGCTTTGATCGCATCGCGGATGCGTGAGACCGCATCGCCCTGATCGCTATAGGCGCCGATCTGGATGATCCATGTCCCTGCCGGAATAAGCGGTTCCTTGTCGGTCCAGCCGCGCTGGGGCTTGGCGGTGCCGGATTCAACAACGGCGGTACGTAAGCCCAATGTTGTTGCTGCGGCGGGTGTCGTGGCTTGTGTCAAGGTAGCCATCTGCGGGCTCTCGCTCGCATTGGCAGGCGAGACGATCATATGGCTCAATTCGCGGCCAGCAGTGCGCACAGGGCCTTCCGCTTTGCTGAAGGCGGCCAGCGTATAGGCGGTCACCTGATCAAGCGGCGCGGCGGTATTTTGCGGTGCCGTTGTTGTTGTCGTCGCGGCTGCGGCAGCGAGGGGCGCAACAGCAGCAACAGGCTCGGGTTCTGTCGGCTGAACAGCGGCAACCTGCTGGCGCACTGGCGGCAGGGCGTTGACCGCCGGACGTGTGGCCATGCGCGATGTTGAGGTCAGGCTCGCGACCTGTTCAGTGCCGGTATAGGATTCTTCGTCGGGATCATGTTCGTCGTCCACCGAGGCGATGAGCGCATCAAGCGCTGCCGTGTCGGGGCGCATGTTCGGTGTAGGCGCAGGGCCGGCGTCGATCACCGAGGGCTTGTTCAGCGACGCGAATTTCGTGCTGTTCCCGTCTTTCAGCGCAATGGCGGTCGGCAGGGTGCGGTCGAGGATCGCCACCATTTGCAGGTCGCGGGCGCGCGCCGTTTTGCCGCCCAGCACCACGCCGATGACGGACTTGCCGTCGCGCTTCACTGTCGTCGTCAGGTTGAAACCTGACGCAGCCGTATAGCCGGTCTTGAGGCCGTTCATGCCTTCATATTTGCCGAGAAGGTGGTTGTGGTTCTTGATGACCTTGCCGTCCCAGGCAAAGGTCTTGGTGCCGAAATAGGTGAAATAACGAGGGAAATCGACCTGAATGCGATGGGCGAGTGTCGCCTGATCGCGGGCCGTTGTGAGCTGCGATTTATTGGGCAGGCCTGACGCGTTCATATAGGTCGTGCGGCTCATGCCCATGGCGCGGGCTTTGCTGGTCATCAGTGTGGCGAACTTTTTTTCCGTGCCGCCGACATATTCGGCGACGACCACAGCAATGTCATTGGCCGATTTGGTGACGAGGGCGAGGATCGCGTCTTCGACGCGGATCGTGGCGCCGGGATTGAGGCCGAGGCGCGACGGCGCCTGCGAGGCGGCGCGCTGCGAGACGGGCATCCGCGTGTTCAGCGTGATCTGGCCCTTTTGCAGTTTTTCAAACAGCAGATAGAGGGTCATCACCTTGGTCAGTGAGGCCGGATAGCACTGGGCATCAGCATTGCTCTGATAGAGGATGCGACCTGTATAAGCGTCCATCACCAGCGAAGCGGCTTTGGGTTCGTAGGGTGCGGCTTTCTTTTTGCGGGTTTTGGCGTCAGCGGACGTCGCACCGAGGCAGAGGGCCAGTGTGAGGATCGCGGCTACAAAAATCCGGTGCAGACCCGCGCTGCTCTTCAATGATTGACCCGTCAATGCTCTGAACGCCCACGCATACATACCCGGAACACCCCTTAACCGACCGGACTCGCGGTCCGCCGTCATTCCCGCGCTTTGAATCCCCTGTGGAAACAGTAATCCGATCATGGCTGATTGTGAATCCCCTCTGGACGATAAAATCCAAAAAACTTCGGAAATTCCGAGACTTGCGGCGAAATCACTGGTTCAGGCGACTCTACAGCAGCGCGATTGAGAAAATCTTAACCCATCTGTTAAGGACTGTTCAGAATTGGAGCGGATTGTTAACGGAGACCTGAGTCGATCCTGTTCGTATTTTTCGGCAGAGTTTCGCCTGCTTTGCCCTTTTGGGGCGTGATTGGTGAATGATCCTCAGGGGGCTTTGAATTTAGAAGAATTAACCTACATGATAGGAGCAATGGTCGCCTTGATTTGCGGCCAGCTCTTGAGATGCCGGCTTGCCGGGATGGGAGTATTGGCCGGAGTTGAGCGGAATTGCGGGATTGATACATGTCTGATGATGACAGACGGCGGGGCGACGATGACGGTGTGAACATCGGCGTCGTCACGAAAACCAAGCCGAAAACGAAAAAACCTTCACTCTACAAGGTTTTGCTGCTTAACGACGACTACACGCCGATGGAGTTTGTTGTGCTCGTGCTGGAAGAGATTTTCAACAAGGGCAGGGAGGACGCGACGCGTATCATGCTTCACGTCCACCAGCATGGCGTCGGGCTATGCGGTCTCTACACTTATGAAGTGGCAGAGACCAAGGTGACGCAGGTGATGGATTTTGCAAGGCAGCATCAACATCCGCTGCAATGCACGATGGAGAGAGAGTAAGCTTGTAACGCGGGGCCTGAGTCGTAGCTCGCAGCGGAAGGAAAGGTCTTAAGTGCCGACATTTTCACGAAGTCTGGAGGAAGGCCTGCATCGGGCGCTGGCTTTGGCGAACGACCGGAATCACGAATATGCAACGTTGGAGCATCTCCTGCTCGCGCTGCTGGATGATCAGGACGCGGCGGCTGTGATGAAAGCCTGCAACGTCGACACAAACGTCCTTAAAAACCAGTTGACCAATTACATCGACAACGAGCTGTCGAGCCTGGTCGTTGACGATGGCGAGGACTCCAAACCTACTGCCGGTTTCCAGCGCGTCATTCAGCGCGCGGTCATCCATGTGCAGTCGTCCGGCCGCGAGGAAGTGACCGGCGCCAATGTGCTTGTCGCCATGTTCGCCGAGCGCGAGAGCCATGCCGCCTATTTCCTGCAGGAGCAGGACATGACGCGCTATGACGCTGTGAACTATATCAGCCACGGTATCGCCAAGCGCGGCGAGATGAACGAGACGCGCCCCGTGCGCGGATCGGAAGACGAGCCCGTGCCGCGCAACACCGAAAAGCCGCGCAGCAAGGAGAACACGACCGAGGCGTTGGACGCCTATTGCGTCAATCTCAAC
This sequence comes from Pseudomonadota bacterium, assembly GCA_040390855.1. GTDB lineage: Bacteria > Pseudomonadota > Alphaproteobacteria > Parvibaculales > Parvibaculaceae > Parvibaculum. The sequence goes on from JAZJXO010000024.1 coordinate 54,605, forward strand.
GACAAGGCGAAGTCGGGCAAAATCGACCCGCTGATCGGGCGCGAAAAAGAAGTCGAGCGCACGATCCAGATTCTCTGCCGCCGCTCCAAGAACAACCCGCTGTTCGTCGGCGATCCGGGCGTCGGCAAAACAGCCATCGCCGAAGGTCTGGCCCGTCGCATCGTCAATGGCGAAGTGCCCGAAGTGTTGCTCAATGCCACGATCTTCTCGCTCGATATGGGCACGTTGCTTGCGGGCACGCGTTATCGCGGTGACTTCGAAGAACGCATCAAAGCGGTTATCAAAGAGCTTGAAGCCTATCCGGGCGCGATCATGTTCATCGACGAAATCCACACGGTCATCGGGGCCGGCGCCACCTCCGGCGGCGCGATGGATGCCTCCAATCTGCTGAAGCCGGCGCTTGCCAGCGGCACGCTGCGCTGCATCGGTTCGACGACCTACAAGGAATATCGTCAGCACTTCGAGAAAGACCGGGCGCTTGTCCGTCGCTTCCAGAAGATCGACGTGGCCGAGCCCTCCGTGCCGGACTCGATCAAGATTTTGAAAGGCCTGAAGCCTTACTACGAAGAGTTCCACAAGGTCCGTTACACCAATGACGCGATCAAGTCGGCGGTCGAGCTGTCAGCAAAATATATGCATGACCGCAAGCTGCCGGACAAAGCCATCGACGTGATCGACGAAGCGGGTGCATCCCAGATGCTGCTGCCGGAGTCGCGTCGCAAAAAGACCATCGGCGTTGTCGAGATTGAAAACATCATCTCGACCATGGCGCGTATTCCGCCCAAGTCCGTCTCCAAGACCGACACCGAGAAACTGAAAGACCTAGATGTTGAATTGAAGCGCGTCGTCTTCGGGCAGGATGCTGCGATCTCGGCGCTGGCCGCCTCGATCAAGCTCGCCCGTGCGGGCCTGCGCGAACCGGAAAAGCCGATCGGTTCCTATCTCTTCTCCGGACCCACAGGCGTCGGCAAAACCGAAGTGGCGCGTCAGCTTGCCTCGATCCTCGGCGTCGAGATGCTGCGCTTCGATATGTCGGAATATATGGAACGTCACACGGTGTCGCGTCTCATCGGTGCGCCGCCCGGCTATGTCGGTTTCGATCAGGGCGGCCTTCTCACAGATGGCGTGGACCAGCATCCCCATTGTGTGCTGCTGCTCGACGAAATCGAAAAGGCGCATCCAGATCTCTTCAACATTCTTTTGCAGGTCATGGATCACGGGAAGCTCACGGACCATAACGGCAAGAAGATCGACTTCCGCAATGTCGTACTCATTATGACGACCAATGCGGGCGCGTCGGAAGCGCAGAAGAATGCCATTGGTTTCGGTCGTGCGAAACGCGAAGGCGAAGATGAAGACGCCATCAAAAAACTCTTCACGCCGGAGTTCCGCAATCGCCTCGACGCGATCATTCCGTTCTCGTCTCTGCCTGCCGATGTCATCGCCAGCGTGGTAGAAAAGTTTGTGCTTCAGCTTGACGCCCAGCTTGCCGATCGCAACGTGACAATCGAACTGACACCGGAAGCCAATCACTGGCTTGCCACGCGCGGCTATGATGAACAGATGGGTGCGCGGCCTCTTGCCCGCGTCATTCAGGAATCCATTAAGAAGCCCTTGGCCGACGAAGTGCTCTTTGGCCGTCTGGTCAAGGGCGGTCACGTCAAGGTCAAAGTCGGTGACAAGGACGAACTCGTCTTCGACATCGAGGAAGCCCCGCCCCGCGCGGCACCCCCGCCAAGGAAAAAAGGTGGTGGTGTTGACGGTAATGGCGGCGGCACGACACCAAAGGTTCCGCTTCTCGTCGAGTAGGGTTTGCGGAATTAAAGAGATTGAAACGGCCATGTGGCGTAAAACTTCATGGCCGTTTTCAATGACGCTGCGATAACAAAAAATAGAACGGGAGAACGAAATGATCGGATATATAACGCTCGGTTGTAATGACCGTGTGAAGGGCGGCGCGTTTTACGACGAGCTGCTCGGCCTGCTCGGCGCAAAGCGTGCGATGGTTGACGGTGACCGCATGATCCTCTGGTCCAACGGTCAGGGCCCGATGCTCGGCGTGATCAAACCGGCAAACGGCAATGCCGCGACAGTTGGCAACGGCAACATGGTGGCGCTGGCTGTCGGTTCGCGCGCCAATGTCGATAAAGTCTATGCCAAAGCCATCGCGCTCGGCGGAACCGATGAAGGTGCTCCCGGTGATCGCGGCGGCAACTTCTACGGTGGCTACTTCCGCGACCTCGACGGCAACAAACTCGTCGCCTTCCACATGGGCGCATAAGGTTTTTTGTTCCGTATACGGAAAAAGGCGTGACCGGTTAAGGTCGCGCCTTTTTTCTTTGGCTGCTTGCTCATACGGGCCCGAAACAAATAAACTGGAAAGAAATATCTGCCCCCACCCGATTATTTCTCGTTTCTCCCGCATCCTCCAAGCCGTGTAACGAACAGCCAACGATCTCGACATGGAGACGTTCGATCTCTCGCAAGAATCGCACGAAATCCGAGCCTCAGTGTTGATGGATAAAGGGACTATCCCCGCTTTTCAGGCCCTAGCGAATCTCTGCCTTGATCCATTCCGCGTGCTGCTTCAAAAGTCCGAAATCGGCCAGATTGCGCGCATGGAATTTCAGTTCCAGACCGGAAAAACGCGGGATGATATGGTTGTGCAAATGAAACACGGTCTGTCCGGATTCCGCTCCGTTCAACTGCACAATCATAATGCCCGGTGCTTTGAAGGCGCGTTTCACCGCCGGTGCGAGCTTCTGTGTTGTGAGCGCAACGGCAGCCTGATAGTCAGGGTGCAGATCAAAAATATCTGCCGCCGGAAATTTCGGAATGACCAGCGTGTGACCCTCCGCCTGCGGCATCACATCCATGAATGCATAAGTCATGTCGTCTTCATAAACCTTGAAAGATGGCGCTTCCCCGCGCAGGATTTTTGCGAAAATGTTATTCGGATCATAAGTCATGTGTCAGAAATCATCCTCATGCGTGTCCGCGTTATCGGTGTGGCGGAAGGGTGAATAGGTGTTGAGCAATTCAATATCATGCTCGACATGTTGTCTCTCGCGATTGAGGTAGTCCGCGACCGCCGACGAAAAGCTTTCGTTCTCGATCCAGTGTGCACTATAGGTTTTTGACGGCAGATAACCGCGCGCCAGTTTGTGTTCGCCCTGTGCGCCCGCTTCGACACGTTTCAGACCTTTCGCAATCGCAAAGTCGATGGCCTGATAGTAGCAGCATTCGAAATGCAGAAACGGATGGTGTTCAATCGCGCCCCAGTTGCGTCCGAACAGAACCTCCGAGCCGATGAAGTTCAAGGCACCCGCGATCATGCGTCCGTTGCGTTTGGCCATGATGAGTAAAGTATCATTCGGCATACGCTCGTTGATCAGGCTGAAGAATTCGCGGGTGAGATAGGGGCTTCCCCATTTGCGTTGGCCTGTGTCCATGTAAAAATCATAGAACGCATCCCAATGCGTTTCCGTGAGGTCCTTGCCCGTCACCCAGTCAATTTCGATACCGTTACATATAGCTTTTTCGCGTTCCTTGCGGATCATCTTGCGCTTGCGCGACGACAGGTCGGCGAGAAAATCGTCGAATGTTTTGTAACCGTTATTGTGCCAATGGAACTGCTGATCGTTGCGCAACAACAACCCGCGTTCGCCGAGATGCGTCCATTGCCGCTCTGGCAGGAATGTGAAATGGAGCGATGAAACATTGGTGCGACGGGCCACTTCCAGCGCTGCTGCGAGCAACTGATCTTCCGCCGTCGCGCGGCATGCGCCCGGTCGCGTCAGCAGGCGCGGACCCGTCGCAGGTGTAAAGGGCACGGCGACTTGCAGCTTGGGGTAATAGCTGCCGCCCGCGCGTTCGTAAGCGTCGGCCCAGCCATGATCGAAGACATATTCGCCGCGGCTATGGTTCTTGATATACATCGGCACACATCCGGCGAGTGTGCCTTGGTCGTCTTCAAACAGAAGATGATAGGGCATCCAACCGGTGCGCTTTGTGGCCGATCCGCTTTCTTCGAGTGCGTAGAGGAAGGCGTGCGAGAGAAATGGATTGTACGCTTCGTCGTCAGGGTTGGCGCAGGCGTTCCACTGGTCGGGATCAACCGCTCCCAATCCTTGCGCAACCTTGATAATGGCCTGTTCCGCATCACCCATGATTTCAGCTTACTTGATTTCGAAGATGGCTTCGACCTCAACCGCGATGTCGACGGGAAGGTTTGGTGCGGAGACGGCGGAGCGGGCGTGGCGTCCCGCGTCACCGAAGATTTCGACCATCAGATCGGATGCACCGTTGATGACGAGAGGTTGCTGGTTGAACTCCGGTGTCGAGTTGACGAAGCCCAGAAGTTTGACCACGCGGGTGACGCGATCAAGGTCGCCGCCGACCGCGTTTTTGAGTTGAGCGATGACGTTGAGGGCAGTCAGACGCGCCGCTTTTTGGCCTTGCCCCACATCGAAATCGCGACCGAGTTTGCCCGCATATTCAACACCCTTGGGCCCCATAGGACCCTGACCGGAAATGAAAACAAGGTTTCCGGTGATGACAAAAGGCACGTAATTGGCGACGGGTGTGGCGGCTTGCGGCAGAGTAATGCCCAGTTCCTTCAGTCGTGTTTCAATCCGTCCTGCCATGTTTTGTCTCCCTGTTTCCGGCAGTTGCGTAGCGATTGCGAGCAGGTATACCTAGCATGTTTGGCTCATGGGTGTGAAAGCCCTTCAGGAGATCGAAATGAGAAGTTCTGTCCGCACACCCGCCGATGACGGCATGTTCATGCCTGCCGAATGGGAGCCCCATGCGCGCTGCTGGATGCAATGGCCCTCGCGCGGCGAAGTCTGGGGCGAGCAACTGCCGCAAGCCTATATGGCCTATGCGCAGGTCGCGCGCGCCATCTCGCAGTTCGAGCCGGTGTCGATGGTGTGCCGTCCGGCGGACGAGGCGCAGGCGCAACTAGCGTGTGGTCGCGGCGTCGAGATCGTGCCGTTCGAGATCGACGATTCATGGGCGCGCGATTCCGGTCCGACATTTCTTATCGATGGCAAGGGCCATACAGCCGGTGTCCATTGGCGTTTCAACGCCTGGGGCAACAGCTATTGGCCGCATGACAATGACGGGAAAGTCGGCGGTCTTATTCTTGATCGCGTGAAGACGAAAAAATATGAAGGGCCGATGGTGCTCGAAGGCGGCTCCATCTGTGCCGATGGGTACGGCACGTTGCTGACGACGGAAGAATGTCTGCTCAATGAGAACCGCAATCCGGAATTGACGCGCCAGCAGATCGAAGAGCGCCTCGCGCTGCATCTCGGTGTGCGCCGTATCATCTGGCTTGATCGCGGACTGGAGGATGACGAGACGGATGGCCATGTCGATATGATCTGCTGCTTTGCCGGTCCGGGTCGTGTGTTGTTGCACATGCCGGAAGACAGGAGCGATCTCAACTGGGTGCGGATGCAGGACAATCGCAAGCGGCTCGAAGCAGCGAAAGACGCGCGCGGCAACAAGCTCGATATTATCGAGGTGCCGCAGCCCAAACGCAATTTGACGCGCGACGACGGACGCAGACTCTCAACGTCCTATGTCAATTTTTATATTGCCAATGGCGGGATCGTGATGCCGAGCTTTGATGATCCCAATGACGAGGTTGCGCGCAAGATCGTCGCGGATGCTTTTCCCGATCGCAAAGTGGTGCAGGTGCCCGCGCTCGACATTGCGGCGGGCGGCGGCGTCATTCATTGCATCACGCAACAGCAGCCGGTCGGTACGTCGCTCTGATGGTTCAACCGTTGATGATGAGGCGCGAGGCGCTGCTGCCTTTGCTTTTGTCGGCATACATGGCGCGGTCGGCGCGTTCGAGCAGGTCGCTGGATTCGGTGTTTGCATCATATGAGGCGATACCGAGGCTCGCGCGCACCGCGATTTTTCCGATGGTTGATGTCAGTCCGAGTTTGTTGAGGCCACGTACGAGCTGACGCGCACGTTCGCGGGCCGGTGTCTGCTGGGCGCGGACGAAGAGGATTGCGAATTCATCGCCGCCGAGACGTGCGGCATAGTCGGTAGCGCGGACGTTCTGCTGGAGATGGCGGCCGACGGCGCGCAAGACGTCGTCGCCCGTCGAGTGACCATGGCGGTCGTTGATGCCTTTGAAATCATTGAGATCGAAATAGGCGAGGATGCCGCTTTCATCATAGCGTGCGGCGCTCATCAGATTGCGTTGCAGGATATTGTCAAAGCCGCGCCGGTTGAGAAGGCCGGTGAGTTCATCCGTCATCGCCATGTTTTCAAGTTGGGCGATGCGGGCGTTGAGTTCGGCAATGCGGTTTTCCGCTTCGACTGCATAACTCAAAGCGCTTGCAAGGATGCGATCAGGACGCGCCTTCAGTCCTTCATCCGTGATGAAGTGACGAAACCGGTTCGTGGCATCGTCTGTGTCTTTGGGCAGACCGCTGCCCTTTGAAGGCTTCGGTGCGCTGATGGCAATTTTTTCGCGTCTCATCTCGTTCCCCTCTGCCCATTATGGAAATGGTCACAGGGTTAATAGCAAAGCTCTTGCCAGTTAAAAAACCGCAGCAACTCGGGGGTTCGTGTTGTTAACGTCTTGTCAAGACCCGGCAATATTTTCCGTTATACGAAAGTATTGCCGGGTGGAACGGGCTTAAACCACGCGGTCGCGGGGCGGGCGTCCGGCAAAAAAATCGTCGAGATTGTCGAGGGCGCGAAAGCCCATCGCGTTGCGTGTTTCAAGGGTCGCGCTGCCCAGATGAGGCAGCAGAAAAGCGTTGGACAATGTCCGGTAGCGCGGATCAATGCGAGGCTCGTTGTTGAAGACGTCAAGCCCGATGGCGGCGAGGTGACGTGATTGCAGGGCGGCGATCAGGTCGTCGTCGTTCACGATGTCGCCGCGTGCCGTGTTGATGACAACGGCGCCTACGGGCAGTTGCGCCAGGGCAGCGGCGTTGACAAGACCCCGTGTCTCCGCCGTCGAGGCGCAGTTGATCGAGAAAAAGTCGGACACATTGAGAAGGCTGCTGAGCGTTGGATGATATGTGGCGGCACCTGCCTCGGCTACGGCGCGGCGGTTGTGATAGTGGATCTCCATGCCGAAGGCGCGGGCGCGTTTGGCAACGGCCTGTCCGATACGACCCATACCGAGAATGCCGAGGCGTTTGCCCGTCAGGGACAGGCCGAGCATTCCTGTCGGTGCCCAGTTCGTCCATGTGTTCTCTCGGATCGCGGCCATGCCGGACGCTGCGCCGCGTGCAGCCCCCAGCAGCAGCAGCAAGGCGATGTCGGCGGTCGCATCGGTTAGCACGTCCGGCGTGTTCGTCACGAGGATGCCGCGCGCCTTGGCAGCAGCGAGGTCGATATGGTCCGTGCCGACGGAAAAGCTCGCGATGATTTTGATGCTGTCCGGTAATCTGTTGATCACCGTTGCATCGACACGGTCGGTGACGGTGACGAGCAATGCATCCTTGCCCGCCGCGCCCGCGATGAGGCTTGTCTGATCGGAGAGCTTGTCCGGGCGGTGTGCTTCTACTTCGAAGGAAGCAGCGGCGCGGGCTTCGACCTCCGGCGGCAGCTTGCGGGTTATATGAATTTTCGGCTTCATTTCATTCTTGATGTAATTGCTTTGCCGCTCTGGTTTACTGGAACATGCGCGGGACTGCAAAGGTCCGCGATGCGAGGCCAATCAGGTGAGTTCAAAGATGCAGGGCATGAGGCGGGTATTTGCAGGCATAGTGGGGGTGGTTCTCGCTCTTGCGGTGACGGTATTGGCGTCGGTTCTGGTGGTTCGTTGTGTGATGCCCTTGCAGAGTGTCGTCGAAGCGCAGCCGCATCGTGCCGTGTATGACCTCAGTCTCGATCAGGCCTCGTCCGACGGCGGCGTCACGGGGCTTGAAGGACGTATGGTTGTGGAATGGCGCGGCGGTCCGGCTTGCGACGGCTACACATCCGAACAGCGTGTGGTCACGAAAAGCACGGATGATACGGGTCAGGTTTCGGTGAGCGATGTGCGTCTGAGCGCATGGGAGTCAGTTGACGGCAACGAGTTCCGTTTTGACCGGACGGAATATGCGGATGGCGTTCTTGGCACACAGGAATTCGGTAAGGCCGAACGCGCGAACGGCAAAGTCATTCTTGAGCTTGAATATGGAGACCCGATTGAGCTTCCCTCGGATGTGTTGTTTCCGACCGCGTTCAACGCCGAACTCACCAGGGCGATTGCTCGCGGTAAGTCGTCCTATGTGCGTCTTCTCTTTGACGGTGCACAGAAATATGCGTCAAACGTCACAGCCTTTATCAGCAAGGATGAAAAACCGGCGGGTGCTGCTGCTCTCATCCCGATCAAGAACGCGCCTGAAGGGGCGATGCTCGCGCAAATGAAAGAACGCGTCGTTCACATCAGCTTTTTTGATCTCAATCCCGAAGTGCAGTCCGATACGGCAGATGCGGCACCGAGTTTTGAGATGGACCAGACCATTTTCCCCAATGGCGTGATGGGTAGCATCAAACTCATCTATCAGGATGCGATCATCGACGGTGTGTTGCAGGACATCGAGTATTTCAAGCCCGGCAGTTGTTAATCGTCGTTTCCTGTCTTGTCCGGCCTCTTCGTGGAGCGCATTCCGCGTCCTTTGATAATGGCATCGCGACCGAAGCGTTCGCGCACTTTGTCCATTGCGCGTTCGGCGTCGGCGCGGCGGGTGGCGGCGGGGTCGAGCATGTCCGGCGGATCGGCAAAGTCACCGCCCAGAAGTTGTGACAGGCCGACACCGAGCAGACGAAATGATGTGCCGTTGGTTTCTTTCGCAAGAAGCGGTGCGCTGAAGCGGTAAATGACTTCGGCAAGTTGCGTGGGGTCGGGCAGTGTGATGCTGCGTGTGCGGCTTTTGAAATCCGCTGTCTTCAGTTTCAGCACAATCGTCTGACCGGAATTGCCCGCCGCTTTTGCGCGTGTCGCCACGTGCTCGCAGAGGGGCCAGAGTTTGCGGCGCAATTCCTCTGCGTCGGAAATGTCGTCAAAGAATGTCGTCTCCGCCGAGATCGTTTTGGCGGTATTGCGGCTTGAGACATTGCGGTCATCGAGCCCGCGCGATAGACGCCATAGGCGGCGGCCCATGACCCCGTAGCGTGCCATCAGGTCGTTTTCTTCCATGTGCTGCAACTGTGCGATGCGTGTGATCCCGTCGCGCGCGAGTTTTGTTTCAAGGGCTTTGCCGACACCCCAGATGAGTGACACAGGTTTTGTCGCGAGGAATGTTAATGCCTCTTCGCGTCCGATGGTCGAGAAGCCGCGCGGCTTGTCCATATCGGAGGCGATTTTTGCCAGAAATTTGCAGTAGCTGAGGCCAACGGAAACTGTGATGCCGATTTCCTTTTCGATGCGGGCCTGTAGTTTTGCCATGCTGATTGCAGGAGAGGCGTGATGTAGAAGTTCTGTGCCGTTGAGATCAAGGAATGCTTCGTCGATGGAAAGTGGTTCCACCAGCGGCGTCAGGTCGCGCATCATCCGGCGTACTTCGCGTCCGACCTTCACATATTTTTCCATGTCGGGTTTGATGACGATGGCTTCGGGACAGGCCTCCAAGGCCTTGAACATGGGCATGGCGGAGCGAACACCGCGGATGCGTGCGACATAGCAGCAGGTGGAGACAACGCCGCGTTTGCCGCCTCCGATGATCACCGGCTTGTCGGTGAGGTCGGGGTTGTCGCGTTTTTCGACGGCGGCGTAGAACGCATCGCAGTCCAGATGCGCAATGGCAAGCGAATGGATTTCAACGTGGCGGGCGAGACGCGGACGGTTGCAGGCAGGGCAGCGTTTGGTGCTTGAGGAGACAGGTGTGTAGCAGTCACGGCAAAAACCGGAAGCGGTGCCGGTTCCAGTTTCTTTGCCGTTTTTTGTCATGTCTATTTGTCCGGCCAGAGCCATGCTGCACCGCGCACGCCGCTCGAGTCCCCGTGCATGTTGCGCACGAGCTTCGTGTCCACGCGGTCGGAAAAAACATAAGTCCCCCAACGCGAGGGGATCTCCTCATAAATTTCATCGACGTTGGACATGCCGCCACCGAGCACGATGACATGCGGGTCGATGAGGTTGATGGCATGGGCGAGCGCACGCGCCATGCGGTCGCAGTAGCGACGCAGCGCAGATTTTGCAGGCCGGTGTCCGGCGCGTGCGGCGACAATGATTTCGGATGCTGTCAGCGGTTCTTTTTCCTGTGTCCTGTAATCAGCCTCGAAAGCAGGGCCGGAGGTCCAAACTTCGATGCAGCCTTTCTTGCCACAATAGCAATCAGGTCCGGGCAGTTCATCCGGCAATACCCAGGGCAGAGGGTTGTGGCCCCATTCTCCGGCAATAGCGTTGGGTCCGTGGTGCAGGTGTCCGTTGATGACAAGTCCGCCGCCGACGCCTGTGCCGATAATCACACCGAGCACGGATGTCGCTCCCGCGGCCGCGCCGTCGGTTGCTTCCGACAGCGTGAAGCAATCGGCGTCATTGGCAATGCGGACAGGGCGCTTCAGCGCGGCTTCAAGATCGACGTTGAAGGGCATCTCATTGAGCCAGGTGCTATTGGCATTCTTGATGAGGCCCGTCGCGGGCGAGATCGCGCCCGGCATACCGATACCGACCGAGCCAGTCTCGCCTGTCTCTTTTTCGATGTGAGCGACGAGGCCGACAATGGCCGCAATCGTGTCGGCGTAGTTGCTGCGCGGTGTCGGCACGCGGGTACGCACCACTTCGCGTCCGTCGTTCAGAAGTGCGACACCCTCTATTTTGGTGCCGCCGAGGTCGATGCCAATACGCATGTTTTTCTCGGTCAGTGGCCGCTCTCGTCGAGGCGGGCGGCGATGTATGTATGTGCTTCCGGCCATTCGCTGGTATGAAAATGACTGTCAGGCGATTGGCCCATGAGTCTGGCGAGCCGCTTGTCCGCAATGAAATGCAGGCGGTGGCTGGCTTCATGTGCTTTGGCGACAGAGGCGATGTTGTGCGGAATATCGTCAAGGAAAAAGACCGGTGCTTGCACACGATCCGCCATCATGCGCACGGCGGCACCTTTGAGGCCCTTGTTGGCGATAACGGGATAGTCCATGCCTTCTGCGGCGAGGTTTTGCGAGCGGGCCTCCTTGTCGGCGAGCGGCACATTGGTCAGCACGACAATCTGCGCGCGGGCAGACAGTGCTTTCAGGGCGTCGGCGGCGCCGTCGACCGGCAGGAGCGAACCCGTTGAGGCTGTAAAAAAACCTTTCATCAGCGCGGGCATGTCCGATGGTTCCAATGCGATATTGGTGTTGCGGTGTTTGATGTTGCCGGACAGGGCATAGCTCTTGAGGTCGAGCCATAGCCCTTGTGTTTCGAGATAGGTTTCCAGACCGACCAGAAACTGCATCAGCACTTCGTCGCAATCGGTGACGATAAGCGGTCGGCCACGCGTGAGATCGAGCGCGTCGATCTGCGGCACGACGTCGGGATCAAGCGCCAGCGGATCCTGTGCCAGAAGCTGAGCAAGCTGCGGGGCCACGGGGCCGGAGGAAGATGGTGCGTTGCTCATGTCCAGTGTACCTCTTCGCCGCCCGGTAAAAGTCTGCGTGCCATGCCCGGCATTTCGGGGCGGAGCCGCACTGTCTCACAAAAATTGATAAGCCTGTGTTCGTCCATCAGGATAAAATCGAGCACACCGCCGAGTATTTCCGGTTCACCTGCGCGAGAACGCAGATCGTCGGGAGACAGACCCGTCATGTCCACAAACGCATAGAGGAGGTCTTCCTCTGCCGCGATATGGCTCAGTGCCTGAATGGCGATCAGTTCAGCCTGATCCGCTTTCATTATTGTTTCCTCATTCGGGCTTTGGTCGTCCCAAAACGGGATGTGACAGCAAGCTGCAGGTTTTCCACAAGTCTGTGTTTAGCATAGGTGTTTTTTCTGCACATTTTTGGCAGAAACCCGCCGCCTGTAACGGCGGGTTTAAGTGCTCGTTAACGATATTGGAGTGATAGTAGCGCCATGCGGGGCTTGGGAATCATCTCCAGCGCTCGATACTACCAGTCTTTGAGCGCGCCGGACGGACTCGGCAACAAGTGGAGTTCTGGAGCATGGATGCGATGGCCAAAAAAGTTCTGATCGTCGAGGACAACGAGCTGAATATGAAGCTCTTTCACGACCTGCTTGACGCGCATGGTTACGAGACGTTGCAGACGCGTGACGGTATCGAAGCGCTCGAAATTGCCCGAAAAAACCGCCCCGATCTGATCCTCATGGACATTCAGTTGCCTGAAGTTTCCGGTCTGGAGGTCACAAAGTGGATCAAAGAGGACGATAGTCTCCGTTCGATCCCCGTTGTGGCCGTCACAGCTTTTGCGATGAAGGGCGATGAGGAAAAAATCCGCGAAGGGGGCTGTGAGGCATATATCTCCAAGCCGATCTCCGTGACGCAGTTTCTGGAGACTGTTCAGCGTTTCCTGCGATAAGGAGACAGGTCTGTGACGGCACGCGTACTCATTGTCGATGATGTTCCGGCTAATCTGAAGTTGCTTGATGCCAAGCTGACCGCCGAGTATTTCGGTGTACTCAAGGCATCCTCAGGTTCGGAAGCGATCGAAGTCGCCACAAAAGAATTGCCGGACATCATCCTGCTCGACGTGATGATGCCGGGCATGGACGGTTTTGAGGTGTGCCGTCGTTTGAAGGCGGCGCCTGCAACCGAGCATATTCCTATTGTTATGGTGACGGCGCTTGATCAGGCAAAGGACCGCGTTCAGGGGCTCGAAGCCGGAGCGGACGATTTTCTGACAAAGCCGGTCAACGATCTCTCGTTGTTTGCGCGCGTCAAAAGCCTCGTGCGCCTAAAGATGGTGACCGATGAATTGCGTATGCGTGAGGCCACCGGCCAGCGCATCGGTGCTTTTGTCGGCACCAGCACGGAACGCATGTTGATGACCGAACCCGGTCGCGTCCTCGTGATTGATGATCGCCCCACGTCGCTGAAGCGTATGAGCGAGGCGCTTGCCATAGAGCATACGGTGACGGTTGCCGAAACGCCTGACGAGATGATGCAGCTTGCTGCCATCGGCGATTATGATCTGCTTATCGTCAGCCTGACGCTGGCGGACTATGACGGGTTGCGTCTCTGCTCGCAGTTGCGCTCGCTTGAGTCGACGCGCCAGACGCCGTTGCTCACCATTGTGGAGGAGGGCGACACGCCGCGTCTCGTCCGGGCGCTCGATATGGGTGTCAATGATTATCTCGTGCGTCCTGTGGACCGTAATGAGCTTGTCGCCCGTTGCCGCACACAGCTTCGCCGCAAGCGCTTTCAGGATTATCTGCGTGAGAAGTTCCAGCAAGGTCTTGAGCTTGCGATCACCGATGGGCTCACCGGCCTCTACAATCGGCGCTACATGGAAAGCCATCTCGGCGCGATGGTTGAGGAAGGCCTGCAAAACGGCAAGCCGGTCTCGCTCCTTATTTTCGACATCGACCACTTCAAATCGGTCAATGACACCTATGGCCATGCCGCTGGTGACACCGTGCTCAAGGAATTTGCCCAGCGTATTTCGCAGAACGTGCGCGGCGTGGATCTCGCCTGCCGTCTCGGCGGTGAAGAGTTTGTTGTCGTCATGCCGGACACGGATATGTCCTACGCCATGATGGTGGCCGAGCGCCTGCGTCAGCGCGTGGGTGAATATGCCTTCAAGCTCGACGACGGGATCGAGTTGAACGTGACCGTCAGCATCGGTATCGGCATTGTCGAAGCGCAGGGCGACACGGTTGAAAAAGTGCTCGAACGGGCCGACGCTGCGCTCTATCGCGCCAAACGCGATGGCCGTAACCGTGTGGTCGCCGAGGCGGCATAAGCTCGTGTATCAGATTCGAAAAATCTGAAAAAGCCTTGATTTCATTTGTATAGGTGTAGATCGTCTAGTCGTGGACGACGTTGTGCCTGTATTGAGCGTTAACCATAAAAATTCATGGTTAATCAAGTCTTTGTTCCCTCATCCTCTGATCTGACTTTATTTGGGACACTCGTGGTGTTAGCCTGAAAGACAAGTTTCGCTGTCGTGACTACTCTATTCGCTGGGGGGTGAATTGAGAGAGGGAGTGGCGGCGATGTGTGTCCTCGCGGGGGCTCAGGTCCGCCGCATCTCCTGGGTCCGTGAGGCACGGTCGGTCGGAACGTGGTGGTGGAGTGGCCTCCTCTGAAAAGCCAATGATCCGGCCGACCACCCTTATTTCTTGTTTCTTGCCTCACGGGCAAACAAAAAGGCCGGTCCTGATGGACCGGCCTTTTGCTTGTCTTGCTAGCGCAGACTTATTTGATCTTTGTTTCTTTGAACTCGACATGCTTGCGCACCATCGGGTCATATTTTTTGATGGCGAACTTTTCCGTCATGGTGCGCGAATTTTTTTTGGTCACATAGAAATAGCCCGTGCCCGCGGTGCTTTCGAGTTTGATCTTGATTGATGCTGGCTTCGCCATTTGCGAAATCCTCAGGTTGAGCGGGCAGGTGACGTGCGCGCGGAGAATCTGTATGGCACCCGTCAAGGATGCGATTTGGGCGCAATCTACCCAGACGGGCCGTTAAGTCAAGGGTTTGATCCGGTTTCCGCTATTTGGCCGCATTTCTGGATTTTGCATAACGCACGGCGCCGGTGATGCCGTGTGGCGTTCGCCCATCGGATATATCTAGCCCCGCACGAAGGGCTTGTTGTTGCGATAGGAATAGAGCGGTGCTCGTGCGCGGCGGATGCCGTTCAGGAAAATGTCGCGCACCTCATGCAGCACAAATTCAGTCACATCAATCACCGGCAGCCCGAGCGCTGCTGACAGCGGATACCAGTCAAGGTCCTCCAGCTCGCCGCTTCCTTTGAGCGTGCCGGTGAGCCTGTCCGCCGTTGTCATAAAGAAACGGGCATGGAAGCGGATCGGGCTCTGGCGTGGTGTGATGGCGCGGGCGAGGCCTTCCAGCGCACCGAGATCAGGCGCAATGCCGCTTGTGCGGAAGTCTTCCCAGCCTTTGCCGCCTGCTGTGCCGACGTCGCCGGTCTTCGCAAGCAGCAATCCTGTTTCCTCGAATGTCTCGCGCACGGCGGCCATTGCGAGGCCCTGCGCTTTGGCGTCTGTGCCGAAATGCTCGACGCATGAGAGCCTGGTGGCCGGTCGCGCCAGCATATCGCCTGCGTCGAGCTTACCACCGGGAAAGACAAAGGCATCGGGGATGAATTTCATTTTGGCGTGACGACGCCCCATCAGGATGCGTGGTTCGTCGCCGACTGAATCCACAACGACAAGGCTTGCCGCATCACGCGGGCGCACAGCTCGGTCCGACGATCCGTCTCGTTCTGCTGGCATAGCGTCGTCCCGTCGCTTCATTTTTTAAGCCATGAGCCGTCCTGAGAGCTTCGACATTGCTCTGAGTGAGAGGACGACAGGAGAAGGGCGAGGGAGTGGATTAGTCTTCGTCCTTATCGGCAAAGCCATGCATCTTTGCGGCCCATTGCACGCCGACGACAGCGCCTTTGATGCGGGGCAACATGCTGAGGCAGAGGCCCAGTGTCAGCAGCGGCCAGATGGCCATGTGCACCCAGACCGGCGGTTGATATGCCATTTCAACCGCAAGCATCAGAGGCACAACAATGTGGCCGACAATCAGGATGGTGAAATAAGGCGGTGCGTCGTCGGCCTCGTGGTGGAACAGTTCCTCGCCGCAATTCGGGCAGGTATCATTCACCTTGAGATATTTACGGAAAAGTTTTCCTTCGCCGCATTTCGGACAGCGCAGCTTCAGACCACGCAACATCGCCGGCCATAAAGGGCGAGGCGTATCAACACCGGAAGCGTTGTCGTTCGCTTCATAAATCTTCGGGGCGTTCGCGTCTAAAACCTGGCTCATGCTGTCCGACGTTTCTATGCATCAACGCTGTGGAGAAAAGGCGCTGATTTTGCTTATCTGAGGCGTTATTTGGGCCTTCTTTGCCGAATGAAAGAATGTGGCAGGTTGCCGCGCGGCGGGTTGGCAGTCCGTCATGCGACATAACACGGGATGATTTCCGTCAGATCGTGATCGTCAGCTCTTCGGTGAACGACCGGGTTTTGACTTTGCTTTGAACGGTTTGCCGCCGGAAGGCTTGGGTTTGCCACCGGCGCGACGCGGCAGCGATTTCGGGCGGCCTTTGCCTGCGGGGCGTCCGGATCCGTGGCGACCGGCGGGTGTGCCCGCGCGACCGCCTTCGATCATTTCAAAGCGCAAGCCACCGGTCACAGGTACGGCTTCTTCAAGCCGCACGGTGACCTGCTCGCCGAGGCGATAGGTGAGGCCGGAGCGTTCACCGATCAGCGCATGGGCGGCTTCGTCGTGATGGAAAAACTCCGTACCCAGATTGGCGATGGGCACAAGCCCGTCGGCGCCGGTTTCATCGAGTTTGATGAAGAGGCCGAAGCGTGTGACGCCGGAAATGCGGCCACGGAATTCCGCGCCGATGCGTGCTTCGAGGAAGGTGGCAATGAAGCGGTCATTGCTGTCGCGTTCAGCGAGCATGGAGCGTCGTTCGGTTGTCGAGATATGCTCGGCGATTTCTTCCATCGCGCCGATCTCTTCGTCTGACTGGCCGTCTTTGGCCTTGGCGTCGGTCGAGGACACGAGTGCACGGTGAACGATCAGATCGGCATAGCGGCGGATGGGCGATGTGAAATGTGCGTAGTGGCGCAGGTTGAGCCCGAAGTGACCGATATTGTCGGGCGAATAGATCGCCTGGGCCTGAGAGCGCAGAACAATGGTCGAAACCATCTCGTCATATTCACGGCCATGCACGTCATGCAGGATATTGTTGAAGGCGGCAGGCTTCATCACCTGACCTTTGGGAAAATTGATGTCGAGCGTCTTCAGAAATTCGGACAGGGCGATCAATTTTTCGCGCGACGGCGCATCGTGAACGCGGAAGACAAGCTTGCGCCCCTTTTGTTGCAAGGTTTCGGCGGCGCAGACATTGGCCTGAATCATGAATTCCTCGATGAGCTTCATGGATTCATATTTGGCAGCGATATGCACGGCGGCGATGCGGCCCGTGGGATCAATCTCGGCTTTATATTCCGGCAGATCGAGGTCGAGCGGTCCGCGTGCCCCGCGTGCAATGCAAAGAGTTTTGTAGGCGTTCCACAGGGGTTGCAGCACAGGGGCAAGCAGCGGGCCGGTCTTATCGTCCGGTGCGCCGTCGATGGCTTCCTGCATCTGGCGGTAGGTCAGGCGCGCGGCGGAGCGCATCAGCCCGCGCACAAATTCATGTGATGTCTTGTTGCCGTTCTTGTCAAAGACCATACGCACGGCGAGGCAGGCGCGGTCTTCTTTTTCGCGCAGCGAGCAAAGGTCTGTCGAAATGCGTTCCGGCAGCATCGGCACAACGCGGTCGGGGAAATAGGTCGAGTTGCCACGCTTCCTTGCTTCGCGGTCCATCGGCGAACCGGGCAGCACATAGGCGGCGACGTCGGCGATGGCGACAATGACGATCTGTCCGCCTTCATTCTTCGGGTCTGTGTCAGGCTCCGCCCAGACGGCGTCGTCGTGGTCGCGGGCATCTACGGGGTCGATGGTAACCAGCGGAATAGAGCGAAGGTCGGTGCGGCCGTCGATGCCTTTGGCTTTTGTCTCTTCTGCGGCCCTGATCACGGTGTCGGGAAAGTGATCGGGGATGCCGTGGCTGTGAATGGCGATGAGGCTGATTGATTTCGGATCGCTCGACTTGCCGAAACTTTCCTTGATGCGGGCGCGGGCAAGACCATAGCGACGGCCGGGCAGTTCTTCGGCGAGCACGAGGTCGCCGTCTTTGGCGTCGCCCGCGTCTTCGCGCGTCACTTCATATTCATTGCGCACTTTTTTATCGACGGGAACGATACGTCCGCCTTCGGACTTGGAGCGGAAGAGGCCGAGAATTTGTTCGGCACCTTTGCCGATGCGGCGAATGATCTTGGCTTCGTAAGCGTAGGGCTCGTCTTCGTCGGTCGATTTGGTGAGACGGGCAAGCACGCGGTCACCGACGCCAGCGGGCGCTTCGTCTCCGTCTTTGACCGAGCGTGCCTTGCGCATTTCCGGTGCGATGACGATAGCGGGGGCCGGTTCATCGCTGCGCCATTCCATCGGGCGGGCGACGAGTTCGCCGTCCACATCGCGATGCGTAATTTCGAGCATCGACACCGGCGGCAATTCGCCCGTGCGGTTGACCTTCTTGTTCTCCCGCTTTTCGAGAAGGCCGTCCTCGGCCATCTTTTTCAGCATCTGCTTTAGCGGAATGCGGTCTGCGCCCTTGATGTTGAAGGCACGGGCGATTTCGCGTTTGCCGATCGGCGTTGTGGCGGAGGAGACAAACTCCAGAACCTGCTCGCGCGTGGGCAGGCCCTGTTCGCGGTCGCGCTTATCTGGCGTGTCGCCCGCCTTTTTCAGCAATTTCTTGGAGGGCGTCTTGTCTTTCACCGGTCTCAGTCCGCTGCCGCTTTAGCGCGGGGTTTCACTTTGGCGGCAGGCTTTTTTGCCGGTGCTTTTTTGGCGGCGGGTTTCGCCGTTGTTGTTTTCTTCGCCGTTGGTTTTTTGGCAGCAGGTTTTTTGACAGCGGTTTTTTTCACCTGTTTGTCTGCTGGCTCTGCCTTGGCGGCGGCCTTTTTGGGCGCCGCTTTTTTCGCCGGGGTTTTCTTCGCGGCGGGCTTCTTCTTTTTGCCGCCGGTCTGCATTTCACGTGCCGCGATGAGGGCGACGGCTTCTTCAAGCGTCACTTTGTCGATCTCGGCGTCGTTGGGCAGCGTTGCGTTGGTCTTTTCGTGTTTCACGTAAGGCCCGTATTTGCCGTCCATGATCTGTACGGGCTTGCCATCTTCAGGATGGGGCCCGAGTTCACGCAGCGCTTTCGGTCCGCGCGGTTTGCCTCCGCGGGCTTTCTTCTCCGCGAGCACGTCGACAGCGCGGTTGAGGCCTACCGTGAAGACTTCTTCGGCACTTTCGAGATTGGCATAGACGCCGTCATGCAAAACGAAAGGACCAAAGCGGCCAAGGCCCGCCGTGATCGGCAGACCTGTTTCGGGATGGATGCCCACCTCGCGCGGCAGCGAGAGAAGTTGTAGGGCCTTTTCAAAATCAATGTTGGCGGCGGTGACGCCCAATGATTTCGGGATACTCGAACGTTTTGGCTTGTCGCCTTTTTCTTCCGGCTCGCCGAGCTGGATATAGGGACCGAAGCGGCCTGTCTTCACGAGCACCGGCTTGCCCGTGTCGGGATCGACGCCGAGCGTGCGGTCACCGGCGGTTTCACCTTCGCCGTTCGCATTCACCGTGAGTTGGCGGGTGAAGCGGCATTCGGGATAGTTCGAGCAGCCGACAAACGCGCCGAAGCGTCCGACCTTTAATGAGATGCGACCGTCTTCGCAGATCGGGCATTTGCGCGGGTCGCTGCCATCTTCCTTTTCGGGGAAGACGTGGACGCCGAGAACATCGTTCAACCGGTCGAGAACTTCGGTGATGCGCAGTTCCATCGCTTCGCCGACTTCGGCTTTGAACGGCACCCAGAATTCGCGCAAGACCTGTTTCCAGTCGAGTTCGCCTGCCGAGACCTTGTCGAGTTTTTCTTCGAGGTCGGCGGTGAAATCATATTGCACATAGCGCGTGAAAAAGTTTTCGAGGAAGGCTGTCACGAGGCGGCCTTTGTCGTCGGGCACAAAGCGTCCCTTGTCCATCGTCACATAGGTGCGGTCGCGCAGGGTTTGTAACGTGGAGGCGTAGGTTGACGGACGGCCGATGCCGAGTTCTTCCATGCGTTTGACGAGGGTTGCTTCCGAAAAGCGCGGCGGCGGTTCGGTGAAATGTTGATCGGCGCGGGTGTCGGCAAGACCGAGCTTGTCGCCGCTGGCAACTTTCGGCAGGCGGCCGCCTTCTTCGTCATCGGTGTCGTCGTCGCGCCCTTCGGAATAGAGGCGTAAGAAGCCGTCGAACACGATGACAGAACCGGTGGCGCGCAGGCCGATCCGTTCCTCGTCTGCTTCGATCTCGATGGTGGTGCGTTCGAGCGCGACGCTTTCCATCTGGCTTGCGATGGTGCGGTTCCAGACGAGTTCATAGAGGCGGCGCTGATCGTCGTCGAGCAGCTTGCCGACTTTGGCGGGCAGGCGCGACAGATCGGTCGGGCGGATGGCTTCGTGTGCTTCCTGTGCGTTCTTGGCTTTTGTTTTATAGATGCGCGGCGCGGAGGGAACGTAGGCTTCGCCGAATTCATTATTGATGACGGTGCGGGTCTGCGCGATGGCTTCGTCGGCGATCTGCACGCCGTCGGTCCGCATATAAGTAATGAGACCCGTCGTCTCGCCGTCAATGTCGATGCCTTCATAGAGACGCTGGGCAAGCTGCATGGTGCGGCTCGCTGAGAAGCCGAGCTTGCGGCTTGCTTCCTGTTGCAGCGTGGACGTTGTGAAGGGTGGATAGGGATTGCGCTTTGTCGGTTTGCTCTCGACCGATTTCACGCGGAAACGCGATGACTTTATTCTTTTGACGATGTCATCGGCGGTCGTCTTGTCCGGAATGTCGAACTTGTCGAGTTTCTTGCCGTCGAGCGTGACGATCCGCGCCGTGAATTGGGCGGACGTGCCTGTCTTCATGTCGCATTCGATGGTCCAGTATTCCTGCGAGCGGAAGGCTTCTATTTCCAGTTCGCGATCACAGATGAGCCGAAGCGCTACGGACTGCACACGACCGGCCGAACGGGCACCGGGCAGCTTGCGCCAGAGAACCGGCGAGAGTGTGAAGCCCACGAGATAGTCGAGGGCGCGTCGGGCGAGATAGGCGTCGATCAGTTCTTTGTCGAGCGCCCGCGGGTTTTCCATGGCCTGTAGGACGGAGTTTTTCGTGATGGCGTTAAAGACCACGCGCTCGACGGGGATGCCTTTCAAGGCCTTCTTTTTGTTGAGGACCTCCAGCACATGCCATGAGATCGCCTCGCCCTCGCGGTCAGGGTCGGTGGCGAGAATGAGTTTGCTTGCGCCTTTCACGGCGTCGGCAATGTCGTTCAGGCGCTTTTGCGATTTGGGATCGACGTCCCATGCCATCGCGAAATCCTCGTCCGGCAGAACCGAACCATCCTTCGACGGAAGATCACGGACATGACCATAGGAGGCCAGCACCTTGTAGCCTTTGCCCAAGTATTTGTTGATGGTCTTGGCCTTAGAGGGCGACTCAACAATGACGACGTCCATCGAGCGTTTGAACTCTCTATAAATCTCAGGAAATGGCTTGGTTCAGGGGGCCGAACATGAGGAAAAGCCGAGTCTCTGTCAAATCTGGCTGATTTCTGCTGGTTTCTGCCGATTCCACCGCTCCGGACGAATAGACGCTATTCGTGTTAAGAAAAAATTAACACTTTAGGTAGACCTTTGGTTTTGTATTAGTTCTTTAGTGTATATCCTTTTAGATATAGTTTTGATTCGAGCGGACGGGTTGAACATCGGGGAGAGCGCCATGTTACGCAATACGGTTTCAGATGCGATGGCTGAAATGTCTATTTCACCAAATCTTGTCAAAGGGCCGGAAGCGAGCGAAACGGGCGGGGGAAATGGCGAGGATTCAGCGACTTATCTGTTCTGTTCGAATTGCTGGTCGCGGCGCGGCGTTTGGCCGTGACGCGTCGGCATAAGTTTCTGGCTTACCTGATCGGCATGGCGGCGGAAGAAGCCCGTCTTCAGACGATGGGCCGGTCGGCGGTTCGTCAGAAGGCCGCCTG
The DNA here is from genome assembly GCA_040390855.1 of Pseudomonadota bacterium. GTDB lineage: Bacteria > Pseudomonadota > Alphaproteobacteria > Parvibaculales > Parvibaculaceae > Parvibaculum. The sequence goes on from JAZJXO010000024.1 coordinate 76,359, forward strand.
AAAATCAGACGTCAGGTATAAGGTTGATGCGGTCGCCAATGCTGTGTTCGATCCGGTTGGCGACCGCGAGTTCCATAAGGATGATGCCGACTTCGGCGGCGGTGAGGCCGGTCTCGCGGATGATCTCGTCCTTGAGCATCGGTGTCGGCCCGAGGGCGCGCAACACGCGTTCGCGCTGGCTGTCATCAACGTCGCGAGTGACGTCACCGAGATCGCGTGGTTCCGGCGTGAAGTCGGATGGCGATGGTTCGAGAAGGCGTCGTTGCGCTTGTGAACGGATGACCGGCGCATTGTAAGATTGCAAAATATCGTCGGCAGTTTCGATCAGCATCGCGCCTTGCTTGATGAGGCTGTTGGCCCCGCCGGAGCGTGGATCAAGTGGTGAGCCCGGCACGGCGAACACGTCGCGGCCCTGCTCAAGTGCATAGCGTGCGGTGATGAGCGAGCCGGAGCGGAGCGCAGCTTCGACGACAACCACACCAAGAGACAATCCTGAAATCAGACGGTTGCGACGCGGAAAAAGATTTGCGCGGGGCTGTGTGCCGGGCGGCATTTCGGCGAGCAACAATCCGGCTTTGCCGATTTGTTTTTGCAGGTCCGCATTCTCTTCGGGGTAAACGATATCAATGCCGCCGCCGAGCACCGCGATAGTGCCGGTGTCGAAATATGCTCTGTGAGCGGATGAATCAATACCGCGCGCAAGACCGGAGACGACGACATAACCTGCCTTGCCCAGATCATGCGCGAGCATCCCCGCGAGCTTCGTTCCCGCAGCAGATGCATTGCGTGAGCCGACAATGGCGATTGATCGTTTTGACAAGAGGTCAAGGTCGCCCATCACGCTGAAAACGGATGGCGGCGGATCGAGCGTTGCAAATTGGGCGGGGTAGTCCCCATCTCCGAAGACAATGAGCGTTGCGCCGATGGCGTTTAATACTTTGAGTTCACGTTGCACATCGGCATCGGTGGCGATGCGCAAGGGGCTGTTGCGTTTGCCACGTCGGGCAAAATCGGGCAGGGCGTCGAGGGCTGCCTGCGCGTTGCCTGTGTGAAGCAGAAGATCGCGGAAGGTTGCAGGACCGATACTGTCGCTGCGCGCCAGTCTGATGCGCGCTATTCGTTCTGCTTCGCTTAAACCTGACTTCATTATTTGGCGCCGATGCGGGATTCCGTTCCGGCGTGCAGGCGCGAGATATTGTCGCGATGCGCGTAGTAGATGAAGGCGACGAGAAAAATACTGAGCGGCAGTAAATCATAATGCTCGAAAAAGTAGAGATAGACAGGTGTCGCGAGCGCGGCGACAAGAGCCGCTAATGACGAGTAGCGTGTCGTTACAGCGACGAGCAACCATGTGACGCAGAAGAGCAACCCGACGGGCCAGAACAGTGCAAGGTTGATGCCGATGAATGTTGAAATGCCTTTGCCGCCCTTGAAGCCGAGCCACACGGGATAAAGGTGGCCGAGAAAAGCGGCGGCACCAGCGAGCATGGCGAGCGGCAATACCAATTCGAGCGAAGGTGCGAGATAGGTGAGGAGTAAAACGGCGGCGGCACCCTTGGCGGCGTCGCAGACGAAGGTCGCGCCTGCAACCGTTTTGTTGCCGGTGCGCAGCGCGTTGGTCGCGCCGATATTGCCGGAGCCGATGTCGCGGATGTCGCCAAGCCCTGCCATGCGCGTAAAAATGAGGCCGAAGGGAATGGAGCCGAGCAAATAGCCGATAGCAAGGGCGGCGAAGACCCAAGGCAGGTTCGTTGTTTCACTCAGTAGACTGATCATTATGGTCCCCCTCGAAGATGTGGCATTGATCTTAGCGGGGGCGGGGTGGGGATGCTAGGGGATTTGGGTGGGAAAAATCAGGAGCTAATGCGAGTTTTGGGCTTTTTGCCGGCATATAGTTCGCAGCGATTCCTGCCAGAGCTTGGAAGTTGCATGTCGAATCCGACCTGCTCCCTTTACAGCCCAAACAAATGCGGTTACGGCAGTTGCCGGAGACGTGGCTCTGATTTGAGGCGAATGGATCTAGTCTTGCGTAAATACCGTCCGTCCACCGACGATGGTGCGGAGCACACGACCTTGCAGGCGACGGTGATCGAAAGGGGTGTTCTTGGAGATGGAACGCAGCTTCTCCGAATTGACAATCCAGGGCGCCCCGATGTCGGCGAGCACGAAATCGGCGGGCGCGCCCACGGCGAGACGGCCGCTGTCGAGACCGAGAAGCGTGGCGGGTGCGCTTGTCATCGCGCCGATGAGGCGGGCGAGTGTCACGTCGCCGTTGTGAACGTGCGTGAGGCATGAAGCCAGCAGCGTTTCGAGACCGATGGCACCGAAGGTGGCTTGTGCGAAGGGATGACGTTTGGCTTCGGCATCCTGCGGATCGTGAGACGAGACGATGACGTCGATGGTACCGTCGGCAACACCTGCAACGAGGGCGCGACGGTCGTCTTCGCAGCGGAGCGGCGGCGACATTTTGAAAAAGGTGCGATAGGACTGCACGTCGTTTTCGTTGAGTGCGAGATGGGCCGCCGAGACGCCGCAGGTGACTTTGAGGCCGCGCTGTTTCGCTTTGACGATCACTTCGACTGAGGCGGCGCACGACACTTGCGAGACGTGATAGCGACCGCCGGTGAGTTCGAGCAGGCGCAGGTCGCGTTCGATCATAATAACTTCGGCCATGGCCGGAATGCCGGAGAGGCCGAGGCGGCCTGCGAGTTCGCTTTCATTCATCACGCCGTGGCTGAGTTCCGGCACTTCGGCGTGCTGGACGATGAGCGCATCGAAATGCGCGGCATAAGACAGCGCGCGGCGCATGATCTGCGCGTCACCGAGCGAGCGGTCGCCATCGGTGAAGGCGACGGCGCCTGCTTCTTTCAGCAGACCGAACTCGGTCATTTCCTTGCCGCGCAGGCCTTTGGTGAGGGCGGCCATCGGATGAATGTGGACGATGCCGGTGTCGCGGGCGCGGCGTTCGATGTAATCCACCAGCGCTACATCGTCGATGACAGGATCGGTATTCGGCATGACGATGAAAGTGGTGACGCCGCCTGCGGCGGCGGCAAGGCTTGCCGTGCGCAAAGTTTCGCGATGTTCGGCGCCGGGCTCGCCGGTAAAGACGCGCATGTCGATGAGGCCGGGGGCAAGCAGATGACCACGGCAGTCGATGATTTCGATGCCGTCGGGTGTCGCGTCGTTGAAGAGGCGGGGGCCGAGATCTTTGATAATGCCGTCTTCGGCGAGCAGATTGCCCGTCTCGTCGCGGCCTGTGGCCGGATCGAGAAGGCGTGCGTTGATCAGTCCGATGCGGCTCATGGCTGGCGCTCGTTCGGAATGTTGCGGGCCAGCGCGTCGAGCACGGCCATGCGGACGGCGACGCCCATCTCGACCTGTTCGCGGATGACGCTGCGATTGATGTCGTCGGCGACGGCACTGTCGATTTCGACGCCGCGGTTCATCGGGCCGGGATGCATGATGAGCGCGTCGGGCTTGGCGTAGCCGAGCTTTTCGTAGTCGAGGCCGTAATAGTGGAAATACTCGCGCTGCGACGGCACGTAGGAGCCGGACATGCGTTCGAGCTGCAAGCGCAGCATCATCACGATGTCGCAGCCTTCAAGGCCTTTGCGCATATCGTGGAAGACTTCGACGCCGAAACGCTCGATGCCTTTGGGCAGCAGCGTCGGCGGGGCGACGACGCGGACGCGCGCGCCCATGATGTTCAGGAGCAGGATGTTCGATCGCGCCACGCGGCTATGGAGAATGTCGCCGCAGATAGCGACGGTCATACCTTCGAGCGTGCCTTTGCGGCGGCGGATGGTGAGTGCATCAAGCAGCGCTTGCGTCGGATGTTCGTGGCTGCCATCGCCGGCATTGATGACCGAGCAGCCGACTTTCTGTGAGAGCAGTTCGACCGCGCCTGAGTCACCGTGGCGGATGATGATGAGGTCGGGATGCATGGCGTTCAGCGTCATCGCCGTATCGACCAGCGTTTCGCCTTTTTTGATCGAGGAGGACGAGACCGACATGTTCATCACGTCAGCGCCGAGGCGCTTGCCCGCCAGTTCGAACGAGCTTTGTGTGCGTGTCGAGGCTTCGAAGAAGAGATTGATCTGTGTGCGCCCGCGCAGGACCGAGCCCTTTTTATCGACCTGACGGTTCTGCACGACATAGGTGTCGGCGAGATCGAGAAGGGAGGTAATGTCGGTGGCGGAAAGCCCTTCGATTCCCAGCAAGTGCCGGTGTGGGAAGATGGGTTTTGTCTGTGCGTCCGCGTTGGTCATTAAAGCCGCATTGTATAGGGCGGTTTGCGCAGGGCTGCAAGTGTTTCTAGCCCTCTCCCCTATGGGAGAGGAATTTTGGCCATGCTAGGCTCATGGTTAAAATCCTTGGGAGAATGCCATGACCGAGAGCACCGATTTTGCCACGCATGAGGTCTTCAATCAGTCGCCGCCGTTGGAGAACTATAATCTCTTCACGTCGGACAAGGTGCTCACCGAGATTGTGACGCGCGAGGGGGCGGAGCAGGCCAAGGCGTCGCTCGGCGCATTCGGCGCGAAGATCGGCACGGCGGAGGTGATTGATCTCGGTCGGCAGGCGAACACCTATTTGCCGGTGCTGAAAAGTTTTGACCGCTTCGGTCATCGCATTGACCGCGTGGAGTTTCATCCCTCCTATCATCAGTTGATGTTTTTGTCGGTCGCCCAGGGTTTGCACGGTTCCCCATGGGATCATTTGCTCGACGGGGGTGCGCCGAAAAAGGGGGCCATCGTCGCGCGGCTCGCGGGCACTTACATGATGACGCAGATCGAGAGCGGACATGGTTGCCCCATTACCATGACCAATGCGGCGGTACCTGCGCTGATGTTTCAGTCCGACCTTGCGAAAGAGTGGGTGCCGCGCATTCTGTCGCGTGAATACGATCCGACCTTCACGTGCGCTGCGGACAAGAAAGGCGTGACCTTCGGCATGGGCATGACGGAGAAGCAGGGCGGGACGGATGTGCGAGCGAATACGACCACGGCGCGGGCGGTCGGCGCGGGCGGACCGGGAGCGGAATATCACATCACGGGGCATAAGTGGTTTTTCTCCGCGCCGATGTGCGATGCGTTTCTCGTGCTGGCGCAGGCAAAGGGCGGCTTGTCGTGTTTTCTCATGCCGCGTTTCACGCCGGACGGCGCACCCAATGCGATCCGTATACAGAGGTTGAAGGACAAGGTCGGAAACAAGTCCAATGCCTCGTCGGAGGTCGAGTTTCAGGCCGCATCGGGCTGGTTGATCGGCGATGAGGGGCGCGGCGTGCGCAATATTCTGGAGATGGCGACTTATACGCGGCTTGATTGCGCTGTGGCCACCGCCGGCATGATGCGCGCGGCGGTGGTCAATGCTTTGCATCATTGTTCGTATCGCACGGTGTTTCAGAGAAAGCTCGTTGATCAGCCTTTGATGATGAATGTGCTGGCGGATTTGGCGATCGAGAACGAAGCGGCGGCGGCGCTCTCGTTCCGCGTCGCGCGGGCTTTCGATAATGCAGCGCATGACGAGGCGGAAGCGGCGTATAAGAGGTTGATGACGCCGGTGACGAAATACTGGGTGTGCAAGCGCGCGCCGAACCTTGCCTATGAAGCGATGGAATGTCTCGGCGGCAACGGTTATGTCGAGGAAAGCATTGCGGGACGGATTTACCGCGAGATGCCGGTCAATGCGATTTGGGAAGGGTCGGGCAATGTGATGTGTCTCGACGTGCTGCGCGCGATAGGCCGCGAGCCGGAGGCGCTTGATGTTGTGCTGGCAGAGTTCGACGCGGCACGGGGCGCAAACGGGGCTTATGACGCGGCGCTTGAGGCGCTCAAGACATCCTTTGCCGATACGGGTTCGCTGGAAGCGCGGTCGCGGCAGATTGTGGAACTGATGGCGAAAGTTGCGGCGGGCGCGGTCTTGTTACGCCATGCCCCGCACGCTGTGGCCGATGCATTCTGCGCGACGCGGCTGGGGCGTGACTGGGGTGATATTTACGGGACGTTGCCTATGGGCCTTGATCAGCGCGCGATTTTGGAGCGCGCGGCGGTTCAGCGCTAGCCGTAAATCCAGAGCATCAGAGGCATCGTGATCACGGCGAGGATGGTGCCGCCGGTGATGACGCTCGCCATCAGGTCCATGTCGCCGCCGAGCTGGCGGGCCAGCACATAGGATGATGTGGCCCCCGGCACCGACGCGCAGATGAGGACGACAAGGCGCGGCAGGCCGGTGACGCCGAGGACATAGCAGGCGGTCATCATCACCACCGGCATGACGAGAAGTTTCAATGCGCTGGTGTAGAGAACAGGAAGTTTCTCGTCGATCATGTGGCCGATACTGAGGCCAGCCCCGACGGACAAGAGGCCCAGTGTGAGCGAGGCATCGCCGATGATTTTCGCGGTGATGGCGAGCGAGCCGGGCAGGCCGATGCCGGTGGCGTTAAGGAAAATGCCAAGCGCGCAAGCGATGAGCAGCGGATTTTTGGCAAGCACTTTGCCGATGGCGACGGGATGGATCGGTTCGCGGAGTGCGTAATGCGTCAGCGCGATGATGCAGCTTGTATTGGCGATGGGCACAAGGACCGCGACGGCAACAGCGGCCATGGTAACGCCGTCCTTGCCATAGAGCGAGGCGATGGCGGCGAGCGCCACAAATGTGTTCCAGCGGACGGCGCCTTGAAAGACGCTTGAAAAGGCCGGACCTGAGAGGTGATAGAAATTGTGGCCGATGATGAGGATGATGATGATGGCGATCTGGCCTGTGGCCAGCGCGGCCGCCATTGGCCAGACGTCGAAGCTCGAAAGATCGGCGGTGGCGAGCGTGTGGAGCAGCAGCGCCGGAAACATGATGAAGTAGTTGAGTTGGTCGAGCGGCAGCCAGACGCCGTCTCCCGGAAAGCCGCGCCGCTGGAGAAGGAAGCCCAGACCGATGACGAGGAAGACGGGGATGAGCGGCGTCAGGATGGCGAGCACTTGAGTGCCTCGTGTTTATTTGTTCAGGGACGGGTCGGTGATTTCCGGCGAGATGTCTTCGAGTGTACGCCGCGCCGTCTCGGGAATGAAGAACATGACGGGGATAATCGCCAGAGGCGTGACGCCGAGTAAAATCACGATGGCAAGCGCATGGGAACCGACGAGAGAGAAGAGAGCGCTCTCGGCGGCGAGGCCCGCGACGCTGGCGGTCACGTTGATGACTGTGCGGGCGGCAGACGAGGTCGAGCGGTAGGAGGTGGGAAAGAGTTCCGCCCCCAGCGCGGCGAGCGTGACCTCGGAGGCGAAGTAGAAGAACAGAGCACAAATCCAGGCGACGACGAGGACTTGTGGATTGTTGGTGAGGTAGAAAATATAGAAGAGGCCGGTGACGAGGGCGATAGTGACCATCAGCACTTTGCGGCGACCCACCGCGTCGCTGATGCGGCCGGAGACGAAGTAGCCGCAGATGGAGATAAGGCCTCCGCAGAGTTGGAGTAGCCCGACATTTGTGGGCGTGAAGCCGTGTGTTTCCTGCAAGTATTTCGAGATGAAGGCGAAGGTGGCGGCAAGGCCGAAGGAATAGGGCGCGGTGGTGGCGACCAGCGCGGCAAAGCGGCCGGGATAGGCGCGGACCAGCGAGGCGATGGGCGAGAGGTGCTCGCGGAAGGACCGCGTGGTGGCGGCGCGGGCGGCTTTGAGATCGGCGAAGCGTTTGGTTTCTTTGAGCTGGCTGCGTGCAAGGATGATCACGCCGAGTCCCATCGCGCCGATCAGGTAGAAGTCGCGCCAGCCATGGGGCAGCACGTCGATCTGGGTATAGAGTATCGACGAGAGGCCATAGCCAAGTGTGCCCAGCGCGGCGAGGCGGCCGAGGGCCCAGCCGCGCATACGGGCGTCGATTTCCTCCGCGATGATGACGTAGCAGAGCATGTCCTCCGCATAGGAAAAACAGCGGGCCGCGGTTTGTAGCGCCATGAATTGCCAGGCGTTCTGGGCAAAGGCGGTGAGCACGGTGGCGAGCGTCATGCCGGTGATGGTGATAATGAGCAGGCGCTTGCGCCCCACGATGTCGGCCATGAAGGCGAGCGGGAAGGCGAGCAGCACGCCGAAGCGGATCAGACCTGTGTAAAATCCGATCGTATCTTCGGGGATTTGAAGTGAAGCCTGAATTTGCGGCAGTGCCAGCGAGAAAATCCCGAGATCGTAGTTGTTGATGAAGAGGGAGCTGCCGACGAGGAGGAGCAGGAGCTTTTGTTCGCGGGGAAGGACGATTTTTTCCGATGACAAAGGACGCAAGCTCCGTCTTATAGCCGGTTGATGTTAAAGGGTTCTGAGGCGTTCGAGTGCGCCTTGGAGAATATAGGCGGCGGCCATTTTGTCCACGACTTCGGCGCGACGGGCGCGTGATGTGTCGGCCTCTAATAATGTGCGGGTGACGGCGGCTGTGGACATGCGCTCGTCCCAGAAAGTGAGCGGAATGGGCGTCAGCTTGTCGAGATTGCGGGCGAAAGCACGGGCGGACTGGGCGGCGGGGCCTTCGCTGCCGTCCATATTGATAGGCAATCCAACGACAAAGAAGCCGACGTTATTGTGCGCAGCCAACTCCAGAAGGCGGGCGACATCGGCGGAAAATTTGGTGCGGCGGATGGTTTCCAGAGGCGTTGCGACCGTCAAAGTGAGGTCGGCGATGGCGAGACCAATGGTTTTGGAGCCCAGATCGAGCCCCATGACGCGTGCGCCCTTCGGCAGCCCGTCGCGCAGTTCGGTCAGCGTCTTTACATTGCCGCTCAAGCCTTTGAATCCCTTATCTTCATTCTCTGTGGGGACATATCAGTCCCGTCCCTCAAATCCCACCAGAATCATGTCTCTCTTTATACCCATATATAGAGAGAGGGGCGTTGCGGCGCGGTACTCCGCTTTGTTATGTTCCGCCGAATCCTTACATGGGGCTTTGATGATGTGGCTACGAGCAGGTCACTTTGAAAGTCCTCGCAAACCAGAACAAAGGCACTCTTATGTCGGTCGATCAAGACACGGTCCGGCGCATCGCCAGACTTGCGCGGATCGCAGTCCGGGACGATGAGCTTCCGGCGCTCGCGGGCGAACTCAATTCCATTCTCGGCTTTGTCGAGCAACTGGGTGAGGTCGATACGACGGGTGTGGAGCCGATGACGAGCGCCGTCGCGGTGAAGATGAAAATGCGCGATGACGTTGTGACCTCTGGCAACCACCAGAAGGATGTGACGGCCAATGCGCCGAAATCGGAAGACGGCTTCTATGTTGTGCCGCGTGTGGTGGAATGATGAGTGACCTGACAAAGCTGACACTGGCTGGTGCGCGTGATGCGCTGAAGGCCAAAGAGATTACGTCCAGCGAACTCACGGGCGCGTTCGTCAAGGCGATGGATGAGGCGCGTGTGCTCAATGCCTTCATCACCGAGACAGCCGATCAGGCGCTCGATATGGCCAAGGCGTCGGACGCCAGGCTCGTGAAGGGGGAGGGTGGGCCGCTCGAAGGTCTACCGCTCGGCATCAAGGACCTCTTTGCGACCAAGAATGTGCTGACGACGGCTGGCAGTCACATTCTCGACGGTTTCAAGCCGCCTTACGAATCCACGGTGACGGCGAATCTCTGGCGCGACGGTGCAGTGATGCTCGGCAAGCTCAACAATGACGAGTTCGCCATGGGCTCGTCCAACGAGACGAGCTATTACGGCCCCGTGATCAACCCGTGGCGGCGCAAGGGCAGCGATGCGAAGCTCGTTCCCGGCGGTTCGTCGGGCGGTTCGTCGGCAGCGGTTGCCGCCAACCTCTGCCTCGCGGCAACGGCAACGGATACGGGCGGCTCTATCCGTCAGCCTGCGTCATACACCGGCACGGTCGGCATCAAGCCGACCTATGGCCGTTGCTCGCGCTGGGGCATCATTGCCTATGCCTCGTCGCTCGATCAGGCCGGTCCGATCACGCATGACGTGCGCGACGCGGCGATCATGCTGGGCTCTATGGCAGGTTACGACGAGAAGGATTCCACAAGCGTTGACCGCCCCGTGCCCAATTATGAAGCCGTGCTCGGCCAGAGCGTGAAGGGTCTGCGCGTTGGTATTCCCAAGGAGTATCGCGTGGACGGGATGCCTGCCGAGATCGACGCATTATGGACGCGCGGCATGGAATGGCTGAAGGCGGCGGGTGCAGAGATTGTCGATGTGAGCCTGCCCCACACAAAATATGCGCTGCCGACCTATTACATCGTGGCGCCTGCCGAGTGTTCGTCGAACCTCGCGCGCTATGACGGTGTGCGCTACGGGCTTCGCGTCGAGGGCAAGGACATCACCGATCTTTACGAGCAGACACGCGCGGCGGGTTTCGGGCCGGAAGTGCGTCGGCGCATTATGATTGGCACTTATGTTTTGTCGGCAGGCTATTACGACGCCTATTACCTCAAGGCCCAGCAGGTGCGCACGCTGATCGCGCAGGACTTTGCTAACGCCTATGCGAAATGCGACGTGCTGCTGACGCCGACGGCCCCGTCGGCCGCTTTCGGCATCGGAGAAAGCTCGGCGGACCCCATCGCCATGTATCTCAATGACGTGTTCACGGTGACGGTGAACCTTGCCGGTCTGCCCGCGATTTCGGTGCCTGCCGGATTGTCGGGCGAGGGATTGCCGCTCGGTTTGCAGTTTATCGGCAAGACATTTGATGAGGAGACGCTTCTGCGCACGGCCTATGCGCTGGAGCAGGCGGCGGAGTTCAAAGCCGCACCTACAAGCTGGTGGAGGACATGACCATGACATTCTCTATGCAGCATCGTGAGCCGCGTGACGAAGATCTGATCAAGGGTGCGACGGGAGACTGGGAGATTATTCTCGGCCTCGAAGTCCATGCGCAGATTTCATCCAACGCCAAACTTTTCTCCGGCTCGTCGACCGCCTTCGGCGCGGAACCGAACACGCAGGTGAGCCTTGTCGACGCTGCAATGCCCGGCATGTTGCCGGTCATCAACCGCTATTGTGTCGAGCAGGCCATTAAAACCGGCCTCGGATTGCGGGCTCAGATCAATCTGCGTTCGGTGTTTGATCGGAAAAATTACTTCTATCCCGATCTGCCGCAGGGCTATCAGATTTCGCAGTTCAAGCATCCCATCGTCGGTGAGGGTGTTGTCGTGATTGATCTGGCGGGCGGGCGCAGCGTTGCCGTCGGCATCGAGCGCCTGCATATGGAACAGGACGCGGGCAAGAGCGTGCACGATCTCGCGCCGGGCAACAGCCATGTCGATCTCAATCGTTCCGGCGTCGCGCTGATGGAAATTGTCTCGAAGCCGGACATGCGTTCGTCGGATGAAGCACGGGCTTATGTAACAAAACTCCGTACCATTCTTCGTTATCTCGGCACCTGCGACGGCAATATGGAGGAAGGTTCGCTTCGTGCGGACGTGAACGTTTCTGTGCGCCGCCCCGGTGCGCCGCTGGGTACGCGTTGCGAAATCAAGAACGTGAATTCGATCCGTTTCATCGGTCAGGCGATCGAATATGAAGCGCGCCGACAGATTGAAATCCTCGAAGACGGCGGTTCCATCCGTCAGGAGACGCGGCTTTTCGATCCGAAGGCGGGCGAAACGCGTTCGATGCGCTCCAAGGAAGAGGCACATGACTATCGCTACTTCCCCGATCCGGATTTGCTTCCGCTGGTTGTCGAGCAGGCCGACGTTGACCGCATCGCAGCAAACTTGCCGGAGCTTCCGGATGATAAAAAGGCGCGTCTGATGTCTGAATACGGGTTGTCGGCCTATGACGCGACCGTTCTTGTCGGTGAAGCGGTGACGGCGGACTATTACGAAGCGATGATGAAATCGGGTTCCGGAAAACGCGATGCGAAGCTCGCTGTGAACTGGATGACGGGTGATTTATTCGGTGCGTTGAACCGCGAAGGGCACTCAATCGAGACCTCTCCGGTCACGCCGAAGCAGCTCGGAGAGCTGGTTGATCTCATCACGGACGGCACGATTTCGGGTCGAATCGCGAAGGACGTTTTTGATTCGATGTACAAAACGGGTCGTGACCCGCTCGAAATCGTCGAAAAAGACGGCTTGCGTCAGGTGACGGATACAGGCGCGATTGAGGCTGCGATTGATGCCATTCTGGCTGCCAATCCGGAGAAGGCTGCGCAAGCAAAAGAAAAGCCTGCGCTTGCAGGCTGGTTTGTCGGACAAGTCATGAAATCCACGTCTGGCAAGGCAAATCCGCAAGTCGTCAATAAAATTCTCAACGCAAAGTTGGGTATATCGTCCGACGACTGACGAAAAAATCCGTCCCCTCCGTCAACGGTTTGTAAACCACTTTCTGATGAGTGTGGTGTGACCGTGCTCGCACAAAATTGCAACAGTGTGTTGCAGAGGTGAGCGACGACGCTCATATTATTTGATGTGTCCGAGGGGTACTCGGGCACGACGAGTATGTGCGTTGCGAGTCAATGGATTGTCGCCGGACGTTAACGGCACATCAGGAGCTAGAGAAAACTATGGCTACTAAAGCAAAAGCGAAACCGACGGCTGCAAAGAAACCCGCCGCCGCCAAGAAGCCGGCAGCTAAGAAAGCTGCCGCCAAGAAGCCCGCAGTGAAGAAGCTTGCCGCCAAGACCACGGTCGCCAAGAAGAAACCCGCTGCGAAGAAAAAGCCTGCGGCTAAGAAGCCTGCTGTCAAAAAAGCAGCGGTGAAGAAGCCTGCGGTTAAGAAAGCCGCCGTCAAAAAGCCGGCAGCGAAGAAGCCCGCCGCCAAGAAGGCAGTGAAGAAGCCCGCCGTCAAAAAGGCCGCGGTCAAGAAGCCTGCCGTCAAAAAAGCAGTGAAGAAGCCTGCGGCCAAGAAGCCCGCAGTCAAGAAAGCTGCCGTGAAGAAGCCCGCTGCGAAGCGTAAGCCCGCCGCGAAGAAGTAATGACTGTTAGTCGCCGGCCTGCCGCAAGGAGTGCGGCGGCCCACGCGCCCCTCGAAGTCGGGGACCTTTGACAAGGCGCTTTCTGCAAAGGAAGCGCCTGTCAAAAAGAGGTAACCGGAGCCGATTGTACTCTTCTGCTGGCCGATATCTAACGGCTGGAAGTTTTCAATTCTGCTAGAGGAGTGCGGTCTGCCCTATGTGGCAAGGCCGGTGAATATCGGTATTGGCGAACTGTTCGCGCTGTCTTTTATCAAGATTGCGCTGAACAACAGGATAGCTGCCATTGTCGGCCCGTACGCGATTGTGCGCTGTACCAATGAAGTGAACCGGTTCTATGGCGCGATGAATAGGCGCCTGAAAGAACGGATTGTCTCGGCGGTCGCTATCGGATTGCGGACATGGCCTGCTGGATCTGGGTTGTTCCATATAAAACCAGGGTCGGCAGATCACAGACTTTCCCTACCCCAAGGACTGATTCGGACGGGTTGATGCCCGTCCGGCGGTTTGAAGGGGATTTGCCCTTGGACGCGAAACGCGCAAGGGGTCCATCGGGGACAAGACCAAAGACGCCGGAAAGGCTCGCAAGATTCTTTTCGGGCAACGTACACAGTAAAGGACGGATTTGACTCTCCGTCGGGATGTATAGAGGGAACAGGCGAGGCCAGCGCATCGCTTTACCCTTGCTAAGTGGCAGCGTGTTCGGGAAACTGGACACGCTGTTACTCTTTGTGGCGTTGGTTTGGACAGGCGGAATGACGATGAAGCGTGAAATCGGAGATTTACTGATGGCCGCTTTGGTGGTTGTCAGCTTTACGACGCCTGTTTCGGCGGCTGAAACGGAAGCCAGTTCATCGGTTGTGATGAAAGACGCCTATCACTCCAGAGAACAATGGGGCACCAAGCTGGTGTTGCCCGTCGAAGGCAAGATCACCCGCGTGATGGACGGTACCTACGGTTTTGACATCAAGACCGAGGCGGGCGTACAGATCGCGAGCTTTCTCGATCCGCAGCAGGCGGTCGGCATGTCTTTGCCCGCAGGCACCTATCTTATTGATCCTTATGTTTGCAAACGGCACCGGCATCACCACATTGAAGTGACAGCGGCTTACTGAATTTTCAAACCTGTGACGGATGCGGGCCGAACGAGACGGCTCGCGCGTAGTCATGCGCAAGGGGACGGAACAATGATTGATCTTTATACGTGGACGACGCCCAACGGACGCAAGGTCTCGATCATGCTGGAAGAGTGCGGTCTGCCGTATACGGTGCATCCGGTTAACATTTCAAAGAACGAGCAGTTCGCGTCGGAATTTCTGAAGATCAGTCCGAACAACCGCATTCCGGCGATTGTCGATAATGATGCCGAGGGCGGGTCGCTGTCCGTTTTCGAAAGCGGCGCGATCCTGATTTATCTTGCGGAAAAAACCGGCAAGTTTCTGGCCCCGAAGGGCGCGCAGCGCGCCAAGGCGCTTGAATGGCTGATGTGGCAGATGGGCGGCGTCGGCCCGATGTTCGGCCAGCTCTTCCACTTTATGAATGCGCCAGAGAAAATTCCCTACGCGATTACCCGCTACCAGAACGAGGCGGCGCGGCTCTGTGCGGTTCTCGAAAAGCGGCTCGGCGAAGCGGCTTATCTCGGCGGCGATTATTCGATTGCCGACATTATCACATATCCCTGGGTCGCACCGGCGTTTGAACTGATCGCGGCGGCAAAGCCCGATGTTGTGGGCGAGGGTGCCAATGTGCGGCGCTGGCTCAAAGCGGTCGGCGAACGCCCCGCTGTTATGCGGGGGATGGCCGTTCCTAAAGTTTAGGCGCGGTGACGCAACACAGCCCACATATTGTCGCTGGTGGGAAGAGCCCATGTGAGGCCGTGGCGGGTTTTGAAACCTGCGATGGCCGCCATGTCTTTCAGCGAGCGTGGCGTGAAATAATTGAGATGATCCGGCAGGCGGATGCCGCACCATTTGCGGCCCGTCACCATGCGGTTCCATGAGCCGTAGTTCGGCACTTTGATGAGTACGATGCCGTCGGGTTTCAGCACGCGTTTTATTTCGTGCAACACGCCGAGAGGGTCGAGTTCGTGTTCGAGGTAGGAACGAAGTGTGACTGCGGCCACAGTGCTTTCTTCGATCTGGCGAAGGCCGGTGACGGACGGTGCATGGAGGCAGGAGCCGCCGCGTTTTTTGAAATTTTCATTCGCGCGATGGGCAAGTTCGGCGGAAATTTCGACGCCGCCGGGAGTGAATTTGCTGTCGAGCCCGTGCATCATGCCGCCGTCGCCGCAGCCGAGATCGACCACGATACCGGCAGGCGCATTTTCACTGAGCAACAGTTCCGGCATTTTCCGGCGCGGCAGGATTCTCATGCGCCAGCGGGTTGCGCGGCTGAAGCGTTTGGCGACGGGGCGATCCTGCAAGCGGCGTTCGTCTTCGATGATCGAGGTTTTTTCCCAGGCGCGCGTCGTTGACAGCTCTTCATAACGCGGCGCGCGGGTCAGATAGATGAAATCACAGATGCGGCATTGCACCATCGGCCATTCTTCACTGCCATGCGACAAAGAAATTGCGTCTGTATATTTTGAGTTACACTGAGGACAATCGCGCCGGAGTACCGCAGATGGTGCCGTGTCGGCCGCATTAGTTTCATATGGTGACACTGTCGTTTCCCCTTAAAAACATGAAGATTTTCCTCATGTTTTCCCCACCTCTCATTGCTTGCGGGGGAAGGCTAGCATATTGAAAGTAATTCTCATCACGGTTTTATCCCCAAGCTGCAACGGTTTTGTTTCAACTTGTTGCGCTCGCCTTCGTCCGGCATTAACCATTTTTTTATTGGGACAATGGAATCCTCAAGCCAGAGCAAGGGTGGGCCTTGCTAGATAGGGCAGCGGGACCGCGAAACACAGGGCGACGCGGACTACGAATTGGGGAGATGAGGTGATGGCTCGCGTACAGATGGAAACGCTCGAAACGTTCGAGCAGGCGGCAGAGGGCGGCACGTGTGACGCGCTTTACGATTTGGGCCTGATCTATTCCACAGGTCGCGGCGTCGAGGTTGATCTCGTCACAGCGCATAAATGGTTCAACCTTGCCGCCGTGCGTGGCAGCGAACCGGCCCGCCATTACCGCACGGAACTTGCGCGCGAGATGGACAAGGTGCAGGTCGCCGAGGCCCAGCGCCAGGCGCGCGAATGGCTCGCCGCCCACTGATTTTCTGAACTCATCCGGCATCACCGACGCGCATTTCGACACTGTGTTATCGGTGAGGTGACAGGCTTCCTTGATACGCATATGTTGCGGGCGCGAACCATGAGGGCCCCCGCTATGAGCGATGCAGTCGAAGACCTGATCCAAATTCTCGACCTCGAAAAGATCGAGGAAAACCTGTTTCGTGGCCACAGCCCCGATGCGAGCTGGCAGCGTGTTTTTGGCGGACAGGTGATCGGACAGGCGCTGGTAGCGGCTTACCGCACCGTTGAAGACCGCGTTTGTCATTCGCTTCACGCCTATTTCATTCGCCCCGGCGATCCCAAAGTGCCCATCGTCTACGAAGTCGACCGCTCGCGCGACGGCGGCAGTTTCACCACGCGTCGCGTCATCGCCATTCAGCACGGCAAACAGATTTTCAATCTCGCGGCCTCGTTCCAGAAACCCGAAACAGGTTTTGAGCATCAGGCGACGATGCCCGATGTGCCGATGCCGGAAGACCTGCTGGACGAAACAGAGTTGCGCAATGAAGTGATGGGGCAACTGCCCGAAATCATAGCCAAGCATTTCGCGCGGCCGCGTCCTATCGAAGTGCGCCCCGTCAATCCGCAGAAATATATCAACCCCGAACCGATGGCGGCAGACAACTATGTCTGGTTCCGCGCGCGCAAGCCGATCGAGTCCGGCAGCTATGCGCTGCATCAATGCATCATGGCCTATGCCTCCGACATGACGCTGCTCGACACCTGCATCCGTCCGCATGGCGTGAGCTGGGTTTCCGGCAAGCTGCAATCGGCGAGCCTCGACCATGCGATGTGGTTTCACGAGCCGTTCAAGGCGGACGAATGGATCCTATATGCCATGGACAGTCCCAGCGCCTCCGGCGGTCGCGGCTTCAACCGTGGCAGTCTCTACACCCGCGACGGACGGCTGGTCGCTTCTGTCGCGCAGGAAGGGCTGATCCGCTACCGGCCTTGAGAATTTCACCCAGATTTTGTCCCGTGGCGCAGGGTTTCGCTTGAAGCCAAAGGCAATCTTGGGCATACACGGGGCACGGAGACGTGGCCGAGTGGCTGAAGGCGACGGTTTGCTAAACCGTTATACGGTGTAAAGCCGTATCGAGGGTTCGAATCCCTCCGTCTCCGCCAGAAACTATTGAAAATCATAAAATGTCTGATGTTTTAGAGCTTGATGACATTAGATTGACGCATAGCCGGAGTTTTTGAGGTAATTTG
>JAZJXO010000025.1:0-105346 GCA_040390855.1 Pseudomonadota bacterium
AAGGTCATCGCAGATCACGACGCCAGAGGTAATGTGGGGGCAAAACACCGCTTACTGATAAACTCTCTCGTCTCGTCCCTTTCGTTTGTAGATGTCAGTCGCTCCATACGACTAACTAATTTTTCTTCGGCTTCTGAAATTTTGACAGCATCCACGGAAAGCTGGGCGAGTGAGAGCCTCGGCTTAATGTCCGAAATTCTCTTGGCATTCTTAAAGCCGACAATCTCCACATCAGGAACGCAATTCACCGCGGCCAAGTGTCTCCAAATAAATGAAAACCTCATAACAATTCCATGAGCAGATTTGAGAGAAAATCCATTCTCCAAATTTTCTCTCAACACTTCATCGCGCCACTCATAGATAATTTTTTCCCATGCCGTTGCATCGATCTCTGATGTCCGACCTAAGCGCAACAATTGAAAAAAAGTGGCATCAGGCTGCTGCGCTGATCGTCGAGCTAGATAATCAAGAAATCTCACAAGCGTATTGTGAGAACTCTTTGCCCCTCCCGCCGAGTACCCCACATACAGCCTATTAAGAACTGGCAAAATCGAATGCAAAAATCTTGGGGCTAATTTTCTGTATGCCGAATAATCGTATGAACGTCTGTGTTTTTCAATGCGGAGAACCAATGGCGAGAGTACTGGAAATATTTTCGGCTTATCGTTCCACCCTCTATGGGTACGCACCGATTCACCATCTCGCGCTTGAAATCGTGGCACCAGGGGTGCCAACTCAATCTTTATAGGAATGAGGCCGACTATTATAAAAAATCCCATGAGTTTATTTGTGCACAAGATGTGCTTAGCCTTGGTTTTATCTGAAAGCGATGACCTGACAATTCTCTCCCGAAACCAGCATCCAAACTGTTCCCAATCGGATTGATTCATCCCACTCAGAAAAAGAACTCTCCCCGGCGTTCCTGCATAAAGATAAACCGACAGCGCCTCCAAGAAGGCTGCAAAGCGAATGACGTAATTATCGACCCAAGTACTCTCATTTACGCCAGATTCAGTCTTCTGCCTTCGCACAACGTCGCAAGCCTTGGCTAGAAAATCTGATCCGAATAGTTCTTCATACCGAGAAAATTCATAAGTCACCGTGCGTGTGCGCGTTACAAAATACGGAGAGTTTGTGTCTACTTGCGCAACACCCATGGTCGAAACGAACCCTCACTGATCTGAATTCTATCAAATCGAAAACCGCGGAGTGAAACCAACGAGTATCTTACAAAAATAAAATCGCCTTCTACTTGGTGAAGATGAATTCATTACTCCAGATCAACGCATCATAAATGTAATTGAACTTCCGCTCCCATCAACTTTGAAAGGGCGTCATTCTTTTCTATTTTTTCAACCCACAGACTACGAATCTGAGGGTCGGAGGTTCGCATCCTTCTCGGCGCTAACCAATACTTTCAATGGCTTAGAGTATTGACGTGTGGACTTAAGCATAAACTATCTGTTTAGACAGCTTAATACAGCAACGGAGTAACAGATGACGCTCGCCGTCAGACTAGAGAAGCTGCGCTTCATCGCCGGAGAAATGGCGACCGCCCTGGTGCTCGCGCGCAGAGCTTCCAATTCCTTCGAGGCGCGCACACTCGCGCGGCACATCATCATCCGAGCCCGGGATTTCATCGAGCACTCGCGCCAAATCCGCAAACCACTGATCACAGCGGGCTATTCGGTCACTGACTTTCACACAGCCAAGGAGTCATACGCGCAGCACTTCGCGGAGTATTTCCAGGTTCAGCGCGATAAGATCGGCGCCCATGTCCAAGACTTCGATTTCTGGAAGCGCATCGAGCTTTGGAACGACATTGAGGTCTCAAAAATCGAATATTTTGTAGACGGCGCCGCGGAGGTTTACGGGCGCCTCGCCACGCTTAGCATTCCCGGCTACGAGCCCTATGCGCCGCCGACCGAGCTCAGTGACACAGTGCTTGAGTCACTGTTGGCCGATTTCGGATGGCGGCGGCCTGAGAAAAACTATGTTGAAATCAGTTCGGACGCCCTCGCAGCTACCCGCGACAACACGAGCGTCACATTCAGCGGTGGTCCGCTGAACGCACGTGCAGCGCAGATCGCACTCATTAAACGATGGATCGACCTGCAAAAACCGCTACTTGAGCGCTTCATAGCGTTTCCGACCATAGTCCGAATTATACGGGCACAAATCATTACCGACATTGTAAGTTTCTGCGATGCGCTCGTAACACGACCTGTCTCGCCTATGGCTCCTCAGGCTATGGAAGGGCTCGACAAGCTTATCATCACACTTGGAGGAAAAGCGGAAGCTATCAAGAACTTCGTGACTGTCTCAAATTTTGACACCGAGCTCACCAAGATGCGGGTAGTGCGGGACGCTATTGGTGCTCACCTTGAAGTCAGCGATAGCGTACCCCTCTCACAGACTCTTCTGCTGGTCGACGGCTTCGATATGGACGGATCGCTCAAGTTCTTCGACTTGATCGTCATGACATTTCGAAAAGCGTGCATGGAGTTCCCCATGCTGCGGCTTTATGCGGCCGATGGCCAACGCATCCATGGCGTCACGCCATCTCGGCTGTCCTCAGTTCCTTTTTCAGCCGACAGTCCGGAACCGGTCTTAACTCCGCCGACACCGCCCAATTTCGACGACGATGAGACGCTCCAAGCCAATCTTGTCAAGTGGCTAGACGGGGACGAGGACCAGAACGCCGACGCACGGCAGTTTTTTTGGAGTGCGTTTCTGCATTCGCCTGTGATCGAGACAATCCGGGAGACCGATAATTTTGGATACGGATATCGAAATTATCCGCACGAATACCGCCGCGCACATCAGATGCTCGAAGAATTTTTATGCGGCTGCACCGATGAGGACTTTTTTCAAAACTCTCGACTTGCTCGGACGTTGCCGGTCTGGAGCGCCTTATGCACTCGTCGAGATCATGCTCAGATCGCAGGCAGGCCAGATCACAATTCGGCAAGCCGCGATTTGCAGTGCTATTGGCGAGATCGGCAGTCTACCACATGACGCCGCAAAAATATTCCTGGTCGCCATGACGCAGCATTCCATTTGGTCGGTGCGGTTAGAAGCAACCATTGCACTCTTCAAAATGTTCGTTCGATCCGAGGGGGCTTATCGCGTCAATAATAAGAACAAGATTAAAGTCAGCTTCGGACAATTTGTTAACCCTCTGAAATCCAAACTACCTCCGGAGGAGAAGCTCGTTTTACTTCTTGGAATGGCAAGCGTGTTAAGCGGTCATCAACTTGGCACAATGGTACTGCCATTCAAGGACGATTACGAAACCTTGCTCATCGAGCTCGAAGCCACATGCGAACCCTATTTGCAAAAGCCGACGAGCGAGCAGCGCCGCAAAGAAATGAAGATGCTCATTGCCCAGCGTGATTTTGTCGGACTCGCTGTTTTGCTCATGTGCGAGATGAAAGACATCAAGAAGGTAAAAAACTTACGCGTCGGCCTCATCGAAGCGACCGGAAGGCATGTGATCGACGGGTACGGTCCGCAGGCAGCCCGACATCACGCCATGGCACTCATTTTTGCAGAACAATACGAACTCGCACTTCAACAGGCGCGGTATGTGGCGGATAGCAATCCTGACAACATGGTTTTTCAGACAACGCCTTTGACGGTGCTCTACAACACGCCCGGCGCCGAGCAAGAAACGCTCAAAGAAGTCGCGCGTATTCGATTGCAATTCAAGGTAGACGCAGAAGGCGAGAAATCGCTTGCCGATGCCGAGGCCGGAATTCGGGCGCGCCTGGCGGCGTCCGAATAGGGGCCAGATGTCTATCATTTTGTGATTTTTCTGGAGGTCTCCCCGGTTCCAGCATCTAAACAGCAACTTCGGCTTGAATTGCATCGTGAGGCGCATATCCAGTAACTTCGAAATCGCTAATCGCATAGTCGTCAATGCTTTCGGGACGCCGCAACAATCGCATTGTAGGAAATGGGCGCGGATCTCGACTAATCTGAAGCTGAGCTTGTGTAAGATGATTGAGATAGAGATGAGCATCCCCGGCAACCCAGATCAGTTCGCCAGGACGAAGACCTGCTTGTTGAGCTAGCATCAATTGCAGCGCCGTAGCACCTACAAAATTGAATGCCGCCCCAAGCAGCAAATCAACGGATCTCTGAAATAAGAGACAATTGAGACGACCGTCTGACGTCACATGATACTGATAAACCATATGGCATGGCGGCAATGCCATAGATTCAAGTTCAGCAACATTCCAACCATGAAAAAGCATCCGGCGACTTGTAGGATTATTTTTCAATGCAGTAATAAGATCCGTAATCTG
This sequence comes from Pseudomonadota bacterium, assembly GCA_040390855.1. Lineage (GTDB taxonomy): Bacteria > Pseudomonadota > Alphaproteobacteria > Parvibaculales > Parvibaculaceae > Parvibaculum. The sequence goes on from JAZJXO010000025.1 coordinate 4,311, forward strand.
ATCATATTCACGTCCGTTAGATCCTTGCCAACGTCGCCATTGCTTGCCGTAAACTGGTCCCAACTCGCCCCAACTCGCTGCAAACGTATCGTCTTCAACAATACGTCGCTCAAACTCGAGCTGAGAAACATCCTCGCCCGACTCCTTACGGTATTTAGCAAGCGGCCAATCAGTCCAGATACGCACATTCTCGCGCAGCAGTTCCTGAATATTCGTTCTACCAGTAAGGAACCACAGCATCTCTTTGACTGCAGTCTTCCAATAAACGCGCTTCGTAGTCAGTATCGGAACAGTGCCGTTAGAAAGATCAAACCGCACCATCGCACCAAAAATTGATCGAGTACCAACACCGGTTCGATCAATGCGTTCGTCTCCACGTTCAAGAACATGTGAAAGTAAATCCAGATATTGAAACTCAGGATGCCGCATGCTCGCGCCTCTCTTCTCACATTCCGACGGAGCTACAACTCAAAACATCCATCCAGACAAACTCCAAACAAATCTCGCTCATATTTATGGCATCTACCGCGCCAAATCTATAACTACTGTCTGTATATAGAAAATCAAAAAAACTCTTTCATTTCAGCTATCTATCTATCCAGACAACTAGTGAATATGACCAAAGTAACTCACGCCGAGAAAAATATCCGCCGAGCGCTGATAGAGCTGGCATGAGAGTTTTCCCTCCGCCACATAAAACTGGAAGAGACAATGACAGGGCGGCAGCGCCATGCCGTTAATGTCGGCGACGTTCCACGCCGAGACGATGAGACGGCGCGAGTCCGGCGACGTCTTGATCATCTCGATGAGATTTTTGATCTGGTCGATCTTGCCCCCGTCCGGCGTCGGCCAAGAGCGCCACTGATGACCATAGACCGGCCCAAGCTCGCCCTTCTCGTCCGCCCACTCATCCCAGATGCGCACACCATTGGCTTTGAGATAGGCGATATTCGTGTCGCCCGCGAGGAACCACAAAAGCTCATGCACGATCGACTTCAGATGCAGCTTTTTTGTCGTGACCATCGGAAAACCGTCGGCCAGATTATACCGCGATTGCCAGCCGAACGTGCTCAATGTGCCCGTGCCGGTCCGGTCGGTCTTTTTGGTCCCGTGGTGACGCACATGCGCCAGCAGATCGAGATATTGCTGCATACGTTTTCGCCTCGTGGATTCGAGGACATTTTACTCTCCTCACGCCCCTCGCGCACGATCAATCGGCAACCCCGATCCCCTCTGGGGATAACCTTTCGGTCCGGTCTCGCAGAGCCTCATCGGCACAAGCAACGATCTCGACATGGAAACGCTCGATCTCTTGCAAGAAATGCATGTTGTTCATGTCATCTCGTAGCGATAATGGCCCGTCTTGGGATAGGCATCGAGCGTGTCGGCAACCTGCGTTCCCATGCCGATATTGTGGATAACCTGCCACCGTCCGGAGCGCCGGTCTTTGTCCCCGCTGAGAATAACAATATGTGGCAGCCTGCCGCCCACCGCCTGCGTGACCAGATCGCCCGGCTGATAATCCGTCCCGTCCGGCAATTTGGCGCCGCGCCGCTTGAAAAAAACCATCAGATTGGGCACACGACGGTGATCTATATTACTGTCCGGCCGGTTGAGGCCCCAGTTGTGGGGATAAGCGGCGAAGTTTGCCGCCATGTCCTCATGCACGAGGCGTTGTAGGTCGATCCCGAACGCATCGCGATAGGCGCGGATAACCACATCCGAACACACACCCCGCTCGCTCGGTACATCGCCATTGGGATAAGCAATACGGGCATAAGCGCTGTCATAAGTGACGGTATCGCCGATTTGCCGCCGCGCAGCACGGATAAGATCGCGCGGACGTTGAGGAAGGTCGGCCTGCGCACCCGCGGGGAGAGTGGCGGCGAGCGCGGCCACACCGAGGATAAAGTGACGACGCGTGACCATGTCCGGCCTCAGAAACTATCCCGCCCGAACTGCATAAAACCGCACAAACACGGCATATTTATGGTCGCGCGCACCCTATCGCTTGGTTTTTGAAGACGCTACGCCTATATATGGCTTGTCAGCCCTTGGGCTGACTATGGTAATAAACGATCTGCATAATAAGCCATTCGGACCCGGGGGCGGTACCCGGCGCCTCCACCATTTCCCTTCTGTCATGGCAGAACACGATGGGGGCGAACTAGGATCGACGAGGGTGTAAAAGCTTTTCTTTTGCCCGGTATGGTTCCGCCGTTAGCGGGCCGTTTGATAGTTGCCAATGACAACTACGCAGAAGTCGCGATCGCCGCGTAAGCAGCGCTAGCACTTCACTTGAAGTCCTTGCCCTTTGCAGGGTAAGGCGGGGTTCGGAGGTACCTGGCAACAGAAACCTCCACTTCATTTCCAGACTATTTCATGTCGAGGCGACCATACACAATGGCAACGACCTTTCGTCATTCCGCCAAATCTTTAGGGCTCTTCTGCCTTGGCCGATAAAAGCGTATAAGGCAGAAAGACCATCAAGAACTCACTAAGAAAAGGCGTGATCCCGTGGCCGAAGACCAGATGCATTACGACAAAATGGCTCAGGAAGCGCTTCGTGGCGTGATCCGCAAAGCGCTTGATGTCGCCAAAAAAGAAGGTCTGCCGGGCGAGCATCACTTCTATATTTCCTTTCGTACAGGCGCCCCGGGCGTCAGCATTTCCGAGAAACTACGCGGCCAGTATCCCGACGAGATGACGATCGTTTTGCAGCACCAGTTCTGGAATCTCGACGTGCGCGAAGATGGTTTCTCGGTCGATCTCACCTTCAACAAAATACCCGAAACCCTCGTGGTCCCCTATTCGGCGGTCCACGCCTTCTTCGACCCTTCCGTCCAGTTCGGCCTCCAGTTCGAAGTCAAAAAGCCCGAAACCCCGGCGGCAGCGCCCGCTGCCGCGCAAGTCGCTTCATCCGAACCTGCCCCCAAAACCGATGGCGCAGTCGTCAGCCTCGACGCTTTCCGGAAGAAATAGGCCAGCCTTCCCCCAATCCCTCCTCCGTGCTAAATGACCGCGCAACGCCATTGCCAGCACGGAGTGCCATCCCATGACGAAAACCCGCACAGAAACCGACACATTCGGACCGATTGAAGTCGATGCGGACAAGTATTGGGGCGCTCAGGCCCAGCGCAGCCTCGGCAATTTCAAGATCGGCTGGGAAAAGCAGCCCGCCCCCGTCGTGCGCGCCCTCGGTATCGTCAAGCGCGCCGCCGCCGAGACCAACATGGCGCTTGGCCGCCTCGACAAGACAGTGGGAGACACCATCGTCAAGGCCGCGCAGGAAGTCATCGAAGGCAAACTCGACGCGCATTTCCCGCTTGTCGTCTGGCAGACAGGCTCCGGCACACAGTCGAACATGAATGCCAATGAAGTGATCTCGAACCGCGCCATCGAAATGCTCGGCGGCGAGATGGGCTCGAAGAAACCCGTGCATCCCAACGATCACGTCAACATGAGCCAGTCGTCGAACGATACTTATCCCACAGCCATGCACGTCGCCTGCGCCGAGGAAATCCACCACCGCCTCCTCCCCGCGCTTCAACAACTCCGCAACGCGCTCAACGACAAGGCGAACCAGTGGGCCAAGATCATCAAGATCGGTCGCACCCACACGCAGGACGCCACACCGCTGACACTCGGTCAGGAGTTTTCGGGCTACACCACACAGGTCGAAAACGGCATCGCCCGTATCGAGAGCACCCTGCCCGCCCTGATGCAACTCGCGCAAGGCGGCACCGCCGTCGGCACGGGCCTCAACGCGCCGGTGGGCTTTGCCGAACAGGTGGCCGAACGCATCGCCGCGATCACCAAGCTCCCCTTCACCACCGCGCCCAACAAGTTCGAGGCGCTCGCCGCCCATGACGCGATGGTCTTCAGCCACGGCGCGATCAACACGGTTGCCGCCTCTCTTTTCAAAATCGCCAACGACATCCGCTTGCTCGGCTCCGGCCCGCGCTCCGGCCTCGGCGAACTGTCGCTGCCGGAAAACGAACCCGGCTCGTCGATCATGCCGGGCAAGGTGAACCCCACCCAGTGCGAAGCAATGACACAGGTTTGCGTGCAGATATTCGGCAACAATGCCGCACTCACTTTTGCGGGCAGCCAGGGCCACTTTGAACTCAACGTCTATAATCCGGTGATGGCCTATAACTTCCTCCAGTCCGTCCGCCTGATGTCGGACGCGGCTGTCAGCTTCACCGAAAATTGCGTGGTGGGGATAGAAGCGCGCGAGGACAACATAAAAGCAGCCCTCGAACGCTCGCTGATGCTCGTCACTGCCTTGGCCCCGAAGATCGGCTACGACAACGCCGCCAAAATCGCCAAGACGGCACATAAAAACGGCACAACACTACGCGAAGAAGCCGTCGGCGGTGGCTACGTCACCAACGAAGAATTCGACGCCGTTGTCCGACCCGAAAAAATGATTGCACCGGAATAAGACTTTCCCCACCCTTCCCCTCGATGGGGAGGGTTTTAGAGGAACAGGATATGCCCGCCGAAATCAAACGATCCGTCAGCATTTCCGGCCATCGCACCAGCATTTCGCTGGAGCGTCCTTTTTGGGATGCACTAAAGGAAGTCGCCTGTTCTCTCGATGTGTCCGTGAACGAACTCGTGCGTCAGATCGACGAAACGCGCGACACCGACGGCAACCTGTCCTGTGCGGTACGTGTTTACGTGCTCAATCATTTCAAAGACAAATCAGCCGTCTGCACCTGATCACTGAACAAACTCATGGGCTTCCGGCCGCAACAACGGCACCGGTATACCCGCCGTTGACGGGACTTTCGTCGCGGGTGCGCCACCGATCAGATCATTCAACGCATCGGGTATATCTTTCAGCCCCGCATCCTGAATGCTCTTGGCAAGGATCTTCCGCGAGGCAAATTGCTGCAAGGCCTGCACGTCAATCCGCCGCGAAATCGCACCGATGTTACCGGATGTCACATCGGAAAATCCCGGCGTACCCTCAGGGCCAGCAGGCGTGATCCGCATTTCGCTGTCAACCGCCAGACGCGGCACATCAAGCATCGCCGTCAGATTGCCGCTGCCGCCGTCAAGCGCGAGCGTGCTGCGCGTGAAATGCACCATGCCGTCTTTGACCGATATGTCACCATCGAGCCCGCTCACCTTCGTCTCGCCCGAAGCCAGCACGCTGCCCGTCAGCGCAGGTAGATCGTCGACCGATGTAGCTTTGGCCAGAGCCGCACTATAGCCCGCCACATTGAGCGGTGCGAGGCGCGCGTCTTTCGTTACGATCTTGCCGACACCATTGATAGACGAAACAAGACCAAGCCAACTGCGCCCCTGCGCTTCCGCCTGTATGTCCGCGCTCACGCGGCCTGCGGCAAAACTTGTTCCCACGATCTGGGCACTGAGCTTGGCAAAATCCGCATTGTCGACTTTATAGGTGAGCCCTATCCCCGGTTCGCCGCTCTTGCCGCCTTCGATGCGCACCGTGACCGACGCCGCGCCATCTGCCATCTTCGCCGTCATCGGCGTGACCGAGAGAACATCACTCGCCAAAGCGAGATGCATATTGGCATCGTCAAACCGCAGCGTACCGAGGGTGAGCTTTGCCACTTTCAAATCCACATTACCGCCGAAACGCGACATATCCGAGAGATCCAGAGCCGCCGAAGACCATGGCGACGCATCCGTCGCGTCTTTGTCGAAGAGCGATCCGAGATCGAGCACATTGCTTTCGACCTTGCCCGTCACCTGCGGTACGCCACCGTCTTTCGCCGACGCATAAATGGCGTCGCCCGCGACATGCAAGCGGCCCGCGACAACTTCAAATCCGTCGAACGACAGCGCCTCCGCATTCAACGTCACTTTCGACGAGCCGACAAAGCCCGGGCCCGCCGTCTGCACCTTCACGAAATCACCAAGATAATCGGGTAAGCCCAACGCTTCGACCACAGTGTCCACGCCCGACGCCGAGACTTCTGCTTGTCCCGCAAAATCGCGTGCACCCAGAGGATCATTGACCGTGCCTTTGGCCGTCAGCGTTGCCTCATTGGCATTAACACGGAACGACACATCATAAGGCTTGCCGAGCGGACCGTTCATCTGCAAAGAGGCGCTGCCCGCTCCGTTGAGCTTGTCGCTCGCCGCAAAGCCAAGTTGGCGCAGCAAGGCCCGCGCATTGGCGTTATTTGCATTCGCAACGAGATTGATTGCACCCGCATCACCACCCTTGCCGAGCAGGCGCTTCAACACCGCATCAACACGGCTCTGGCCGAGCGTGCCTTTCATCGTCAGCGTGTCCACAGCATCTTCGCTGTCATCTGCACGACCCGATGAAAAGGCGACACCAATATCCGCCGTATCATCAAGACCTGCCGCGTTGAAACCGAGGAGCGAGAAGAACCTGCCCGCTTTCTCCGCTGTAATCGAGCCGTTAAGCGTACCTGAAATCTTGTCGACCTGCATGTCCGGAACGCCGCTTAGGTCACCAGTAAACGAAAGTGTGGCGCCGGCAAAAGAGGCCGTATCAAACCGAGTGAGGATAAGTCTGCCCTCCGTCATCCGCGCCTTGGCAACAAGACCCGAAACCTGTTGCCCGGCGAATGTGAGGTGCCCTGCTTCCACCGCGACATCGAAATCATACGCTTTTATGAACGCATCCGGCTTAGCATCATCGGGGAAAAGCGCGCGCAAAGGATCAAAGTCAAAGCTCTGCGCTTTGAGATCGGCGCTGACTATCACCCGCGCGCCCTCGGCAGGCGACTTGAAAGCCACCATCCCGCTGAGACTTGCCGGATCGGCACTCCCCACATAAGCCGCGCGGATGTCGCGGAAGGTGAGTGCTACCGGCGTCACCGACACGGCACTCGTCACCGCGAACGGACGCGGCGCACCGACGGGCTTCGCCAATTCTTTTTTCGCAGAGGAGAGTTTCTGCAAATCCGCAGTCTTCACATCACCTGTCGCCGCAGCCGTTGCCACAGGCTCGCTGCGCAGCGATTGCAACCACAAGGCAAGCGCCGACAGATTTTCGCTTGTTCCCGTGATCTTGCCATTGAAACCCGGCACATCACCCGGGGCGTCACCATGCGCCAGCACACCGCTCAACTCAACGCGCGTTCCGCCCCCAATGTCGCCGCGCGCACGGTTGATGATGAACGTGCCATCCTTGAGCGCGAGATCAAGTTTCGCGTCCTTGATCAGCACATCATGCGAGAGCAGCCCATCCACCTTGAAATTCGCTGTGCCATCGATCCATGAGGGAAACGGCAAAGCCGTCAATCCGCTCATCGGGACGCCCCCAGCATTGGCAAAATCAGAAAAGCGGTCAAACACAGGATCAAGCGTCAGCCCCTCGCCAGCAAGCGACACTTTGAACGCGGGCCGGTTGCGCCAACTGATTTCGGCATCGCCCTTGAGGGTTGTCCCTGCCATCGCAACCATCACGTCGCGCAATGTGGCCTTATCCTCGCTCGACACGAGCTTCGCTTCAATGCGTATCGGCGCAAGCGGCTTCTCGCCTTCCACAACCTTGGTACTGCCAAGTTCAAGGCTCGCCGTACCGTCAATGCGCGCATCCGCCGAAAAGCTCGTCGAAATACCGGAAAACAAAAGCTTCGAGGGCATATTGAGCGTCTGAATTTCCGTGACGATCTTGAACGCACGGTCGCCGGAGAAATCCCCGATATTGGCGCGGACCACAAACGGGATGTCATTGACCGCAAGCGACATCTCCGCCCGCATGGGACCGACGAGCGACGTTGCCGTAACATCACCGTTCAGATGGTCAACCTTCCAGCTCCGATCGTCGCTGTGATCGTGAAAACTGATCGAACCTTCCTCAAAGCTCACTTTGCCGAGGCTCACGGACGAAACCGCGAAATAGCCGCTCTTGCGCAACAGATCGAGCGAGACCAGATCGCTCCAGTTGTTGCGACCCCCATCACTCACCTCAAGGTGAAGTTGCGGACGCGCGATGCGCACACTCGTCGCGCTGATCTCACCACTCAGCAAAGGGGCTAGCGCCACCTCTACATCAACAAGACCGACGCGCAAAAAATCAGGGTTCTCAGCACCGGAGACATTCGCAATGGACACATTGTTGAGCGTCAGATGCGGGGCAGGCAGCACGACAAAGCCGATGTCACCACCAATGCGCACCTCACGGCCTGCGATTTTGCTCGCCTGCCGCTCAAACTCGCCGCGAAACCGGTTCCAGTCCACAAAGGTCGGACCAGCCAGAGCCGCGACAAGGAGCAGCGCGATGAAGCCAGCAAGATAGGAAAGAAACGTATTCAAAAAACCACTCCGCCCGTCCGCATGATGTATCGCCCGCCAGACGGGGCCCCTGTGAGTATCAAAACCGTTTATCCGCCGCCTGTTTTGCGCCCCTGCCCTTGTGGCATAATCTCAACTGAATCGGAGCCGATCACGGCAAACTATTTTGAGGCAGGCTGACGTGTATTTGCGGGCAAATTATGATTTCTGACGACGAAAAAATAATAAAAATCGCCCAATTCCAAAAAATTGTGCGCGACGGCAAAAAAGAACGCGCACGTAAGGAAAAGCAAGCGCAAGCGGCTGCAAATCGGGTGCGCTTTGGCCGGACCGGTGCCGAAAAAAAACGCGACCGCGCACAAAAAGACAAGAACGCCAAAGCCCATGACGGCTTGAAGCGCGAAACCGCGCCCACCCCGACGACCGTAAAACCGGTCGACCCCAAGGGCTGACCGACCCCGCCCTTCAACTCCTTATAGAATTCACAGTCAGTCTCTTGCATATCCGCTATACTGCATCTAATTACTGACCGGTCAGTAATTAGATGCTCGAATGTGCCGCGCTGAAGCCCGCGCTTCACGCCATGGATAATCACATGACCACCGCTCTGAAAAGACAACGCCGCAAAGAAACACGGCCTGCCGAGATCATGGCGGCGGGTCTCAAGATTTTTTCCCAACGCGGCTTTGCGGCGACGCGACTCGAAGATGTGGCCGACGCTGCCGGCATCAGCAAAGCGACGATCTATCTCTACTTCGACAGCAAAGCCGACCTCCTCAAAGCCATCATGCATCAGATCGCGAACCCGAAAATCGACGAGATGGAAGCGATCATCCAGGCCAGTGAAGGATCGGCAACCGACATGCTGCGTATGATCTATACGCGCATCGGCACCATCATCAGATCACCTGACATGCGCCCCATCCTGAAACTGATCATCGCCGAGGCGGGAAACTATCCTGACATCAGAACATTCTACCGAGATGAGATTGTATCACGCGGTCTCGCCAATCTCGCGCGGCTCATCAATCACGGCATCGAGCGCGGCGAGTTCCGACCTTGCGATGCGGAGGCAGTCGCGCAAAGCGTGATCTTCCCGCTTCTAATAAACGCTCTTGCTACAGAGGTTTTTGGTCCCATGCCCGTCTTCAACACCGACCGATTTATTCCCAGCCATCTCGATTTCATCCTTCACGGACTCGCGGCGAACAGAAAAACAGATTAAGGCCGGGTTGGGCGTAATAGATCGACGAGGCCTTGTCTTTGACACATTTTCTACGCATCGTTCGCGGCAACTTACTTAAGACTATGCGACATAAATATTCTGATGGATGTCTGTGCCATGGCTCTGTTCTTTGTGGGCGCGACAATCGTCGCAATACGACCGATGGAGACGTATCCTGATCCCATCCACCAAACACGTGATACATCACGGGCGCTTTTATAGCGCGGCAGCACTTGGGCTAGCGCTCTGGTTCGGACTGCACGGTCAGGTCGACGAACCTTTGCGCCTCGTCATTGCGGGGGATGGATTTTTCGTCACCTATCTCACAATCACGGCATTCTTTCTCACAAGGCTGACGCCCGCGCGGATGCGCGTACGCTCGCAGATTGAAGACGAGGGCATTCTCATCATCGCCCTGATAACGCTTGCTGCCGTTTCTCTGAGCCTCCACGCCATCTTTGAAATTCTGAACAGCAAAGGCGAGGCCTCGCCCATCCTGATCGCTTTCGCGCTTCTCGGCGTTCCGCTCGGCTGGTTCACATTTCACACGGTAATGGCATTTCACTACGCCCATCTATATTACCTGCCTGACAAAAAACATGCCGATGTCGGTGGCCTTGATTTTCCGGGCACGAAAGAACCAAGCTCGTGGGATTTTCTCTACTACTCATTCGTCGTCGGCATGACAGCGCAGGTCTCCGACGTCGATGTGACAAGCGCCAACATGCGCAAGGTGACACTCATCCAGAGCGTCATTGCATTTTTCTACAATACGATCCTGCTGGCGCTCGCCGTCAATGTCGCGGTGAACAGCGCAAACTAGAGCGCGAACATCTTGCCGGGATTAAGAATGTTCTGCGGATCAAGCGCCTTCTTGATCGCACGCATTACGGCAACACCTGACCCGTGCTCTGTCACGAGAAACTGCATCTTGCCTTCGCCGATCCCGTGTTCGCCCGTGCAGGTGCCGTCAAGCGCCAGCGCGCGCATCACCATGCGATCGTGAATGCGCTGCGCCTCGGCAACCTCCGCCGGATTGTCGGAATCAATAAGCATGATGAGATGAAAATTGCCGTCACCCACATGCCCCGCCATCGGGGCCACAATATCGGACTTCGCCAAATCCTCTTTCGTGCCTCTGACGGCTTCTACAAGATTTGAAATCGGCACACAGACGTCCGTAATCAATCCTTTCTTGCCGGGCTTCAGCGAGAGCGCGGCATAAAGCGCATTATGCCGAGCCTCCCAGAGCTTCGTGCGATCTTCGGCCAGCGTGGCCCATTGGAAATCGCCGCCGCCATGGGACGAGGTGATCTCGCCAAAGCGTGTAGCCTGTTCGGTCACCGACGCTTCGCTGCCATGAAACTCGACAAGCAGCAGCGGTGTCTCCGGCAGATTGATTTTTGAATAGCGGTTACTCGCCGCGACCTGCACTTCGTCGATGAACTCTATGCGCGCCATCGGAATACCAGACTGGATCGTATCAATCACGGCATCAATCGCATTTTCAAACTTCGTGAATGACACAACACCCGAAGAAATCGCTTCCGGAATACCGTAAAGCCGCAGCGTCAATTCCGTAATGATGCCGAGTGTGCCTTCAGAGCCGACAAGCAAACGCGTGAGGTCGTATCCCGCCGCAGACTTCCGCGCCCGCCGCGCCGTATGCACGATGCTGCCATCGGCCATGACGGCTGTAATGTTGAGCACGTTCTCGCGCATCGTTCCATAGCGGACCGCATTGGTGCCCGACGCGCGCGTGGCCGCCATGCCGCCGAGGCTCGCATCGGCACCCGGATCAATCGGAAAGAAAAGTCCAACATCACGCAAATGCACATTGAGCGCCTTACGCGTGACGCCCGCCTCGACATGCACGTCGAGGTCTTCGGCATTCACTTTGAGGATGCGGTTCATTCGGCTGAGATCAAGCGACAGCCCACCATGCGGCGCAGAGACATGACCCTCCAATGAGGTGCCTGTACCGAACGCAATAACCGGAAGATTGTACGTCGCGCAGATGCGGACAATCGCCGCGACTTCTTCGGTCGATTGCGCGAAGACAACTGCATCGGGAGCCATCACCGGATGCCAGCTTTCGTCGCGGCCATGTGCTTCGCGGATCGGCAGAGAGGTTGTGAGACGATCACCGAGCAGCGCTGTCAACGCGCTTAAAGCGCCCGCCAAACCGTCTGTCCGTTTTTGCAGGTTACTCGTGGTCATTGACCGTTTCCGCGCTTTGCTGATCACTCCCGCTACAATAGCATGACCTACAATGAATGGTAACGACACTCGCGGGAAGCGACGCCACCATGAAACAAAACGACCCATTGGAATGTCCGCCGCGCAAGGTCGAGAAAGCATGGGTCGATCTCAACGGCCATATGAACATGGCCTATTACCATCTTGTCTTTGACGAGAGCCTCGACGTCGCCTTTTCAAATCTCGGCATCGGATGGGACTATACACAAAAAGGCGTCGGCTCCTGCTTCACGGCGGAAGTTCACGTTTGCTATATCGACGAGGTGAAAGAAGGGGCACCCTTGCGCATCACCTATCAGCTTCTCGATTGGGATGCCAAACGTATCCATGTTTTCGGCCATATGTATCACGCCAAAACCGGCACGCTCGCCGCCACGTCCGAGCAGATGTGCATCCACGTCGACATGGCCTCGCGCCGGGCATCGGCTTTTCCCGATGATGTGCAGATGAAGATCGCCGCCATGATGGACGCCCATAAATCATTGCCTCGCCCTGAACAGGCGGGCCGCGTGATCGGGATCAGGCGGAAAAAATAGAGCCCTTGCACAACGTGCTATAGTGGGCGGAATCACGTTATCCCATTTTAAAGCTATAGCCCGCATGTCCGATCCATTCGACCTTGGCTCCATTCCCGAACAAGACACAGCACGCACGACAAGCGCTGCTGCCGTTGCGGGTATGCGCGCGCCTTATCTGGAGGGACTGAACGAAGCGCAACGCGAGGCGGTCGAAGCGCTCGATGGGCCGGTCCTCGTGCTCGCCGGCGCGGGCACCGGCAAGACGCGTGTGCTGACCACGCGGCTCGCACATCTGCTCGCCACGCGCCGCGCCTGGCCGAGCGAAGTTCTCTGCGTCACCTTCACCAACAAAGCCGCGCGAGAAATGAAAGAGCGCATCGGTCGCCTCATCGGCGGCGTGGTCGAAGGTATGCAATGGCTCGGAACGTTCCACGCCATCGGCGCGAAGATGCTGCGCCGCCACGCGGAGCTTGCGGGGCTTCGCTCCGATTTCACAATCCTCGACACGGACGATCAGATCCGCCTGCTCAAGCAACTGATCGCCGCTGAAAATATCGACGAAAAACGCTGGCCCGCGCGGCAACTGGCCAATGACATTGACGGCTGGAAAAACCGCGGCCTCACACCCGACAAAGTGCCAGCCGACGAAGCACACGCCTTCGCCAATGGCAAAGGCGGTGAACTCTACGCAGCCTATCAGGCGCGATTGAAAATTCTGAACGCTGCCGATTTCGGCGACCTGCTGCTTGAAACGCTGCGCATCTTTCAGGAACATCCTGAAGTGCTTGCAGAGTATCAGGAGCGTTTCAAATATATGCTGGTTGACGAATACCAAGACACCAACGTCGCGCAATATCTCTGGCTGCGATTGCTTGCACAGAAGCGCAAGAACATCTGCTGCGTCGGCGACGATGACCAGTCGATCTATGGCTGGCGCGGCGCGGAGGTTGATAACATCCTGCGTTTTGAGAAAGATTTTCCGGGTGCGAAAATCGTCAAACTCGAACGCAATTACCGTTCGACGCCGCATATTCTGGGTGCCGCCTCCGGCCTCATCGCCGCAAACGAGCAACGCCTCGGCAAGACACTCTGGACCGACACAAACGAAGGCGAAAAAGTCAAAATAGCCTCCTACTGGGACGGCGAAGAAGAAGCCCGCGCGATTGCCGAAGAGGTCGAACAAATCCAGCGACGCGGCGAGAAGCTACATCAGATCGCGATCCTCGTGCGCGCCTCGGCACAGATGCGCGAATTTGAAGACCGCTTCATCAGCCTCGGTATTCCCTACCGCGTCGTCGGCGGCCCGCGCTTTTATGAACGCGCTGAAATCCGCGACGCCAATGCCTACTTTCGTCTTGTGGCCCAGCAGGACGACGACCTCGCCTTCGAGCGCATCGTCAACAAGCCGCGTCGCGGTCTTGGCGACGTCGCGCTACAAACACTGCACACCCATGCCCGCGCGCGCGGCATTTCACTGACGCGGGCGGCAGGTGAAATCGTCACGACCGAAGAACTGAAACCTGCCGCACGACGCGCGCTGGCAGGCTTCATCGACATGGTGAGCCGCTGGCGTTCGCTTGTACAAGCCATGCCTCACACGGAACTTGCCGAGATCATTCTCGATGAAAGCGGCTACACCGAAATGTGGCAGAACGACAAATCGGCCGATGCACCCGGCAAACTCGACAACCTGAAAGAACTCATCCGCTCGATGGAAGAATACGAGACCCTCGGCGCTTATCTCGAACACGTCTCGCTCGTCATGGACGTGACCGCGAAGGAGGGCGGCGACGAACTGAACCTGATGACGTTGCACAGCGCCAAGGGGCTTGAGTTTGACAATGTCTTTCTGCCCGGCTGGGAAGAAGGTTTGTTTCCCCATCAACGCTCGCTCGACCAGAGCGGCATTGCAGGCCTCGAAGAAGAGCGCCGCTTGGCTTATGTCGGCATCACGCGCGCGCGCAAACAGGCCTATATTTCATTCGCCGCCAACCGCCGTATTCATGCACTCTGGCAAAGCGCACTCCCGTCGCGTTTCGTCGATGAAATACCCAAAGAGCATGTGGAAGTAACTGCAAGCGCAATGGATACAGGTTCTTATCAGAGCTATGCGCCAAGCCGCTTCGCGCAGGACTTCGCGCAAGGCAGCACCTATTCAAGCCCGGGGTGGAAACGCGCACAGGCAAACGCCACAGCACCTGTTCGCCCGCAGCGGCATGATGCGCAGGGCGAGCTTGTAGCGACAAGCGATCCTGCCGCCTCAAGCTACGGACGCGGCGAGCGCGTGTTCCACCAGAAATTCGGCTATGGCCATGTCCATGAAATCGACGGCAACAAACTGACCGTTGATTTCGACAAGGCAGGACGCAGAAAAGTCATCGACAGTTTTGTGGAACGGACCTGACACATGGGCCTCTGGAAAGCATCATTCATCGTGCCGTATGAAGTCGCCGACATTTTCTCCACCGCGCTCGAAGATACCATCTTTCCCGAAGCGCTGGCTGTTTCGACAACGGAAACACCCGGCTCCGACGCGCCACTCGTCAGAACAGCATCCGACTGGAATGAAGTTGAAGCCCATGGACTCTGGACCGTCGAAGCCCTTTACGACAGCAAGCCGGACGAAGCCGCCATCCGCACGGCACTGGCCGGCGCCGTCGCCGAAAGCCATTGCCGCCTCACAGACATCATCATCGAACCACTGGCCGATGTGGACTGGGTGACGCGCTCGCTTGAAGGGCTCGACCCTGTGCGCGCCGGACGCTTCTTTATTCATGGAAGCCATGACGCAGACAAGGTTCCGGCAGGTGTCATCCCGCTGCTTGTCGATGCCGGACAAGCCTTTGGCACCGGACATCACGCGACGACAACGGGCTGTCTTGAATTTATTTCTGAACTCGTGCGACCCGGTACGAAACTCAACGCGCTCGACATCGGGACAGGCACGGGCGTGCTTGCCATCGCACTCGCCAAGCTCACACGTACAAGTGTTCTGGCCAGCGACATTGATCCCGTGGCGGTCAAAGTCACCATCGACAATGCGCGCAAAAACGGTGTGGCACCATTCATCAAAGCGCGCACCGCCAAAGGGTTCAGCCACCCCGCCCTTGCGGCAAAGGCCCCTTACGATCTCATCATAGCCAACATTCTGGCGCGCCCGCTCGTCTCACTCGCAACCGCTTTCCGCGCGCATCTCGTGCCCGGCGGCACTCTCATCCTTTCGGGCATCCTGAGAAATCAGGAAACAATGGTGACCGGCGCGCTGCGGCTACAAGGCCTTTACCTTGTCGACCGGAAACCAAAAAGTGATTGGGTGACTTTACGAATTCGTGGCTGAACAGAGTTGCCGCGACGGAGCTTCCACCCTACATTTATGCGATGTTTCAGACATATGACGACACAGCCAATCCCGCCCTCGGGGCCGAACGAGCAGAACGACTACGCGAAGAATTGCGCGCGCGCGGCCTCGACGGATTTCTCATTCCTCGCGCCGACGAACATCAGGGCGAATATGTGCCGCCTCATGCAGAACGGTTGCGCTGGCTGACGGGCTTTTCGGGTTCGGCAGGGCTCGCGATTGTACTGCTCGACAAAGCCGCGATCTTCATTGACGGACGCTACACATTGCAGGTGCGCGGGCAGACGGACATCACAGTGTTTGAACCGAAACACCTGATCGAAGAACCGCCGAGTACATGGGTCGAAACCAATCTGCCGAAGGGCGCGAAGCTCGCTTACGACCCGTGGCTCCATACGATGGATGCCGTCTCGTGGCTGAAAGCGGCAGCGGAAAAAGCGGGCGGCACACTCGTCGCGGTCGACAGCAATCCGCTTGATGCGGTGTGGGCGGATCAACCACCACCGCCGGTCGCACCCATTGCGCCGCATGACCTGAAATATGCGGGCGAACCTGCTGCCGACAAACTGAAACGCGTCAGCGCGTCACTCGACGGCGCGGATGCCGCCATACTCACCATGCCGGACTCGATTGCATGGGCTTTCAATATTCGCGGACAGGACGTGGGCCACACGCCGCTGCCACTTTCGTTTGCACTCATTCGCGCGGACGGTCACGCCGAACTTTTCATCAACCCTGAAAAGGCGGACGACAAAGCACGCGCCCATCTCGGCAATATCGTGACATTGCGCGACCGCGACGAACTGGGCACGGCGCTTGATGCTCTGGGTGCGGAAAAAAAGACGGTGCTGGTCGATCCGGCCACCTGCGCCTCATGGATTAATGACCGCTTAAACGCGGCGGGCGCAAAAGTGAAGCGCGGCACGGATCCGTGCGAATTGCCGAAGGCTTGCAAGAACGAAGCGGAAGTCAACGGCACACGAGCGGCGCATCTGCGCGACGGCAAGGCGCTGACGAAATTTCTCGCCTGGCTTGAAAAATCATCCAAGGGCGGGATCGACGAAATCACCGCGGCCAAAAGACTTGAAGCGTTCCGCGCAGAGACAGGCGAGTTGCGCGATGTCAGTTTTGACACAATCTCTGGCGCGGGTCCGAACGGCGCCATCGTTCACTACCGCGTCACCGAAGGGACGAACCAGCCTCTTATTTCGGGCGATCTCTTTCTTGTTGATAGCGGCGCACAATATCTCGACGGTACGACGGATGTGACGCGCACGGTCGCTATCGGGACACCGAGCGCGGAACAGCGCGACCGTTTCACGCGCGTACTGAAAGGCCATATCGGCATTGCGACAGCACGTTTTCCCAACGGCACATCCGGTTCACAACTTGATGCACTTGCCCGCATGTCGCTATGGAAAGCCGGTCTAGACTATGATCACGGAACCGGTCACGGCGTCGGTTCTTATTTGTCCGTACACGAAGGACCGCAGCGCATCTCCAAACTGGGCTCCGTGCCGCTCCGGCCCGGCATGATCATTTCCAATGAGCCCGGCTATTACAAAACCGGCGCTTACGGCATCCGCATCGAGAACCTTCTTGTCGTCACGGAAGCAAAAATGATTGCAGGCGGCGAGCGCCCGATGCTCGGTTTTGAAACGCTGACGCTTGCGCCGATTGATCTGAATTGTGTGGAGCCCGCGCTTCTCACATCGGAGGAAAAAGACTGGCTCAATGCCTATCATCTGCGCGTCTATGATGCTGTTTCGGACGGCATGGATGCGGAGACTTTGACGTGGCTCAGGCACGCAACGCGACGGATTTGAGAGCTTCAGAAAAGCGGGGATAGGCCCTTTATCCATCAACATTGAGGCTCGGAATCCGTGCGATTCTTGCAAGAGATCGAAGGTTTCCATGTCGAGATCGTTGGTTTTTCGTTGTCCGCTTTCGAAGATGCGGGACAACAAGAAATAATCGGGCGGGGATAGGGATTCTTTTCCGGTTTATGACCCGCCTCCCTCTTTCTTCGTCCCCTTCCAATCGTGCGTGGACGCGACAAGCAGGAAGGGAAAAGAGAGGGCTAGGACAGTCCCGCCAACTCGATCCATTCATCTTCGGAAATCACCTGCACGCCGAGCGCCGCGGCCTTCGCGAGTTTCGATCCGGCATCGGCGCCGACGACGAGGATGTCGGTTTTGGCCGACACGCTGCCTGCGACTTTCGCGCCGAGTTGTTCGGCGCGGGCTTTGGCTTCGGCGCGGGTCATGCGTTCGAGCGAGCCGGTGAAGACGACCGTTTTGCCGGTGACGGGGGATGACGTTTCTTGTGCGGGTAAGGGAACCGCTTTGACGCCCGCATCTATAAGAGATTTCAGAACTTCACGATTGTGTTCTTCCGCAAAGAAGTCGATCAAGGCTTCGGCCAGCACCTCGCCGACGCCGTCGATGGACATGAGGTCGCGCCGCGCATCGCTGTCGGGGTCGACGGCTTTTTCCATTTCTTCGATAAAGTGATCGAGTGAACCGTAAGAGCGCGCGAGCAGTCGCGCATTGGTTTCGCCGACATGGCGGATGCCGAGGCCGAAGATGAAACGGTCAATGTCAATGGTGCGACGATCATCAATCGCAGCAAAGAGCTTCTTAGCCGATGTACCGCCCCACCCTTCGCGGTCTTTCAATTTTTTCAAGCTGCGGGCATCACGCGCTTCGAGCGTGAAAATATCGCCTGGCTGCATGATGAGACCATCGGCATAGAAAGCGGCGATCTGCTTTTCCCCGAGACCTTCAATATCAAAGGCATTACGCGACACGAAATGGCGCAATCGTTCGACGGCTTGCGCCGGGCAAATGAGGCCGCCGGTGCAGCGACGCACGACATCCATTTCGCCGGTTTTCTCGTTGATCTCGCGCACCGCATGACTGCCGCAAGCCGGACACAGATCGGGAAGTTTGTATTCCTTCGTGCCCTTGGGGCGCTTGTCGAGAACGACGCTGACCACTTGAGGAATCACATCGCCTGCGCGTTGCACGACAACGGTATCGCCGATGCGGATGTCTTTGCGTGCGATCTCGTCTTCATTGTGGAGCGTGGCGTTGGACACAACGACACCGCCGACGGTGACGGGCTTCAGTCGCGCGACAGGAGTCAATGCGCCAGTACGACCTACCTGAATGTCGATGCCAATAAGTTCGGTGACGGCCTGCTCAGCGGGAAATTTATGCGCCAGCGCCCAGCGCGGCGAACGCGAGACAAAGCCGAGACGCTGCTGAAAGTCGAGACGGTTCACCTTGTAGACGACACCGTCAATGTCATAGCCGAGATCGGCGCGTTGCGTTTCAATGTCGTGATAGAAGGAGATCAACTCTTCTACCGAGCGGCAGGTGCGAAAGAGCGGATTGACCTCGAAGCCCCATTTGGCAAAAGCCGCGACGACACCAGCTTGCGTGTCGGCGGGCAAATCGCTTTGATCGCCCCATGCATAGGCGAAGAAACGCAAAGGACGGCTCGCCGTGATTTTGGAATCGAGCTGGCGCAGAGAACCGGCAGCGGCGTTGCGCGGATTGGCGAAGACGGGTTTGCCTACCTCTTCCTGACGCTTATTGAGCGCCTCGAAATCGGCATGGCTCATATAGACTTCGCCGCGCACCTCAAAAACGTCCGGAATGTTTTTACCTTCGAGCATGGCCGGAATATCGCTGATAGTGCGCAGGTTCTCAGTGACATTCTCGCCGACGCGTCCGTCGCCGCGCGTGGCACCGACGACAAACTTGCCATTCTCGTAGCGCAGCGAGGCGGACAATCCGTCGATCTTGGGTTCTGCGGTGACGTCGAGCGCATCGCCCTCTTTCAGATTGAGAAAACGCCTAACACGGGTCCAGAACTCGACAACATCATCGTCCGAGAAACCGTTGGAAAGCGAGAGCATCGCCACTTTATGCGTGACTTTGCCGAAGGCACCGGCAGGCGCGGCACCGACCGATTTCGACGGGCTGTCCCCGCGCACAAGATCAGGAAAACGCGCTTCGATGGCATCGTTGCGCCGGACGAGCGCATCGTAATCGGCATCGGAAATTTCCGGTTCATCTTTTTGATGATAAGCGAGATTGTGCCGCGTGATTTCAGCAGCCAGATATTCAAGCTCGGCTGATGCTTCCTTTTCAGTGAGTGCATCAACCGGCTTGTTCTTGTCCGCCTTGCTCATGCGTCGCTTCCGATGAGCTTGGCCGCTGCGGCACGCGCTTCATCTGTCACGGTCGCACCGGCGAGCATCCGCGCGATTTCTTCGCGGCGTTCGGCCTTGTCGAGACTGTCGACGCGGGTGGAAACGCGGGCTCCTCTGGATTTCATCTCGCTCTTGGAAATGCGCAGATGATATTGTGCACGGGCGGCAACCTGCGGCGAATGCGTCACGACGAGAATCTGCGCGGTCTTTGACAACTCGGCAAGACGCAGACCAACCGCTTCGGCCACCGCGCCGCCGACACCTGAATCCACTTCGTCGAAAATAAGCGTCGGGGCGGACCCTTGCGAGGCAAGAGCCACTTTGAGCGCGAGGACGAAACGCGAGAGTTCCCCGCCCGACGCAATCTTGATGAGCGCCCCGAGAGGAGCACCGGGATTTGTCGAGATGAGGAAGGAAACGTGATCGAGACCGTCAGGTCCGGCATTGTCGGGATTGAGCACTTCGATGGCGGTTTTGAATGTCGCCTTGTCGAGCTTCAACGGCTTCAACTCGGCCATGACATGCTGATCAAGTTTGGCGGCGGCTTTTGCGCGGCGAGCAGACAGTTGCTGGGCGGCGGCGAGATAGGTCGCGCGCGCCGTGTCCGCTGCCACTTTCAGTTTTTCGAGTTTCAATTCGCCGCCTTCAATGTCGGCAAGCTGGCTGCGGTATTTTTCGGCAAGCGCCGCAAGCTGATCGACCGGCACATTATGTTTGCGGGCGGCGGCACGGAGCGCGAAAAGACGCGTCTCGGCTTTTTCCAAACTCTGCGGATCGAACTCCAGCGAGCGCATGGCACGCTCCACCTCATCGCGCGCTTCGGCGGCTTCGACGAGCGTACGATCAAGCGCGGCAATGGAGGCATCGAGACGCCCGCCAACCTGCTCGGCGGCGCGGGCGAGACGACGCATGGCTTGGGCCAGACGCGCTTCGAGCCCGCCATTGCCGGTCAGCGCGTCCTGCGCCTCGACAAGATCGGCTGCAATTTTTTCCGAATGCATCATCAGGATGCGGGCTTCGGCGAGTTTGCTCTCTTCGCCGTCTTCGGGCGCAAGCTCATCAAGCTCGCCTGTGACGTGGCGCAGATAATCCTGCTCGGCCTGTGCGCGGGCAAGCATCGCCTGATGCGCGGCGAGCGCGTCACGCGCCTGCGCAACCTCGGCCCAGAGCCTGCGCACCTCGCTTGCCTGCGCTTCAAGACCGCCGAAAAGATCGAGCAAAGCGCGATGACCGGACGCATCGAGAAGACCGCGCTCGTCATGCTGGCCGTGAATTTCGACGAGGAGATCGCCAAGCTGGCGCAGCAGACCAATGCTCACCGGCTGATCATTGACGAAGGCACGGGTGCGTCCGTCTTTGGACTGGACACGACGCAGAATGAGATCGCCGTCACTGTCGAGACCATTTTCGGAGAGCACGGCGCGGGCGGGATGGGTAGCGGGAACATCGAAGACGGCTGTGACGCTGCCCTGCTCTGCCGACTGGCTGACGAGCCCCGCATCGCCGCGCCCGCCGATGGCAAGGCCCAGCGCATCAAGCAGGATGGATTTACCCGCACCTGTCTCGCCGGTCAGCGCACACAAATGCGGTGCCAGCGCCAGTTCAAGCCGGTCAATCAGAACAATGTCGCGGATCGAGAGCGTTGCCAGCATGTGAACACGCTATCAGAAGACGGAGTTCCAAGTCCTGCTGATCCAGGAATCTTTATTCTCTACGGGCTTCAAACCTTGCGCCGCCAGCAGATTGTAGCTGTCCTGATACCAGTCGCTGCCGGGGAAGTTGTAACCGAGCACGGCGGCGGCGGTCTGCGCTTCGGTTTTAATACCGAGCATGAGATAGGCTTCGACAAGACGATGCAGCGCTTCGGGCACATGCGAGGTCGTCTGGTAATCGGTCAGCACCAGACGGAAACGGTTGATCGCGGCTATGTAGTCGTGATTTTTCAAATAATAACGCCCGATTTCCATTTCCTTGCCCGCGAGATGGTCGCGCGTCAGGTCGAGCTTGAGGCGGGCATCGCGTGCATATTCACTCTGCGGGAAACGCTGGATCAACGCG
The DNA here is from genome assembly GCA_040390855.1 of Pseudomonadota bacterium. GTDB lineage: Bacteria > Pseudomonadota > Alphaproteobacteria > Parvibaculales > Parvibaculaceae > Parvibaculum. Next base: position 26,207 of record JAZJXO010000025.1, read on the forward strand.
GCGAGAGAGGTCTGCGCGTCTTCCGTCATCTTCTGGTCGCGGCCCACGTCGGAAATCTGCTCGTAATAGCAAAGGGCGACGAGGTAATAGGCGTAGACCACTTCCTTGCTGCCAGGGTGAAGCGATATATATCGCTGGGCCCCCAGAATCGCGTCATCGTAACTGTTGGTTTTGTAATTGGCGAAAGCCGACATCAGAGTCGCACGGCGGGCCCAGATCGAATAGGGATGCTGGCGCTCGACTTCATCGAACTCAGCCGCTGCCTTCACATAGGCACCTTCATCCATCAAATCCATCGCCTTGTTGTAGATCACTTCAACAGGGCGCTCGTCATAGGGAAGTTCCTTGTCATCACCGGAGCAAGCCCCGACGAAGCCAAGCGCGGCAACAGCCAGCACGCCCATGACAACGGACCGAAGCCGCAGACGTCGGAACCCTGACATTCGGAAACCCGAAACTCGGAAACCCGAAACTCGGAAACTGGGAAAAAGCAGCTTGGCCTCACTCATGCCGGCAAAGTCCATTTCAAACGATCACCCGGCAGGACAGTCCCAACCAGCGGAACAAGGCCATTTCAATGCGATTCCGGGGGCGTGACAAGGCTCCGGCACCATCAGCCAGCTCCCCCCGCCAGAGGCCCCTTTTCTAGCCCAATCCGGCACAAGAAACCATAGCGCCAACCCGACAAAACAACGGATGGACGGGCTTTAATGAAGAACACCCTCAAGGCCGGTCAGGACGCTTGAGGGTGCTCAGGATCGCAGATTGGTGTTTAGGGCCGATGCCTTATTCGGCAGGCACGGCCATCGGGCGCGAAAGTTCTTCGCCATTGGCCCCGAGTTCGACGATTTCCCAGGCCGAACGATCAGCAAACAAGGCGCGCAAGACGCGGTTGTTCATGGCGTGGCCGGCACGGGTGCCTTCATAACGACCGATAAGCGGCGCACCTGCAAGAGCCAGATCGCCCACGGCATCGAGCACTTTATGACGCACAAATTCGTCATCAAAACGCAGACCGTCTTCGTTCACGACGTGGTCACCGTCAACAACGACCGTGTTGTCGAGCGAACCGCCGAGGCCGAGACCTGCCGCCCACATGGCTTCAACATCCTTGAGCAGACCGAAGGTCCGGGCGCGCAGAATGTCGTCGCGGAAGGTCGGCGACATGAAATCGGCTTCGATGGACTGACGGCCGATGACGGCATTGTCGAACTCGATCTCAAACGCGAGCTTGAAACCTTCGCCCGGCAACAGAGCCGAACGCTTCAGACCATCCTGCACCACAACGGGCTTCAGGATACGAACGGCACGACGCGAAGCATGAAGCGGCTTGACGCCAATGGCTTCAATCGTTTCAACGAAAACCTGAGAACTGCCGTCCATGACGGGGACTTCCGGCCCGTTGATTTCGACAAACACATTGTCGATGCCGAGACTGGAGAAAGCCGCCATCAAATGTTCAACCGTGCCGACGCTCGTGCCGGATTCGTTGCGGATCACAGTGGACAGCATCGTATCGCCGACATGGTCATAGCGCGCCGTGATGTCCGAGACATTGGCAGGCACATCGCCGAGATCGGTACGACGGAAAACAATGCCGAAACCGGCACCGGCGGGGTGAAGGTCCATACGGATCATCCGGCCCGTGTGAAGGCCGACGCCTTCAAGCACGACAGGGGCGTTCAGCGTCATCTGCGGACAGGCCACAGCACGACCGACGCGTTCGCGGCGTTGAGCCCGCGCTTCGTCCAGCATAACTGTGTCTAATTCTGTCCGGCGCACTGATCGGCCCTTTCGGATTCATGTCAGGAATCAAAACTGTCGCAATTCCTTAGTCTGATAAGTAACAGTGCCTTCCGTCCTCTACAAAACACAGTTTCTTTCAATTTATTACAGCGCAACATAATCCATAAACTATTGTTTTTAAAAACAAAAACCCCGCCCGTTCGGCTGAAGTGCCGGAGGGACGGGGCTGGTCGTGAGAGGCGTGCGACGCGCCGGTATTGCTTAGTTTACCATCGTCACTTCAGTTGGCTTGCCGACGCAGGAAGGTCGGGATCTCCAACTGCTCTTCCTCGAAGGACGGCTGAACCAGACGGCCTTCGGTGGATGGCGTCAGGCTCTGTTGGGCCGCCGCCGGACGCTGTTGCGGTTCGGCTTGCGGGCGCTGCTGGGTTGCGACAGGTTCACGACGCTGCGGAGCAGGTGCGGCCACATCTTCGTCCTCGGCACGGCGACGGCCGCCGGTCAGACGCTCAAAGAACGAGGGACCACGCTTGGGCGCCCGCGACTGGGTGATCTGCGGAGCGCGACCGGCATGGAAACCGGAACCACCCTGCACTTTTTCAAGATCGCCCGGAATATAAGGCGCGGATTTGGGCTCGGCAATCACCGAACCGGCGGACACCACAGGCTCGTCACGACGCGCTACAGGCGCTTTGGGTTCGGGCTTGTGGATGATCACTTCGGCTTCGAACTCATGCAGATCGCCGCCCATGCGGAGCATCGGACGCTCGGTCGTCTCGAATGTCATTTCAGGAGCGGAGGCCTGCTGCGGCTGGGTCTGAAGGACAATTTCGGCCGGACGCTGGGCCGCAGCAGCGGACGCGGCGAAGGTTGCGGCGGCACGCGGCGGCTGGGTCATGCGTTCGGTGGCGGCAACCCTGGTCACTTTCGTCACGTCGACCGGTGCGGGCTGAACGCTCATCTCATGGTCGATGCCTGTGGCGACAACCGACACACGCATGAAACCGTTGAGCGAGTCATCAAAGGTCGAGCCGACAATGATGTTCGCGTCCGGATCCACTTCCGAGCGGATACGGTTGGCTGCTTCATCGACTTCATAAAGTGTGAGGTCCCTGCCGCCGGTGATGTTGATAAGGACGCCGCGGGCACCCTTCATCGAAACTTCATCAAGCAGCGGATTGGAGATCGCGGCTTCGGCGGCTTCGACGGCGCGCTTTTCGCCCGAGGCTTCGCCTGTGCCCATCATGGCCTTGCCCATTTCGTTCATCACGGTGCGAACGTCGGCAAAATCCAGATTGATGAGACCGGGCTTCATCATCAGATCAGTGATGCCCGCCACGCCGGAGTGCAACACCTGATCGGCCATCGCAAATGCGTCGGCAAACGTCGTGTTTTCGTTGGCCACACGAAAAAGATTCTGGTTCGGGATGATGATCAGCGTATCGACATATTGCTGAAGATCGCGGATGCCTTCTTCCGCAAGACGCATACGGCGCGAACCTTCGAACTGGAAGGGCTTGGTGACCACACCGACGGTGAGCACACCCTGCTCGCGCGCGGCACGCGCGATGACCGGAGCAGCGCCTGTGCCTGTGCCACCACCCATGCCGGCGGTGATGAAGACCATATGCGCGCCGTTGATGTGCTCGGCGATTTCGTCGAGGGCTTCTTCGGCTGCCGCGCTACCGACTTCGGGACGGGAACCGGCACCGAGACCCTCGGTAATGGCTGCGCCGAGCTGGATGCGGCGGTCGGCAGCCGACAGCGCCAGAGCCTGCGCGTCGGTATTGGCCACCACGAATTCAACACCGTCGAGGCCAGCCTCGATCATGTTGTTGACCGCGTTGCCACCGGCACCGCCGACACCGAACACTGTGATTCTGGGCTTCAGTTCTTTCGCCTGCGGGACTGTCAATTTGATGCTCATTTTGGCCTCCTAGAATTCAGTAGGGAAATTGGGGTTTCGTGTCGCCGACTGCTCTCGCCTGAGACCAGGGGGCCCGGCTCGCCACCCAAACCGCCACCGGCATTCGTACCCTTCGCGTACGCCCATCAAGCGGGCGAAATCTTTGATCTCTCCTGCCATCAGAAATTCTCCTTGAACCAACGGCCTATGCGCGCGAGCTGTCCACGCCCTGCTCCGCCTTCGGCTTCATTGTCCGCACCCGCCGTATCGGTCGGTGAATACATGGAATATGTGAGTAGACCCGCACAGGCCGAGAAAGCCGGACCGCCGGTTGCTTCCGCAAGACCTGTAAGACGGATCGGCTGACCGACACGGACCTGCTTGTCGAGCAAACGCCCTGCAAGCTCGCGCGCACCGTTCATCTGGCTTGCGCCACCCGTCAGCACAACGCGACGTCCGGCCAAGCGGCCATACCCGCTTGCCTCGATGCGGTCACGCACGAGTTCAAACGTTTCTTCGAGCCGCGGCTGAATGATTCCGGTCAACATGGACCGCGGAATGTGATTCGCCGAATCAGCATCGCTTTCGCCAACTTGTGGCACGTCGATCATCTCTCTCTCGTCGGACGGACTCGCCAATGCGCTCCCGTACAAAGTCTTCATGCGTTCCGCATGGGCCAACGGTGTCGAAAGCCCCCTCGCAATATCATTAGTAATGTGATTCCCGCCAATAGACACGGAATCGCAATAAACCATCGCGCCTTCAAAGAAGACGGCAAACGAGGTCGTGCCGCCACCCATGTCGATGACGCAGACGCCTAGGTCCATTTCGTCCTCCACCAGCGAGGCGAGGCCCGATGCATAAGGCGTCACAGCGAAGCCCGCGACGGACAGATGACAACGCTCGATGCAGAGTTCGAGATTGCGCAGGGGACCACGCAGGCCGCTGACCATATGAACATCGACGCCGAGCCTTTCGCCGAACATGCCGCGCGGATCGTGCACACCACGGCTTCCGTCGATATTGTAATTGGTCGGGATCGCATGAAGCACATCGCGCGCGTCAGGCTGAAAGTTCGACTGCGCATAGGAAATCAGACGGGCACAATCATCGTCCGTGACCTGAGAACCCGACACAGCCGCCTTGACGCCGACCGTCTGGCTTTTCGGATCGCAGCCCGACACGCCGACCATCACTTCCTTGATCGTGACGCCTGCCATGCGCTCGGCGGCATCCACCGCAAAGCGGATAGCCTCGTCCGCCGCATCCATGTCCACCACCGCGCCCGCTCGGATGCCGCGCGAAACCTGATGGCCGATGCCGATAACGCGCATGGGCGCATGACCATTGGCCATGCGGCCCGGTTCCACACGCGCGATGAAGCACGAGATCTTGCTCGAACCGATATCAAGGGCGGCGACGACACCAGAGCGGCCGACCGCGACAGGGCGACCCTGAAAACCCTTGGAACCCAGACTGACCATATTCATGTATTGCCCCCAATACGTGCTGCACCGGCCTTTGCGGGCACGGTTACGCCATTCAGATGTGTTGTTGTTGCCCCGCCGGACGTCGCCCCGCCTTGCAGGCTGACCTTCTCGGCCATGTCTTCATTGCGGCCCGCCACCGCTTCCGGCGTCAGTGCCACGGACACGCGGTCCGGCAGGCGCAGATCGACAGACTCAATGTCCCGCGACAAAATCTTGTATTGCGCATCCATGGCCACGATGTCGGCAAGCGCCTTCTCTACGCCCACTTCCGGCAGTTTGATGTCCACGCCATTTTCGAGGCGCAGATTCCAGCGACGGTCACCGACGCGCACAAAGGCACGCACGCGCGAAAGAAACTCTGGCTGCGCCTCTTTCATCAACTGAAGGATGTCTTCTGCCTCACGCGCACCGCCGAAACCGACGATGAAAGGCAGCGTTGCATAGGCCTGTACATTATTGTCGGTGATGATGTGACCCTCGCCGTCAACGACCGATAGCGCACCGCCACGCTGCCAGATGGCAAAGGGCTTGCGTTCGGCAATGTCGATGCGAATGGCATCGGGCAACAGGCGCGTGACGGTGGCCGACTTCACCCAATCGACATGTTCGATATTCCGACGCGCGACTTCTGTATCAAAACCGAAAATCGGATCGCCGCGCTTGATGCCGAGAGCGGCAAGAAGCGCGGTCGAGTCTGCGTGCGAGCGGCCCGACACGGTGACTTCACCGATGCTGAAACCGGCCATCGCCATCAGCTTGTTGGCGCGGGTCGCAATCTCGTTGCCCGCCGACGCCACATGGCCACCGACAAAGAGGCCGTAGAGCACGACAGCGACGATGAGGCCGAATGTGGCCACTGAAAACGTCTTGCGACCGAAACCGGCATCGCGCACATCATCCAACCAGCGCATGACAGCATTGGCCGGACGCTGCGCACGGCGCGCAAAATTGCGATCGGCCGCGAGATTGCGGCGACGGCCCGGCGCGACATTGCTCTTCGCGACATGGCCCGGCGCAAAATTCAGCGCCGGTGCTTTCTTGAGCTTCGAGGGTACGGCGCGAACGCCGGTGCGTGAAACAGGCTTGGAGCCTTTACTTTTCAACGATCGCATGATGCGTCCTCCACCATCCAGCTCACCAGATCGACGTAGGAATAACCCGCGAGGTTCGCGAGTTCCGGCACGAGCGACGTGGGCGTCATGCCGGGTTGTGTGTTGACTTCCAGCAGGATCAACTCCGGCTTGCCTTCGCGCGTATCGTCGAAACGGAAGTCGGAGCGGCTAACACCACGGCAGCCGAGCACACGATGCGCGGCGAGCGAAATGCGCTGCACTTCGGCATAGGCTTCCGCGCTGATCTTCGCTGGCACTTCATGGCGCGAGCCACCGGCGGCATATTTCGCTTCGTAATCATAGAATTGGGTGTTGGCGATGATGTCCACGACACCGAGCGCGGCATCACCCATGACGGCGCAGCTCAACTCGCGGCCTGCAATGTAACGCTCGACCATCACTTCATCGCCGAGGTTCCAATCGGGCGAAGTCAACTCTGCCGGAGGACGATTATCGCCAGGACGGATGACGAAGACGCCGACAGACGAGCCCTGATTGACGGGCTTGATAACATAGGGCGGCGTCATTATGTGACCTGCCGCCGCCTCGGTACGCGGCACGACAACACCTTCGGCAACAGGAAGACCCGCTGACGCAAAGACATGCTTGGCGCGTTCTTTATGCATGGCAAGCGACGAGGCGAGCACGCCGGAATGGGTATAGGGAATATTCAGAATTTCGAGAAGACCCTGCACACAACCGTCTTCGCCCCAGCGACCATGCAGCGCGTTGAAGACAACATCGGGCTTCACATTCAAAAGCTGATCGCCGAGATCGCGACCTGCATCAATCTCGGTCACGCGGTAGCCGCCCTGACGCAAGGCATCGGCACAACCGCGACCGGACGACAGGCTCACTTCACGCTCAGGTGACCAGCCGCCTTTGAGAACAGCTACATGCTTTGCCGTGTTCATGCGCGCTCTCCGATTTTCTTGATTTCCCATTCGAGCGTGACGCCGCTTGTCGCTTTCACACGCGCGCGCACGTCTTCGCCGAGATCTTCAATATCGGCGGCGCTTGCATCGCCTGTGTTGATGAGAAAGTTGCAATGAAGCTCTGACACCTGTGCGCCGCCATGGCGAAGACCACGACCGCCCGCCGCATCAATGAGCTGCCATGACTTGTGACCTTGCGGATTTTTGAAGGTGGAGCCTCCGGTGCGTGTGCGGATCGGCTGGCTCGCTTCACGCCTGGCGGTGATCTCGTCCATGCGTGCGAGAATGTCGGCTTTCTCACCGGCATGACCCTGATAGGTCGCTTCGATGAAAATCAGATCTTCCGGCGCACCGCAATGGCGATAGGTGTAATGCATATCGGCATTGGAGAGCACATGACGCTTGCCCTGACGGTCGAGCGCAACAGCTTCGACGAGCACGTCTTTGGTTTCACGCTCATAGGCACCGCCATTCATGCGCAGCGCACCGCCGATGGAACCGGGAATACCGCGATAGAACTCAAGACCGGCAATGCCCGCCTCCTGCGCCGTGCGGGCAACCGCAACGTCGAGCGCGGCTGCGCCTGCACGGACGCGGAAACCATCAAGCGCTTCGGAAAACATGAAGGCTTTGCCGAGACGGATCACCACACCGGCAACGCCGCCGTCACGCACAAGAAGATTGGAGCCGACACCGACAACCGTCACGGGAATGTCGGCGGGCATTTGGCTAAGAAACAGCGCAAGATCGTCGGCATCTGACGGACGGAACATAACTTCAGCGGGGCCGCCGACGCGGAACCATGTAAGCGGGGCCATGGCTGCATCGACGATCAACTCGCCGCGCACGGACGGCAAGCGTTCCAGCAAAGAGGTGGATGCGACGCGCGCGACCATCATTTGCCCTTCCCCTTTTTTGCAGCAGGTTTCGCTTTGCCAGCGGCTTTCTTCAAGGGCTTCAAAGCGGCAAGCTCGGCAGGAAGCGCATTCGCCCAATTCGTGATCGAACCCGCACCGAGGCAGACAACAAGATCGCCGGGCCTGGCAAGCTCGGCAATCATGGACGCGAGACTTTCCGGATTTTCGAGCGGCAGGGCATGACGGTGGCCGCGATCATGGAGGCCCGCGACAAGACCATCGCGGCTGGCCCCGTCAATCGGCTGCTCGCCTGCGGCATAGACATCCGCCACGATCACCGTATCCGCGTCATTGAAGCAGGAGGAGAACTCATCAAAGAGATTGTGGAGGCGCGTATAGCGATGCGGCTGTACGACAGCGATGATGCGACCTTCGGTGGCGGAACGCGCGGCCTGCAACACGGCGGCGATTTCGACTGGATGGTGGCCGTAATCGTCGTAGAAATTCACATCATTCCATGTGCCGACATGCGTGAAGCGGCGCTTGACGCCACCGAAGCCGTAGAGCGCTTTGCGGATCACGCTTTCCTTGATGCCCATCTGCCATGCAACGCCGATGGCAGCGAGGCTGTTCAGCATGTTGTGGCGACCGGGCATGGGAAGCGACATGCCGAGCATTTCGGTCTGCTTGCCGGTCTTGCGATCCGACACGGTCACGTCAAACGTGTTCTGGCCCTTCTCCATGCGCGGATTGGTGGCGCGCACATCGGCCTGCGGGCTGGTGCCATAGGTGACGATGCGACGGTCACGCACGCGACCGATAAGCGACTGCACTTCCGGATGGTCGATGCACATGACGGCACAACCATAGAAAGGCACGTTCTCGACATAGGCGAGGAAGGCATCACGCGCGGCATCGAACGTGCCGTAATAGTCGAGATGTTCGGGGTCGATATTTGTGACGATGGCGATGGTCGACGGGAGCTTCACGAATGTGCCGTCGGACTCGTCGGCCTCGACCACCATCCATTCGCCGCCACCGAGACGCGCATTGGTGCCGTAGGCATTGATGATGCCGCCGTTGATAACGGTAGGATCAAGTTGCGCCGCTTCGAGGATCGTCGCGACGAGCGATGTTGTTGTTGTCTTGCCATGCGTACCGCCGATAGCGACGCAGGATTTCAGCCGCATCAGCTCGGCAAGCATTTCGGCGCGGCGCACAACCGGCAAGAAACGCGCACGGGCTTCGACGAGTTCGGGATTGTCGGCCTTGATCGCGGTGGACACGACAATGACCTGTGCATCACCGAGATTGGCGGCATCATGGCCGACGGAGACGGGAATCTTCAACCCGCGCAGACGCTTCACATTGGCGCTGTCACTGACGTCGCTGCCTTGCACTTTGTAGCCGAGATTTTTCATCACTTCGGCAATGCCGCTCATGCCGATGCCGCCAATGCCGACAAAGTGGATGATGCCGATGTCTAGGGGCGCGGGACGCATCAGCGGGACTCCTCGGCGATTTGAACGGGAACAGATGCACCACGACCAAGACTTTCGACGAGATCAGCGAGACGCACCACAGCATCCGGCGCACCCTGCCCCAGCGCGGCTTTGGCAGCAGACTGGAGGCGCGGCGCATCGGCCAGTAGCTTCACGAGTTCAGCGGCAAGACTTTCCTCGGTGAAATTCTTTTGTTCGATCATCAGACCGGCACCTGCCGCCTGAAGTTTCTCGGCATTGGCCTTCTGGTCATTGTCGAGCGAATGGGGCAGCGGCACGAGGATAGACGGGCGACCGATGACGGTGAGTTCCGCAACGGTGGAGGCACCGGAGCGACCGATGACGAGATGCGCCGCCGCGATGCGGGCGGGCATGTCGTCAAAAAAACTTTCGAGATCGGCGGCGATGCCTGCTTCACTATATTGCGCACGGACACGGTCGATGTCTTCGGGACGCGCCTGCTGCACGACATGAAGTCGCGCACGCATCACATCGGGCAGACAGGCGAGCGCACCGGGAACGACATCGCTCATCACGCGGGCTCCCTGACTGCCGCCGAAGACAAGAAGTTCGATGCGGTCCGTCGGCGCGGCATAAGGCGAGGCGGCAAGCAAGGAGACAGCATCACGCACGGGATTGCCGGTGACGACGAGCTTGCCTGCGTCTTTGGTACGCAGAAATTTCGGTCCGGCAAAGGTGGACGCAATCGCGCGGATATAGGGCGCAACGAGACGGTTGACGCGGCCGAGCACGGCGTTCTGCTCATGCACACAGGTCGGGATACCACGCAGGATCGCCGCCGCTATCGGTGGCAGTGTCGGATAGCCGCCAAAGCCGATGACGACGGAAGGCTCGACGCGACCGAGAATACCATAGGCCTGACCGATGCCTGCCATGATCTTCGGCGCGGCTTTGACGAGACCGACAAGACCGCGATCATTCGGCGTCGCGGACGGCACCGAAAAAATATCGGCACCGGGAAAAAGCGTGTCGAAGCGCTGCACGCGCTCGTCCGTGATCAGCACGATATGGCGGCCGCGCCGACGCAATTCCTGCGCGAGCGCCTGCCCGGGGAACAGATGTCCCCCCGTGCCACCGGCGGCAATCACAACAGGTCCGGACGGGCGAAGGCTCATGCCGGCCTCCTTTTGCCACTGGCCGCCATGCCGGACCCGACGCGGCGACGCGTGAGCGCGAGCAACATGCCCATGGTGAGACCCAGCGCAATCATCGACGAGCCGCCGTAGGAGATGAAGGGCAGCGTCATGCCTTTGGACGGAATGAGATTGACGTTCACAGCCATGTTGATGAGCGCTTGCAGACCGAACAGCGAGGCGAGACCGCAGGAGGCGAACTGGACGAAGAGATCTTGCTCAGTCATCGCACGACGTAAAGTACGCAAAACAATAAACGAGAACATGCCGATGATGATGAGCCCCGAAATGACGCCGAATTCTTCCGCCGCCACCGCAAAAATAAAGTCCGTATGCGCGTCGGGAAGAATGCGCTTCACTTCACCTTCGCCCGGTCCGCGACCCAAGATTCCACCTGTATGGAACGCGTCGAGCGCGCGGTCAATCTGATAGGTGTCACCCGATTCCGGATTGAGAAAACGGTCGACGCGCGAGGTCACATGCGGGCTCAATGTATAGGCCGCAAGCGCACCAACAAGCGCAATCGCACCGAGCGAACCGATCCAGCGCCATGACAATCCGGCCATGAAAAAGATCGCGCCGAAGGACAACGTAACAAGCATCAACTGGCCAAAATCAGGCTGCATGGCAAGCACCGACACGACCATACCATAGAGCACGAGAGCGATGAGAGTGCCCGGAAAGCCTTGAATTCGTTGGGCTTCCGCAAACATCCAGGCGGCCAGCACGATGAAAGACGGCTTCACGAATTCGGATGGCTGAATAGCGAGCGGGCCGATCTGGAGCCAGCGATGCGCGCCTTTGACCTCCGGCCCGATAACCAGCGTGAGCACCATCAGCGAAAAGGCGACAAGGAAAACAATGGCCGCAAGTCGGCGCACTTGTCGCACATCGAGAAGCGACACACCAATGATGACCGCGATGGCGGGCATGAAGAAAAAGAGCTGTCTGTACACGAAATGGAACGGCGGCAAATTGATTCGCATCGCGACGGCGGGGCTCGCGGCAAGCGCCAGCACACCACCGACCAGCATCAGCGCGAACAGAAAGAACAGCGTCCACTTGTCAACGGTCCACCACCATTGGGCGATCTGACTGCGGTTTGTGCGGGCAAGACGGATCATGCGCGGGCCCTCCCCCTGGACGAAAGATGATTGAGGACAGCCGCGCGGAACATATCGCCACGCGCTTCAAAATTAGGGAACTGGTCGAAGGAGGCGCAGGCAGGCGACAGGAGCACTACACGCAACGCATCACCCGACGCGGCTTCGGCATCATGCGCCGCTGCCTCGATGGCCCGGTCCAGCGTTCCGCTTTGCACGAAATCAACCTTGCCTTCGAGCGTGGCGGCAAATCCGGCTGCCGCATCACCGATAAGATAGGCACGGCGCACACGCGGAAAATAGGCGCTCAGACTCTCGATGCCGCCCTCTTTGGCTTTGCCACCGATGATCCAATAGATGTTCGTGTAGGTCGCCAGCGCCTTCGACGCTGCATCGGCATTGGTCGCCTTGCTGTCATTCACATACCGCACGCCCCCCGCCTCCGCGACGATCTCCATACGATGCGCAAGGCCGGGGAAACTGGCGAAAGATTTGAGGATTGCATCGGCTGCGTACCCCAGCGCGCGACCGGCGGCAAAGGCGACGGCGGCGTTCTGCCAGTTATGCGCACCGGCAAGAGTACGCAATGTTGTGAAGTCACCCGCGCCTTCACCGTCTATAGTGAGATTGCCGTCGATCACCGAAAGCCCGCGCGGCAACGCACATCCGACCGAGACCGGCACCACGGTCTGCTGCTTACCTGCTTCAAGACGCGCCGCAATGGCACTTGTGTAGCTGTCATCGACGCCGATAATCGCCGTATCACCTTTACCCTGATGATCGAACATCGAAGCTTTGACAGCGGCGTAATTCTCGATCGTACCGTGACGGTCGATATGGTCCGGCGTCACGTTGAGGAGAATGCCGATAGACGGCGTGAAATCCGGCGCGAGGTCAATCTGATAGGAGGAGAGTTCGATCACATAGACGGTCGAGGCATTGGGCTTTTCAAGTTCCAGAACCGGTTTCCCGATATTGCCGCCGACCTGCGCATCGCCGCCGCAGACCGCAACCATATGGCCGATCAGTGCTGTCGTTGTCGATTTGCCATTGGTGCCGGTGATGCCGACGATCTTTGCCTCCGGCGACAATGCCCGCACAGCACGATGGAACAATTCAACATCGCCGATAATTTCAACGCCCGCTTTTTGCGCGCAAATGATAGTCGGATGCGGCACAGGATGCGTGAGCGGCACGCCGGGGCTCAGGACAAAAGCGGCGATGTCGGACCAGTCGCGTTTCACAAGATCTCCGAGCGTGACGCCCGCCGCCGCCGCTTCGGTACGCTTCGCCTCGCCGTCATCCCAAGCGACGACGCGAGCCCCGCCGGCTTCCAATGCGCGCACGGTCGAAAGACCGGACTTACCCAGTCCGAACACGGCGACGAGACGATTGTTAAAGCTGGTGGCAGGGATCACCTTGGATTACCTCAGTTTCAGAGTGGCAAGACCGATCATCGCCAGCACAACGGCAATGATCCAGAAGCGGACAACAACAGTGGGCTCGGCCCAGCCTTTTTGTTCGAAGTGATGATGCAACGGCGCCATACGGAAGACGCGCTTGCCGGTGAGCTTGAAGGACGCGACCTGCACAATGACGGAGACGGCTTCGAGCACGAAGAGACCGCCGATAATCGCGAGCACCAACTCATGCTTGGCCGCGACCGAAATCGCACCAAGCGCACCGCCGAGAGCAAGCGAGCCTGTGTCGCCCATAAAGACCATCGCGGGCGGCGCGTTGTACCAGAGAAAGCCGAGACCCGCACCTATGAGCGCACCGCAGAAGACAGCAAGCTCGCCTGTCCCCGGCACGAAATGGATTTGCAGATAATCGGCAAAAACCACGTTGCCGACGAGATAGACGATGAGCCCCAAGGAGGCCGCCGCGATCATCACCGGCACGATGGCAAGACCATCAAGACCATCCGTGAGATTGACCGCATTGGACGAACCGACAATGACGAGCGCACCGAAGAGGAAGAACAACCCACCAAGCTGGATCAGCACACCTTTGAAAAAGGGAATGGTGAGCGCGGTGGCGAGCGGCTCTTTGGCAACCGAGACAAGCGCCCAGATAGCGATGACGGCAATCACAAATTCAAAGAAAAGTTTGACGCGGCCCGGCACACCTTTGGGCGAAATCTTCGAGACTTTGAGATAGTCATCGGCAAAACCGACCGCCCCGAAGCCGAGGGTGACGAAAAGCACGATCCAGACATAATGATTGGAGAGGTCGGCCCAGAGAAGTACCGACGGCACCAAACCGAAGAGAATGAGAAAGCCGCCCATGGTCGGCGTGCCCTGTTTCATAATCACATGGCTTTTGGGACCGTCTTCACGGATCGGCTGACCACGACGCTGGCGCGCTCGGAGCATGGCGATGATGCGGGGACCGAACATGAAGGTGATAAAAAGCGAGGTCATCGTTGCACCGCCGGTGCGGAACGTGATGTAGCGAAACACGTTGAGCGCATTGACGTCTTTCGACATGCCTGCAATGAGATCGTAAAGCATCAGGCTTCCCCCCTGTTTCGCCGAATACTGGCACTGTCATCATCGCCCAACGCCTTCAGCGCCTCGACGACCGGCTTCATCCGCGAGCCATTGGACCCTTTGACCATCACCACATCGCCGCTCTGGATCGCTTCGGACAAAGGCGTGACGATGCCTTCGGATAACGGCGCATAAAAACCCTGACAGTCCGGAGGGAGCGCATCAAACAGCGCACGCATGTCGGGACCGCAGGCAAAAACGAGATCAATGCCGGCCCGCACCAGCGGCACTGCAAGCTCGCGGTGAAGCGCGACCGAAGTGGCCCCAAGCTCCAGCATGTCACCGAGCACAGCGATGCGACGGCCCTTGGGACCCGGCTCCACACGACCGAGCGTTTCGATCGACACGCGCATCGAAGCGGGATTGGCATTATAGCTTTCGTCGATCAGCGTAAAGGGACGACCCGTCGCGTCGATCAGGTGGCGTTCGCCGCGACCTGTCGGCGCTTCGAGATGGGCGAGCGCCAGCGCGGCCTGTGCGAGATCGGCGTCGAGCGCCTTGATGCAGGCGAGCATGGCGAGGCTGTTCATCACGATATGACGACCCGGCACGCCGAGCTTGTAGGTAACAGGTGTGCCGCAAATCGACGCCGAGACGCAAGAGCAGGTGTCTTTAAGCGCGACCTTTTCGAGATGCGCGTCGGCATCCGGGTGCTCGCCGAAAGAAATGAGGCGGCCTGCACCGGCGGCCTTCGCGCGTTTGGCAAGGCGTTCATAATGCGGATTGTCGCGGTTGAGTATGGCGATGCCGCCGGCCTGAAGCCCGTCGAAAATCTCGCCCTTGGCGTCGGCGATCTCTTCAATCGAATTGAAATGCGCCATATGGACGGCTTCAACCGTCGTGATAAGTGTCACGAACGGCTCGACGAGCCTGGACAACGGCGTGATTTCGCCCGAATGGTTCATGCCGATTTCGAGAATGCCGTATTCGGTCGCCTTCGGCATACGCGCGAGCGAGAGCGGCACGCCCCAGAGATTATTGTAAGAGAGCGCCGATGCATGGGTCGGGCGCTGCTCGGAAAGAAGCACACGCAGCGCTTCCTTCGTGCCCGTCTTGCCGACACTGCCGGTGACGGCCACGATCTTTGCGCCGGTGCGGCGACGCGCGGCACGGCCAAGCTCGTTCAGGGCTTCCAGCGCATCCGGCACGATGACGAGCGGACCGGCGGCACGCATCGCCTCTGTCACATCGGACACAACAGCAGCGGCGGCGCCGCCCGCAAAGGCTTTGACCACGTAAGCGTGACCATCTGTATTATCGCCCTTGATGGCGACGAAGAGATCATCTTTTTGCAACGTGCGGCTATCAATGGAAACGCCATTGGCGGTCCAGTCCGCGCCTGTTGCTTGCCCGTGTGTGGCGGCGACAACTTCTGCTTTGGTCCATAGAGGGGTCATGAGCCGCCTCCTGCTTCCGAGACGATGCGCGCTTCCGCGTCGGCAATCGCCTGATGATCCGAGAAAGGAATAGTCTTGCCCGCAATGATCTGGCCGGTCTCATGGCCTTTGCCCGCGACGACGAGCACGTCGCCTGCGCTGAGGCTGCGCATGGCAAGATCAATCGCATGGGCGCGGTCGCCGACCTCAATGGCATTGGGCGCGGCGGCGAGAATGGCAGCGCGGATCGCACCGGCCTGTTCGCTGCGCGGATTGTCATCGGTCACATATACAATGTCGGCAAGTTTCGAGGCCACATCACCCATCTGCGGACGCTTGCCCGGATCGCGGTCGCCGCCACACCCAAAAACGACGACAAGCTGACGCTCTGTATGCGGACGCATGGCATCGAGAAGATTGGCGAGCGCATCGGGCGTATGCGCATAGTCGACATAGACAGAAGCGCCGTTCGGCAGATGCGCGACTTCTTCGAGACGACCTTTGGCACCCGTGAGATTTTCGAGCGCGGCGAAAGTTTCGGCGGCAGACGCACCGCAGCCGATGGCAAGGCCCGCCGCGACGAGCGCATTGGACGCCTGAAACGCACCGATGAGCGGCAATTCGATGCTGTAATTGCGGCCTTCATGGATCACGTCGAGCGTCTGGCCACGCGCCGTGGGGCGCGCCGCGACGAGACAGATGCCGCGGCCTTTGCGGCCCACGGAAATGACGCGATGGCCGCGCGCCCATGAGACAGCCTCGAACTCGGCAAAATACGCGGCATCGGCATTGAGCACGGCGACACCGCCCGGACCCATGACCTCGCCGAAGAGGCGCAGCTTGGCATAAGCGTAATCTTCAAAGTCGCGGTGATAATCGAGATGGTCGCGGGTGATATTCGTAAACGCTGCCGCCGCGAGCTTCACACCATCAAGGCGATGCTGCGCGAGGCCGTGGCTGGAGGCTTCCATGGCAAGATGCGTGACGCCTTCATCGGCGAGGCTGGCCAGCGCTTCCTGCAACGTGACGGGATCGGGCGTGGTCGCGCCGATCTCGCGTTCGCCACGCGCACTGACGATGCCGACTGTGCCGAGACTGGCGGCTTCGTTACCGAGAGCGGTCCATATCTGGCGCAGAAACGTGACGATGGATGTTTTGCCGTTTGTGCCGGTGACGGCGGCAACGGTGCGCGGCTGCTTGCCATAGTAACGTGCAGCAAGAAGCGCGAGGCGGCGGCGCGGGTTGTGATCGGCAATGACCGGCACTTTGACGGAAACGTCCGTACCCGTCTCAACGAGAATAGCGGCAGCGCCTTTCTCAAGCGCCTGCGCGATGAACTTTGTGCCGTCAAGTTTTGTGCCGGAAAGAGCGGCAAAGAGATAACCCGGACGCACCGCACGACTATCTGCCGTCAGGCCGACGATCTCCGTCGCATCCCCTTGGGGAAGCGGGGTAAGGTCAGAACCGATCAGCGCAGAAAGCCGCATATCACCTCACAACTCTAATGATCCGAACCAGCGTCATATGAAACCAGTTTCGCTTCCTGCCGCAGTCCGCTTTTGGCCATGACTACATTTTCAGGCTGAAGCCCGAGCAGCGGCGCGACACGTTTCACAACACGCGCCGTCACAGGCGCGGCGTTCCAACCAGCGGTCGCATAGCCGTAGGTTGCTTTTGAGCCCTGAGGTTCATCAAACATGATGATCATCACATAGCGCGGATCGTTGGCCGGAAAGGCGCTAAGAAAAGACGAGATCAAACGATGCTGCGCATAGCCGCCATTAACCGCTTTTTCCGCCGTGCCTGTTTTGCCGATGACGGGATAACCAGCCACATCCGCCTTCTTGCCCGTGCCGTCCGACACAACAAGACGCAACAGATCGCGCATCTCGCCGCTGACCTGCGCGGACACGAGACGCGGACCGACCTTTACGCTGTCCTGACGCAAGAAGGTCGGCTTCACCTGCGTGCCGCCGTTCACAATCGCAGCAAGGGCCGCGACAACCTGCAACGGTGTCACCGCGATGCCCTGACCGAAGGATGCTGTGATGGTCGAAAGCTCACCCCAGTTCGGCGGCAGCAAAGGCGCGGTCGCTTCGGGAAGTTCGATCTGGGGACGGGTCAGCAAGCCGAACTTCGCGAGATAGGAGCGGAAATTTTCAGACCCCATCTGCAACGCGATTTTCGCCGTGCCGATATTCGACGACACCATGAAAATTTCCGGTACCGTTAGCCAGCGATTTTCGGCATGGAAATCATGGATGGTGAAACGCGAAATCTTGATCGGCTGGGTTGCATCGAAGCGCTCGTCAAACCGGACCTTGCCGCTATCGAGCGCGGAGGCGAGCGTCACGGCTTTGAAGACGGAACCAAGCTCATAGACGCCGAGCGTGGCACGGTTGAAGCGCGTGTCATCGTTTGATGCCATCGGGTCATTAGGATCGAAGTCGGGCAGCGAACTCAGCGCCATCAACTCGCCGGTATGCGCATCCATGATAATGCCGACGGCAGCTTTTGCTTTGAACTCTTCCTGCGCCTTCACAAGCTCGTCACGCAGCGCGAACTGGACGCGCGTATCAATCGACAGCGCGACGGGCTGTGCGCGTTCGCCGCCACTATCGCCCTGCCCCAGCAGCAACGCCTTGTCGATATAGCGCTCCATGCCCGCCGTGCCGTGATTGTCGAGATCAACCATGCCGAGCACATGAGAAGAATTATGGCCGTTGGGATAAACGCGTTTCTGTTCACGACGATAACCGAGACCGGGGAGACCCAGATAATGCACCGCATATTGCTGCTTCGGCGTCATGTCGCGCTTGAGCCAGATGAAGGCGCGACCCGTTTCGAGTTTCGCGGCGACGTCATCGGCATTGAGTTCCGGCAAGACGGTTGCAAGCTGCTGCGCGGTTTCGACCGGATCGACGATCTCGCGGCCATCGGCATAGAGCGAGGCAGTGACAATGTCCGTCGCCATGACTTCGCCGTTGCGATCCACAATGTCGGGACGATGGACGGGATTGTTTGCCGTGGCCGACGCAACGCTCACATCACGATCACCGCCGACAATGGCCAGTTCAACGAGACGCGCACCGACAAGGGCGAAACAGCCGGCAAAGAGCGTCAGCGCCAGATAGATACGGCGCTGCGAGGGCGTACGCATATCGGTACTACCGCCCGCATGATGAAGGCCGTTGCGGACGACCGTGTCACGACCGGCGACGATTGTGCTGCGCTTGCGCGAAACAGCTTGCTGATTGCGGAGTCCGATCATTGGATCGTCCTTTCGCCATTGCCCATATCGGCGGGCGCGATACCGGCATAGCCACCCAAGGGATTGGGATTGGTCGGCGCGTAGAACTCATCCGTTTTGCGCGGCATCGGCACGTCGGCAAAAGTGCCGATCTGCGCGGGTTGCAGCGGTTCGAGTTTCATGTAGCGCTTCGCAAGCTCCTGCATACGCTGGGGCTGATTGAGATAACTCCACTCGGCACGCAACACACGGATGCTTTCCTGCTCGCTTGCAATGTCGCGCTCGATCTTCGTCGCTTTGGTTTCGGCAATTTCGGCGCGGTATTTGATGTCGTAAAGGCCGATTGAGAGACCGATCACAGCGAGAACAAGGACAATGTTGAGAACCCTGATCATGCGCCCATCTCCGCCATGGTGGGCATCCGCGCAATGCCGAGCGCCGACGTATCAAGCGGCACAAGCGGCGCACGCGTACGGGCGGCTGCGCGCAGCTTCGCAGAGCGCGCACGCGGGTTGAGATCGGATTCTTCTTCCGACGCTTTGCGCGCCTTGTGCGCCAGCTCGCGGAAGGAGGGCTCTGTCGTATCAAGCTCCGGCGCGAACCGATTGGCACGGGCGGCACGGCCTGTGCGCGCGGTGAAGAAGCGTTTGACCAGACGGTCTTCGAGCGAATGGAACGTGACGGCGGCAAGGATGCCTTCGGGCCGCAACATGCTTTCAGCAGCGGTGAGACCCTGCGCAAGCTGCCCCAACTCGTCGTTCACGAACATGCGCAGCGCCTGAAAAGTACGCGTGGCGGGATGGATGCGATCCTGCGGGCGGCGACCGATGACGCGCTCGACCGTGGCAGCGAGTGTCAGCGTGCGCTCGAAAGCGGCTTCATTGCGCGCGGCTACAATCGCTTTCGCGACGGCGCGTGACCGCTTCTCTTCACCATAGACGGCGATGATACGGGCAAGATCTAACTCATCAAATGTGTTGACGACATCCGCGGCGGAAAGCCCCTGCCCGCTCATGCGCATATCGAGCGGACCGTCTTTCTGAAACGAGAAACCGCGCTCGGCTTCATCAAGCTGCATGGACGAGACGCCGAGATCGAGCACGACACCATCCACCGCTTCGTGACCAAGCGCGCGCACCAACGTTGCCATATCACCGAAACAACCTTCGATAAGCGTGAGACGATCACCGAATTCCGATTGCAACTCGCGACCACGCAGGATCGCATTGGGGTCGCGGTCAATCGCGAGCACGGCGCAATCGGCACTGCCGAGAATGGCGCTGGTATAGCCACCCGCACCGAATGTGCCGTCGACATAGAGGCCGCCGTCTTTCGGTTGCAGCGCCGCAAGCACTTCATCGAGCAGGACGGGAATATGCGCGGGGTGGCTCATGCCTCACCGCCGTTCGCACGAACGGGATTTACAGGCTGGAGCAAATCGGCACGCGCCTTTGCGTCCGACAACGCGTTGAGACGGAACTGTTCGTAAGCGCCGGGCTCCCAGATGAGAAAACGCGCACCGAGGCCGACAAACACCGCTTCGTCTTTGATATTGGCGTGAATGCGCATGTCCTCGGGCAGTACGATACGGCCATCACCATCCAACGAGAGGTCCTGGCTTTCGCCGTAAAGCACAGCGGCGAGATTGTCGTGGGCGTCGGTGAACATGCCGAGACGGTTAATCGCCTGATCGAGCATGGCGCCGTAGGCCGGACCGCCCGCTTCGAGATAAGGGCCTTTGAAAGAGGGAGAGCAGATGATGCCGTTCAGACCCTGAGCGATCACGATCGTGCGGAATTTAGCGGGCACGGAAACCCGGCCTTTCGCATCAATCCTGTTCGTGAACCGCCCCCGGAACGACTCCATAGGAAGCACTCATTTCCTGTTGGGCACCCGCACCGCACGGGTTCACCCTGTGTCCACCGCAGAGGCGGCACCGGCTAGGCCGATACCGACACAATACGGGTTTTTATGGGATACCATGGGTTTACATGGGCGTCAACGGAAACACTAGGTATTCAGCGGGATTGGAGCCGATTTCAGCGGACTTGTAAGGCGATAAAAACTCCGAATACCACAGAACAAAAGAAGAACAATTCTTCTCCAAGTATTCGAAACCGGAAAGCGGGCAGACAGCGCCTATATCCGCCCTCAAAACGACGATTTCGGGGCGAAACAGCCTGATAACGAGGCAAATAAGAAATGTCAGATGGCCTGTAAGCCGGGTTCTGTACCCTTGCGGGCGATGACCATTCATCTGGGACGCCTGTTACCAGACGCCTCGTGCAACCAACCCGGGCAGCATCCCGGAAACAGGTTTACCGGACTTATGATCCGGCGCGCCGCCCCTATTTGGTCTTGCTCCCGGTGGGGTTTGCCATGCCGCTTCCGTTACCGGTCGCGCGGTGCGCTCTTACCGCACCGTTTCACCCTTACCTGCGTCAAACGCAGGCGGTCTGTTCTCTGTGGCACTGTCCCTGGGGTCGCCCCCGCCGGCCATTAACCGGCACCGTGTTTCCGTGGAGCCCGGACTTTCCTCTGTGACGCTTGCGCGCCCCAGCGGCCATCCGGCCATCTGACCTCATGGACATAGGGGTCATAGACAGTTGACGTCAAGTTTATCCGCGTCAGGTGCTTGCGCATCCGCACCATCACCCCGACATAGCGATAACGTAAAATTACCAGATCAAGGAAACACCCGATGAAAGCTGCTGTCTATTACGAGAACGGCCCGCCCAGCGTTTTGAAATATGAAGACGTGGCCGATCCCGTCTGCTTGCCGCAAGGCATCGTCATCAAGGTTGAAGCCGTCAGCATCGAAGGCGGCGACACGCTGAACCGCGCAGGGGGCGAACTTACCACCCGTCCGCATATCGTCGGCTATCAGGCCGCAGGCACAGTCATCGAAGTGGGTTCCGAAGTCACCGACTTCAAGGTCGGCGACCGAGCCACTACCGTGAATTTTGCCGGATCGCACGCCGAACTGCGCTCGGTCTTTGCCCGCACTGCCTGGCATGTGCCGGACAATCTCGACATCCGACAGGCCGCCGCCATTCCCGTTCCCTTCGGCACGGCGGATGACTGCCTGTTCGAGTTCGGTCATCTGCAATCGGGCCAGACCGTGCTGGTGCAAGCCGGTGCCGGTGCCGTCGGCATCGCCGCGATCCAGCTCGCCAAACGCGCAGGCGCGACCGTTATCGCCACAGCATCAAGCGATGCCCGCCTTGCGCGCCTTAAAAGAATTCGGCCTGGATCACGGTATCAACTACACGACCCAAGATCTCGTCGCGGAAGTAAAGCGCCTCACCGATAACAAGGGCGTCAACCTCGTGGTTGATCCGGTCGGCGGAACGACGTTGCAGAAGTCACTCGACTCTCTTGCCTATCGCGGTCGCGTGTCACTCGTCGGTCAGGCCGGACGCGACCCCGCCAAGGTTGATGTGTCTGCCATGATGGGCGGCAACCAGACGCTGTCCGGCGTTTTCCTCGGCGCGGAAATTTTCTCCGACCGCGTGCATGACAACATCCAGAACCACATCAACGATGCAGCGGCAGGCAAGCTGAAGGTTGTGATCGACAAGACCTTTGCGCTGAAAGACGCGGCGGCGGCACATGAATATATCGAAAGCCGACAGGCGGTCGGTCGTGTGTTGCTGATCCCGTAAGGATCACACCACGTCAAGAAGAAGACGAAGCGTGGCCACTGTCGAAAGATCGGCCACGCCGTCAACTCTCGCAGGCCGGAAATGGCGCTGGAACGCCTCGACAACAACGCGCGTGCGCTCGTCATAAACACCGAGCACTTCAATCCCGTAACCGTAATTTGCCAGACGAAACTGCAATTCCGACACAGGATCGCCACGGTCGCCAAGCTGAAGCACCGGACCGTCCACAATCGGCTGCGGCTGCACCCAGACACCGACACCGGCCCGCGCCAGACGCGCCCAGTCAAACCATTCGCCGGGATCAGCCTTGCGCCCCGGAGCGATGTCGGAATGGGCGACAACCGAACGCGGCATGATCGCGTGGCGTGAGACAATCTCCTGACAGAGCTTTTCAACGGCCACCATCTGCACATCGGGATAAGGCGGGCATCCGCCGTCATGGCCGCCATTCACGATCTCGATGCCGATAGAGCGGCCGTTCAGATCAGTGATACCTGCCCAGCTTGACACACCTGCGTGCCACGCGCGCTTTTCCTCGTCGACGAGGCGCAACACATGACCGCTCTCATCCACCACATAATGCGATGAGACTTTGCCCTCCGGCGAACAAAGCTGGAGGATCGCGGCTTCGGCGCTGCCCATGCCTGTGTAATGCAGCACAAGAATGTCGATCACCGGCGGCTGCGGCCGGTCATTGAAATTGGGCGAGGGACGAAGCTCGACGGGGATCATTTGGCCTCATGGTCGGGCCACACTTTACGGCCCCGTGGCAACGATATGTTTCTCGCGCAGCGAGACGATGAGAATGCCTGTGAGCGCCATTGCCGCGCCGACAAGCATTCGCGTGGTCACCACGTCGCCAAGCAATAAGACACTAAAGATGACGGTGATAATCGGCGAAAGCAAGGTCAGCGGCGCGGTTTGCGTGACCTCGTAACGTTGCAGCAGATAGTAAATGCCTGCATGTCCGATGAGGCTTGAGGCAAAGGCCGTGTAGAGCACACCGCTCCAGTTGAGCCATGACGCGGATTTTACTATCTC
This sequence comes from Pseudomonadota bacterium, assembly GCA_040390855.1. Taxonomy (GTDB): domain Bacteria; phylum Pseudomonadota; class Alphaproteobacteria; order Parvibaculales; family Parvibaculaceae; genus Parvibaculum. Next base: position 49,896 of record JAZJXO010000025.1, read on the forward strand.
CCAGTGATGGCTTTCAAAGGTGAGCGACATGGCGAGCATCACGGGCCCTGCAACCATCGCAATCCATGCTTGCATCTCGAAGACGCCGACATTCTTGATCTGGCGCTGGAAGATCGTTCCGACAGACCCGATAAGCGCCGAAATGACAATACAAAGAACGCCCGTCCAGAAATGGAAGACCACAGGATCAAAGCTGATGACCATGACGCCGAGAAACGACAAGGCGATGCCGAGCCAGCGCCGCCAGCGCACCGCCTCGCCGAGAAAGACCACCGACATGATGGTGGCAAACGGCACACCAAGCTGACTGACAACAGCGACGACGGACGGATTGGACAGCGAGAGACCCGCAAAGAAAAACCCAAAGCCCATGGGTCCGGCGCAAAACGCGATGATGAGCACCTGCTTCATCCGCCCTTCATGCAGACGCAGAAAGGGAAACAGCACGGCGATAATGAGCAGGAAACGGAAAGCCGTGAACATCATCGGTGGAAAGTGATCAAGCCCCACTTTCGACGCAATAAGCGCAAAACCCCAGACGAGGTTGATGAACATCATAAAGGCGAGGTGCTGGCGGGTCATGCGGGAGAGACTTCAAGCCGGATGGGGAGTTGGCACTTGGTAGATCAAAGCGCCGGTTTCGCCTAGCGCTTTCGTCTAGCCAGCCCGCGACTTCATAATCTTTTCATAAGCCACGTTGATGGTGGCAAGTTTTTCGTTCGCAATCGACACCAGTTCCTTAGGCACGCCACGCGCGATCAGCGTGTCGGGATGGTTCTCGCGCACAAGACGGCGATAGGCCTTGCGCAGATCGTCGGTCGAAATATCGGGCGTGATACCAAGCACGAGATAGGGGTCGGTCTTGTCTGCCCCCAGATGACTCGCGCGGATACGGGCGAACTCCACTTCGGAAAAACCGAAAATATCCGCGACAGTCCGCAGATAATCCAGTTCCGCCGGATGGATATATTTATCTGCCTTGGCAATATGAAAGAGTGCGTCGAGCACGTCTTCGAGCATGGCCGGCGCACCACGATAGATCCTTGCGACCTGTTCGGCATAGACCTGAAAGCCCGCCACATCCTGCTGCGCGATGCGATAGACCCGTGCAACATTGGCACGCTCGGCCTCCGGCACTTTCAGCACTTCTTCGAAGGCGCGGATTTCGGCGTCTGACACTTCGCCGTCGGCCTTTGCCATTTTGGCCGACAGCGCGATCAGCGCGACGGTGAACACGACTTCTTTATCAGCCAGCGCACGGTCGATGACGAGATGGCCCGCCACCGCGCCGACAAGCGCGCCCAGCGGCCCGCCCACGGCGAGCCCCACTCCGGCACCTGCGATTTTTCCCCAAATGGACATAACAAAAGTCTAGGGGTTTTTAGCGTGGCCCGCACCCGCCAATTCCGCAACGCAGGATGAACCATCCGCAACTTGCCGCAGTTTCGGCCATGCCCCCGTGACTTTCGGCCACAGGAGAAGAGTTGGCCCCCTGCGCCGCTTATGGCAATTTCAAGACATGAGCGAGCAAGACAAAAAATCAGGGTGCCACGATTTCTGGATAGATCGCGGCGGCACATTTACCGACATCGTCATGCGCAAGCCAGACGGTTCGCTCCGTGCAAGGAAACTATTATCAGAGAATCCGGAGCAATATGACGACGCTGCCCTGCAAGGCATCCGCGAGCTGATGGACGTGGCGAACGGCGCGCGCCTGCCCGCCGAGAGGATCGGTGCCGTTAAAATGGGGACGACGGTTGCGACTAACGCTCTGCTGGAACGCAAGGGCGGACGCGTGTTGTTTCTGACCACGCGCGGCTTCGGCGACGCCCTTCGCATCGGCTATCAGAACCGGCCGCATCTCTTCCGCCTTGAAATCGCCAAACCTGACATGCTGTTTGAGCAAAGCGCAGAAGTTGACGAGCGCCTGACCGCCGAAGGCGAGGTGCTGACAGCGCTTGACGAGGCGGAAACCCGCACCGCACTCTCCGCCGCATATGCGCAAGGCATCCGCGCCGTCGCCATCTGCTTCATGCATGGCTATCGCTATCCCGCGCACGAAGCCCGCGCCGCCGGGATCGCCCGCGAATTGGGCTTTACACAAATCTCAACGAGCCACGGCGTGAGCCCGCTGATGAAATTCGTCTCGCGCGGCGACACCACCGTCGTTGACGCCTATCTCTCGCCCATTCTCAAACGCTATGTGAACCGCATTGCCGATGCGCTGGGCGAGAGTGTGCGACTCTACTTCATGCAATCGTCAGGCGGGCTCACGCAGGCAAGCCTGTTTGAAGGCAAGGATGCAATCTTGTCCGGCCCGGCAGGTGGCGTCGTCGGCGCGGTCGAGACAGCGCGGCTTGCAGGCATCGAAAAACTCATCGGCTTTGACATGGGCGGCACGTCCACCGACGTCTGCCACTATGACGGCGAGATGGAGCGGAGTTTCGAAACCGAAGTGGCAGGCGTCAGGATGCGCGCGCCCATGATGCAAATTCACACGGTCGCGGCGGGCGGCGGTTCGATATTGCATTATGACCATGACCGTTTGCGCGTGGGACCTGATTCAGCGGGCGCTCTGCCCGGCCCTGCCGCCTACCGGCGCGGCGGACCGCTCACCGTCACCGACGCCAATGTGATGGTCGGTAAATTGCAGCCCGATTTTTTCCCGTCGGTCTTCGGCGCGGACGGCAAGACACCGCTTGATGAAGACACTGTACGCGCGGGCTTCAATGCGCTGGCCACACAACTTGACCGACCGGCAGAAGAAGTCGCCGATGGCTATATCCGCATCGCGGTTGAAAACATGGCGCAGGCGATCAAGAAGATCTCAGTGCAACGCGGACATAATGTGGGGGCCTATGCTCTTACCTGCTTCGGCGGTGCGCTCGGCATGAGCCGCATTTTCTTTCATCCGCTGTCCGGCGTCCTGTCAGCCTATGGCATGGGCCTTGCCGATATTCGCGCCAGCCGCCAACGCGCGATTGAAGCCGCACTGGACGCCGACGGCATGGCGCATGTGACCAAGGCGATCACCAAACTCGACGCGGAAACACGCGCGCAAGTCCGCGCGCAAGGCATCGAGGACGGAAAGATCAGAACTGTGCCACGCCTGCTGCTGCGATATGCAGGCACTGATACGAGCCTCCAGATTGACCACGGCACATTGACAGATGTGCAGGCGGCATTTGAAGCCGCCCATCGCAAACGCTTTGGTTTCATCGCCGAGCAAAAGCCGATCATCATCGAGGCGCTCACCGTCGAAACCATAGGCCGCGATGCCGATGCGAACGAAGCAAAGCCCGCCGTCGTATCAGATGCCAAAGAAGCAATGCCCGAGCGGACTGTCTCTATGTTCACCGAAGGACAATGGCACGAGGCGCCGCTCTACTTGCGGGACAGGTTAAGCGCCGGACACAGGATCATGGGCCCAGCCATCATCATCGAACCGCATCAGACGATTGTGGTCGAGCCGGAATGGCAGGCGGAGGTGACACCGCTCGATCACATCATGCTGACGCGGCTGAGGACGAAGCGGCGCGACCATGCGATCGGCACAAAGGTCGATCCCGTCATGCTGGAGATTTTCAACAATCTCTTCATGTCGATTGCCGAGCAAATGGGCTTCACACTCGAAAAGACCGCTTTCTCCGTCAATATCAAGGAGCGGCTCGATTTTTCCTGCGCTGTCTTTGACCGCGCGGGCGGCCTCGTCGCCAATGCGCCGCATATGCCGGTGCATCTCGGCTCCATGGGTGCGAGCGTGCGGGCCGTGATCGACCAGAACGCAGACATGGAGCCGGGAGATATCTTCGTGCTCAACGCGCCATATAACGGCGGCACACATTTACCGGACGTGACGGTCGTGGCCCCTGTCTATGACGAGAGCAACGCAACGCGACTCTTCTATGTCGCGGCGCGTGGCCATCAGGCCGACATCGGCGGCATCTCGCCGGGTTCGATGCCCGCACATTCCAAAAGCGTCGAGGAAGAAGGCATCCTCATCGACAATTTCAAGCTGGTGGACAAGGGCCGTTTCCGCGAAGCCGAAATGCGCAAACTTCTGTCATCCGGAAAATGGCCAGCCCGCAATCCCGACCAGAACATCGCCGACCTGCGCGCTGAAATCGCCGCTTGCGAAAAAGGTGCGCAGGAATTGCGCAAGATGGTATCCGACTTCGGGCTTGATGTAGTCGAAGCCTATATGACCCATGTGCAGGACAATGCGGAAGAAAGTGTACGCCGTGTGATCGGTCGCTTGAAGGACGCGAGCTTTACGCAGGCGATGGATGACGGTTCGAAAATCTGCGTAAAAGTGACGGTGAACGCCGCCACCCGCAGCGCGAGGATCGACTTCACGGGCACGAGCGCCATACTGCCAAGCAATCTCAATGCACCCTCCGCTGTCGCGCGCGCTGCCGTACTTTATGTTTTCCGCTGCATGGTGGATGACGACATTCCTTTGAATGAAGGTTGCCTGAAGCCGCTGGAAATTGTGATCCCCGAAGGCTCCATGCTCTCGCCTGTCTATCCGGCCGCCGTTGTCGGCGGCAATGTCGAGACGAGCCAGGCCGTGACCGACGCTTTGTTCGGCGCATTCGGCGTCATGGCATCGGCGCAGGGCACGATGAATAATTTTACCTTCGGCAATCAACGCCACCAGTATTACGAAACGATCTGCGGCGGCGCGGGTGCGGGCGCGACCTTTGACGGCGCGGATGCCGTCCACACGCACATGACCAATTCGCGGCTCACGGACCCCGAGATTCTCGAATGGCGTTTTCCCGTCATCCTCGAAAGTTTCTCGATCCGACGCGGCTCAGGCGGTGCGGGTGCGCATCGCGGTGGCGACGGTGTGCGCCGCGTCATCCGCTTCCGCGACAAGATGACTGCCTCGATCCTTTCGACCCATCGCATCGTCGCACCTTTCGGCCTCAACGGCGGCACTGATGCACAATGCGGCAGGAATTCGCTGCGCCTTCACAGCGGACAAGTCCTTGATCTTGCCGGTTCCGATCAGCGCGAACTCGACGCGGGCGATGCCATCATCATCGAGACGCCGGGCGGAGGCGGCTATGGCATTGCGCCAAGGGTTAAGAAAAACTGAACGACACCATTGGATGTCCCGAACAAAAGATTAGTCCGAAACACCTAGGGTCCGACCCATGAAACCGGCTGAAGAAGTGAGCCGGTCAGGCACAGGATCTTGGACATGTTCCGACATATCGTGGCAGGCCTCTACGTTGCCGTCTTTTTCTCGCCCGCACATGCGTTTGCGGCTGACGCCGTTGCGTCCGTCGAAGCCGTCGCGCCTCAAAAAATTACCGCACTGACGCCAACGGTCGCAGAAGAACTACGCAAGATCATCACGTCGCGCGTCACGACCATCTCGCTCAACGCGCAGAGCAAACGCTATGCCGGCATTGACCAGACCGAAATCGACAAGTTCGACAAACAATGGCGGGACGAGACAAAAAACACGTCGCAGCCGCTGATCGCGCAACTCATGGGCAACCCGTTGAGTTCTTTCCTCATCCGCAAGAAGGCTGAATCACTCGGCCTCTTCACCGAAATTTTTGTCTTCGACGCCAAGGGCCTGAATGTCGGCCAGTCGTCGGTGACGTCAGACTACTGGCAGGGCGACGAACCGAAATATCAAGAAACATTCGCCAAGGGTCACGACGCCATTCTGATCGACGAACCCGAATATGACGACGAAACCAAATCAACCCGCCAACAGGTGAGCTTTGCCATCGTTGATCCCGAAACCAACGAGTTGATCGGAGCAGCAACGGTTGAAGTCAACATTGATGAACTCGCCCGTCGCGGCACCCTTCCCCAGAGCTGAACTTAGGTCACAACATGACAAGCGTGCTTCAGAACCTTCCCATCTCGCGCAAGATCATCATTGCGTTCGGTGCCATTCTGCTCGTGATGTTCGGCGTGGGCGCGATTTCCTATACAATGATTTCCCTGAGCCAGAGGGCATCCACTGTCGTGTCGAACTCGTCGCGCGAAGCGATCCGCACCGGCCAGCTTGTCAGCGCCCTCAACGCACAGGAAAGCGCGCTGCGCGGTTTCATGGCCGCTGACGATCCGTCATTCGTGAAAGACCTTGAAGCCGCCCGCGATGACTTCCGCACGATCTATGGCGAGATGCTGAAATCCGACACGATGGAAGAGAACGAAGTCGCCGCCCTGAAAAAGGTCAGCGACCTGTCAGAAGCCTGGTATAATGGTCCCGTTTCCAAGCAGATCAAACTGATGCAGCATCCCGACACGGTCGAGGAAGCCCGCGCCATGCTTGTAGCCGGTGCCGGTCAGGCCGAAATGGACGAGATGCAGAAACTTGCCGAAGACGTGCAGAACGGTATGCGCGGCGATGTTGAGGGCGCGCAGAAAACTCTATCAGCCGACTTTTCACTCACCACGACAACGCAGGTCGGCGGCACGATTGTCGCGTTCTTCGCGGCCATCGGCATGGGCTTCTGGCTCACGCGCCTCATCTCCAACCCGATCATCCGCATGACCGACGCCATGACCAAACTCGCAGGCGGCGACAAGACGGTTGACATTCCGGCAACCGAACGTCACGACGAAGTGGGCGCCATGGCGCAGGCCGTGCTCATTTTCCGCGACAACATGATCAAAGCGGACAAGCTCTCCGCCGAACAGACCGCCGAGCAGGAAGCCCGCATCAAACGCGCCGAAGACTTGCAGAAGCTCGTCTCGTCTTTTGAAGGCGAAGTCGCGGGCATTCTTAACAACTTCCCCAACAGCTCACGCAGCCTTGAAGAGACGGCCCGCACGATGAACGCCACATCGGACAAGACAAGCCATCAGGCAACGTCAGTGGCGAGTGCCGCCGAACAGGCCGGTGTCAACGTGCAGACTGTTGCGAGCGCAGCAGAAGAACTCTCCGCCTCGATCAGCGAAATCGGTCGTCAGGTCAGCCGCTCGGCCGCGATCTCGGACGATGCCGCCGGCAAGGCCACCCGTGCCAACGAAAAAGTGCAGCAACTCGCCCGCACCGCCGAACAAATCGGCGAAGTGGTGGTTCTCATTCAGGACATTGCCGCGCAGACAAACCTTCTCGCCCTCAACGCCACCATCGAAGCAGCGCGCGCGGGCGAAGCAGGTAAAGGCTTCTCCGTCGTCGCCAACGAAGTGAAGGTTCTGGCGAACCAGACCGCCAAGGCGACCGCTGAAATCGCGCAGGAAATTGCCGGCAACATTCAGCAGGCATCCGCCGGTACGACGGAAGTCTCCTCCGCCATTTCAGGCGTGCAGATCGCCGCCGCCGAGACGGGCGCGGCCGCCGATCAGGTGTTGACCGCCTCGAACGATCTCGGTCGTCAGTCCACGGACCTTAAATCCCGTATCGAGACGTTCCTGTCGGATGTACAGGCGGCCTGAAAACCGCCTAAGCAACTGTAAAATGCAAAGCTGAAACGAGTCGGTGCCGGAAGCACCGGCTCGTTCTGCTTTATCCACACGGGCAAATGGAACACAGGCAGACCAATCGCGCCGGATTCCGCCCGAAATGCCTCATGCAAAAGAGCAACAATGTTGTGGACCAGCATCACCCGAAAAGGGTCTTGCGCAACCACGAAAACGCGCCAGACTCCTCCCTGTGACCAGTCAGTGATGTGTTTGATGTGCCTGCGTATTTGCGACAAGCCCTTTGGACATGACTTCGGGAGGCCATAATGACCTTTTCCATGCGCGTTGGTTACCTCGTCACCTGCATTGCCTTCGTCTTTGTCAGCGCGATCACGGTCGGTTTGATCTGAGCCGAGAAATGGGCAATGACGATTGCCTGAGTTTCAGGCCGCCGCGCCGTCTGTCTCCGCTCCCGGCATGTAATTGAGCAGCGGCGCGAGCCAGCGTTCACATTCGGCGAGCGTCATACCCTTGCGCGCGGCATAGTCCACGACCTGATCGCGCTCGATGCGCCCGACGCCGAAATACTCCGACTGCGGATGACTGAAATAGAAACCGCTGACAGCAGCGCCCGGCCACATGGCATAACTCTCGGTGAGCTTGATACCTGCCTTGGCTTCCGCATCAAGAAGCTCGAACAGGGTTTTTTTCTCAGTATGATCCGGCTGCGCCGGATAGCCCGGCGCCGGACGGATGCCCTGATATTTCTCGGCGATGAGATCGGCATTGGAGAGCGTCTCGTCCGCCGCATAGGCCCAGAACTCGCGGCGCACACGCTCGTGCATATGCTCGGCAAAGGCCTCGGCGAGACGGTCGGCCAGCGCCTTGGACAAGATCGACTTGTAGTCGTCGAGCTTGTCGGCAAAGGCTTTGGCAACCTCGTCTTCGCCATGACCTGTTGTCACGGCAAAGCCGCCGATATAATCGGCGATGCCGGTTTCCTTGGGCGCGATAAAATCGGCAAGCGCCATATTCGCGCGATCCGACTTGCCACGCGTCATCTGCTGACGCAGCGAGTGAAGCATCGCCTTCGTTTCGGCGCGCGTGTCATCTGAATAAAGCTCGATGTCATCCACGCCGACGCTATTGGCAGGCCAGAAGCCGATGACGGCGGAGGCGCGCAACCATTTCTCATCGACCATCTGCTTCAACATTTCCTGAGCATCGGCAAAAAGCGAGCGGGCAGCCTCACCGACCTTGTCGTCTTGCAGGATTTGCGGATAGTGACCGGCAAGTTCCCATGTCGCAAAGAACGGCGTCCAGTCGATATAGGGCACGAGCTTTTCGATCGGATAATCCTCGAACACCTTCGTGCCGAGGAAGGTGGGTTTCACGGGTTTGTAGCCTTCCCACTCGATCTTCAGACGGTTCGCACGCGCGGCCTCCAGCGGCTGGCGCTCTTTGTTCTCGCGCGCATTGGCATGGGCGGCTGCCATTTTCTTGTACTCAGCGCGCACATCGTCGATATAACTCACTTTGGTATTCTCGGAAATGAGCTGCGAGACAACACCGACCGCGCGGCTGGCATCTGTTACATAAATCGCCTGACCGCGCTTGTAATTCGGATGCACTTTGACCGCCGTGTGAATACGGCTCGTCGTTGCACCGCCGATGAGAAGCGGGATGGAGAAGCCTTCGCGTTCCATTTCAGCGGCCACGTGGCACATCTCGTCGAGGCTCGGCGTGATGAGACCGGAAAGCCCGATCACATCAACATTCTCTTCGCGTGCGCGCTTCAATATGTCCGCAGCGGGCACCATGACGCCCATGTCGATGACTTCGAAATTGTTGCACTGGAGCACGACGCCGACAATGTTCTTGCCGATGTCATGCACATCGCCTTTGACGGTTGCCATAAGAATGCGCGCAGCCGCCTTGTTCTGCTCGGCGCCTGTGCGGCGCTTTTCTTCTTCCATGAAAGGCATCAGATAAGCCACCGCCTGCTTCATCACGCGGGCGGACTTGACCACCTGTGGCAGAAACATTTTGCCTGAGCCGAAGAGATCGCCGACGACATTCATACCGTCCATCAGCGGGCCTTCGATGACGTCAAGCGGCTTCAGCGCCACCTGACGCGCGGCTTCGGTGTCTTCCTCAATAAAGGCATTGATGCCTTTGACGAGCGAATGAGTGAGGCGCTCATTGACCGGCAGTTCGCGCCAGCTCAGATCCTCTTCCTTCTTCTTGCCTGCATCGCCCTTATAGCGTTCGGCAATTTCCAACAGGCGCTCTGTGCCGTCGGCGCGACGGTTAAGGATCACGTCCTCGACGCGTGTCCGAAGCTCAGGTTCGATTTCGTCATAAATCGCAAGCTGACCGGCATTGACGATGCCCATGTCCATGCCCGCCTGAATGGCATGATAGAGAAACACCGAATGCATCGCCTCGCGCACAGGCTCGTTGCCGCGGAAGGAGAAAGAAACGTTGGACACACCGCCCGAGACATGCGCATGAGGTAGGTTCTGCTTGATGCGCCGGGTCGCTTCGATGAATTCGACACCGTAATTATTGTGTTCATCAATACCGGTGGCGACGGCAAATATATTCGGATCGAAAATAATATCCTGCGGTGGAAAGCCGATCTTATCAACGAGCAGGCGATAGGAACGTTCGCAAATCTCGAACTTGCGATTGACCGTATCAGCCTGACCGTCTTCGTCAAAAGCCATGACGACAGCCGCCGCGCCGTAGCGCAACACTTTGCGCGCATGATCAAGGAAGGCTTCCTCGCCTTCCTTGAGGCTGATCGAATTCACAATCGCCTTACCCTGCACGCATTTCAAACCGGCTTCTATGATCGACCATTTCGACGAGTCGATCATAATCGGCACGCGTGCAATATCGGGTTCTGCCGCAATGAGATTGAGGAAGCGCACCATCGCCGCCTCACTGTCGAGCATACCTTCATCCATATTGATGTCGATGATCTGCGCGCCGCTCTCCACCTGCTGAAGTGCAACGGTCAAGGCTTCATCGTAGCGACCTTCCACGATGAGCTTCTTGAACTTGGCCGAACCCGTCACGTTGGTTCGTTCACCGATATTGATGAAATTGGCTGTCGATTGAGTCATCTCAAATACTCTTTGATTTGTATCAGGCGTCGGGGATTCAGATCAGGCACCGGTAAAAGGCTCAAGGCCCGACAGCCGCAAACGCGGTTCTATTTCAGGCATATCACGCGGCGGCAACTTCTTCACCGCTTCGGCAATAGCATGAATGTGCCCCGGCGTTGTGCCGCAGCAGCCACCCACGATATTGACCAGACCCGATGACGCAAACTCTCCGACGAGCTTCGCCATCTGATCCGGCGTCTCGTCATACTCGCCCATCTCGTTCGGCAGACCGGCATTGGGATGGGCGCTTACATTGACGCCCGCGATGCGCGACAGCGTGTGAACATGGGGGCGCATCTCCTTGGCACCCAACGCACAGTTGAGGCCGATGGAAAAGGGCCTTACATGCGATACGGAGTTCCAGAAGGCTTCCGGCGTCTGACCGGAAAGAAGCCGACCCGACATATCGGTGATCGTTCCCGAAATCATCACAGGCAATTCAAAACCCAGTTCATCGAACACTTCCGACACGGCAAAGAGCGCGGCCTTCGCATTCAGCGTGTCGAAAATTGTTTCAACGAGAATGAGGTCGGAGCCGCCTTCGATGACGCCGCGCGTCGACTCTTTGTAAGCCTCGCGCAATTCATCAAACGTGACATTGCGAAAGCCCGGATCGCTCACCTTTGGCGAGATCGACGCCGTGCGGTTGGTGGGCCCCAGCACACCCGCGACATAGCAAACGCGACCCGGCGTTTCACTCTCGGCAATGGCAGCGGCCTCGCGCGCAATTTTCGCGCTCTCGACATTCATTTCATAGGACACGGATTCGAGCTTGTAATCCGCCTGCGCGATGACTGTCGCGCCGAATGTGTTGGTCTCGGCAATATCGGCACCGGCGCGGAAATATTCGAGGTGAATGTCGCGCAGAATGTCAGGGCGCACGAGACCGATAAGTTCGTTGTCGCCTTTCAGATCGCGGTCGTGATTTTTGAAACGCGCGCCACGGAAATCCGCTTCGGTGAGCTTGTAGCCCTGGATCATCGTACCCATGGCCCCGTCCAGCACGAGCACGCGGTGCTTGATTTCGTTCTTCAGATGCGCAATGCGTTCTTCTCTGGTCATTCTCATATTCCTTATGCCGCAGGCGAAGATGCGAGCACCGGATGCCTGCGGATGCCCAATACATTGCAGATCGCAAAAGTGAGATCGGCCTGATTGAGCGTGTAAAAATGGAAGCGGTCAAAGCCGTAGGCGCGCAGGCGGTTCACCTGCTCGGCCGCGACATAGGCCGCAATCAACTTGCGTGTTTCAAGCTCGTCATCCAGACCGACATAATAATCATCCAGCCATTTTGGAATCGACGCGCCGCAGCGTTCGGCCATGCGCTTCGTGCCCTTGAAATTCGTCGTCGGCATGATGCCCGGCACGAGCGGCACGTTGATCCCCTCATGGCGCACCTTGTCGAGAAAGCGTGTGTGTTTTTCCGTGTCGAATACAAACTGCGAAATCGCCCTCGTCGCACCGGCTCCCACTTTACGCTTCAGCAATTCAATGTCGGTCTCAAGCGAAGGTGACTCCGGATGTTTCTCCGGATAGGCACTGACGATCACTTCGAAGTCGCCAATCTTGCGGATACCTTCGATAAGGTCGGGTGTTGACTGATAGCCTTGCGGATGGGGCACATAGGGCGCACCAAGCTCCGGCATGTCACCGCGCAAGGCGACGATGTGACGGATACCCGCGTCCCAATAGGCGCGGATCACATCATCCGTCTCTCCCTTCGACGCACCGACGCAGGTGAGATGGGCTGCCGGCCTCAGCGTTGTTTCCTGCACGATGCGCTTCACTGTGCCATGCGTACGCTCGCGCGTGGAACCGCCAGCCCCATAAGTGACGGAGACAAGTTCCGGCTGGAAGGGCTCAAGACGACGGATCGAGCGCCAGAGATTGTCTTCCATCTCCGGTGTCTTCGGCGGAAAGAACTCAAACGAGACCTGTGTTGCCTGTTCGCTTACGCTTTTCTTTATTATTTCGCTCATGCGCCTGTTCCTTCCAGTTCCGGACGTCTCTGCGACCTTGTCGGTTTATTCTCTGCCCGCTTGTCGGCGGCGTAGATTACCACCGTCAATTTTGCACCTTCATCATCTTCCGGCGGCAACAAACGCCGCGTTTCACTCACCTGAAGACCAGCGGCACCGAACCAGCTTTTGACTTCGTCCTCGCCAAAGCCCAGACGACGGTGTGCTTGCTCTTCACGCAGGAAATCCAGTTCGTGCGGCGCAAAGTCGGCAATCAACAACCGCCCGCCGGGCCTCAATATACGTGCGGCCTCGCTGACTGCGGCAACCGGATCGTCGAGATAGTGCAACACCTGATGCAACGTCACGAGATCGGCCACTCCATCGGCCAGCGGCAGATCGTAAAGATCGCCCTGACGCAGCGAGCAATGCTCAATCGCCAGTTGATCAAGCTTGGCGCGGGCAAAGGCCAGCATTTCCGGCGAGAGGTCAATACCGAGACTTGTCTCGGCCTTCGGCCCGATCAGTTCAATCATGCGCCCCGTGCCGGTGCCCAGATCGACAAAATGACCGACGGATTGCGCACCGCCCACAAATTCCAAAATGGCCTGTTCGACACTCGCCTCGGCCACATGCAGCGAACGGATGCGATTCCATTGATCGGCATTGACGCGGAAAAACTCCGCGGCCCGTTCCGAACGCGCGTTGCGCACCACATCGAGCCGCTCCATATCACGCGCGATAGTCTGATCATCAACCGGAATAAGACCCGTGAGCAAACCTGCGAGCTTCACACCCGCCCCGCTCTGCGAGCGCCGGTAAAATACCCAACTCCCCTCACGGAAACGATCAAGCAAGCCGGCTTCGCAAAGAAGCTTCAGATGGCGACTGACGCGCGGCTGACTCTGGCGGAGAATTTGCGTCAACTCGGTGACTGTAAGTTCGCTCTTGGCTAAAATGGCAAGCAGACGCAGTCGGGTCGGCTCACCCGCCGCTCGCAGCCCTGCCAAGAGTTCGTCCATCGTCATTGCTCCCTTCGATGAAATAATATAAACATATCTTTATGTCTAAATACAAGAGGAATTGTGCGGGATTTTTAGTGCTTTTTACGCAACAGTCACATAACAGGGAGACGCCCGCCTGTCAGTCATGCTGGTTACTGACCGCCCTCTATGATAGCAAGGTCGTGGGGGTTGCAGACTTTCGGGCGCACGAATATGCGAATATCCGTGCAGCCCACAGTCGTCTTGCGGCGTTTTCAAGACAGCATCACCCCCCTGATCGAACTTGCAGGCTCCCCCCGCCGCCGCCTGAGGCTAAATGACGGACCATAATATGAATTCGGTTGCACGGATCCTGAACCAAAGCGCCAAAGTGGCAGGGCTCGCCCTCATGCTCTCGCTCGCCGCCTGCGCTACAAGACCCGATCCGGCCAATCCTGCCGCCGTTCAGGCCTATAAAGAAGCCAACGATCCGATTGAGCCGTTGAACCGCTATTTCTTCGAGCTAAACCGCTTCTTCGACATCATCCTGATCAAACCGGTCGCCACCTGGTATGACGGGGTCATCCCTGATCGCGGCAAACAGGGCGTGCGCAACGTGCTCGACAATCTGCGCAGCTTCGTTGTCGTAGCCAATGACAGCCTACAGGGGCAATGGTCACAGGCGGGCTCAGACGCGACCCGCTTCGGCATCAACACGACGGTCGGCGTGCTGGGCATTTTCGATCCCGCGACCGGTTGGGGCTACCCCCAGCACCGCGAAGATCTGGGCCAGACTTTCGGCACCTATGGTATTCCCGAAGGTCCCTATTTCTATGTGCCGATTCTCGGCCCTTCCCCGCCGCGTGATCTGATCGGTTATTTCGGCGACAGCTTGTTCGACCCACTGACCTATATTTACTGGGACGGCCCCTATACCGTGCCGGTCACGCGCGCAGTGCTGAACGGCATCGACGTGCGCGCACGCAATCTCGGAACACTCGACCAGATCGAACGCACATCGGTTGATTTCTACTCAACCGTGCGCAGTCTTTATCGCCAGAGTCGCAATAACGAGATCAACAACGGCAAGTCCGATGTCGACAATCTGCCCGACATCGACAACCTAAATTTCGACACAAACGAGCCGCAAGCTGTTTCTCCTCAGTAGACGAAGAGCCTGCAGCCCGCTACCCCCCTCCCCTCGCACATTGGTGCGTGGCTATAACGACCACCGTGACAACACGGGCACTGGAGATCATGCAATGACTACCGCACGTCCTATGCGCCGCTTTCTCGCGCCCCTCGCCTTCGCGCTGACCCTCATCACGGCAAGCCTCGCAGCAACGCTGCCTGCCGCCGCAGGCGACGCCGCCGCCGAAGCCTTTGTGAACGAAATCTCGGTCAAGGCCATCGACATCATTTCCAACAAAACCTTGGGCCGCGCCGATAGGGAAACCGCCTTCGGTGCCCTGCTCGATGCGAATGCTGACATGCCGAAAATCGCGGCCTTCGCGCTCGGCCAGTATGTCCGCCTGCCGACACCGGAACAAAAAGCAAAATACCTGACGCTGGTGCGCACTTTCGTCATCAAAGTCTATGTGACGCGCCTTTCCGACTATCATAATGAAAAGCTCGTGGTCACAGGCTCACAAGCCAAGGGCACCAATCAAGCCCTCGTTGACAGCCAGATCAACTTCACCAATGGCCGCGAGCCCGTCAAAGTGACGTGGTGGCTGGTGAAAGACGCAACAGGCGCATACCGCATTTTCGACGTCAATGTCGTCGGCATCTGGCTCGCGCAGGAACAGCGCTCCTCCTTCACCTCTGTCATCGCCAACAATGGTGGCAAATTCGACGCGCTCATCAACGATCTGACCACAAAGGTCGCAAGCGCCGACGCTGCCAAATAAGCGTGAGACCAAACAAAATAAAAACGGCGCGGGGAACACCTCGCGCCGTTTTTGTTTGCCCCGCCTTAGCGGCTGAAACGTTTGTACTTGATACGATGGGGAATTTCCGCCTGCGCACCGAGGCGCTTTTTACGATCGGCTTCATATTCCTGATAATTGCCTTCAAACCATTCCACATGACTGTCGCCTTCAAAGGCCAGAATATGCGTCGCGATACGGTCGAGAAACCAGCGATCATGGCTGATCACAATGGCGCAGCCGGCAAAGGCCACCAGCGCATCTTCCAGCGCCCGCAATGTGTCGACGTCGAGATCGTTTGTCGGTTCGTCGAGAAGGAGAAGGTTCGCGCCTGATTTGAGCATCTTGGCCAGATGCACACGGTTGCGCTCGCCACCCGAAAGCTGTCCGACCTTCTTCTGCTGATCGCTGCCCTTGAAGTTGAATGCTCCGACATAGGCACGGCTCGGCATCGTCGTTTTGCCAAGCTCGATAATATCCGTGCCACCGGAGATTTCTTCCCAGACCGTCTTGGTCGGCGTCAGATCATCACGGCTCTGATCCACATAGCCCATGACGACCGTATCACCGACTTTCAACGTGCCTTCATCGGGCGTATCCAGACCCGTCAGCATACGGAAGAGCGTCGTCTTGCCAGCGCCGTTCGGACCGATGATGCCGACAATGCCACCCGGCGGAAGCTGGAATGACAGACCTTCAATGAGCAACCTGTCACCGAAGGCTTTGGAGAGGCCTGTGGCCTCGACCACGACGCCCCCGAGACGGGGACCTGCCGGAATGATGATCTGCGCCTTGCCGTCCTGCTGCTTGCCAGCTTCGTTGAGCAATTCATCATAGGCATTGATACGTGCTTTGCTCTTCGATTGACGCGCCTTGGGGCTCTGACGTATCCATTCCAATTCGCGGGCGAGCGTGCGCTGCACAGCTTCTTCCTGACGACCTTCCTGCTCCAGCCGTTTCGACTTCTGTTCAAGCCATGAGGAATAGTTGCCTTCGTAGGGAATACCCGAACCACGGTCGAGTTCCAGAATCCAGCCTGTCACATTGTCGAGAAAATATCGGTCATGGGTGACGAGAACGACGGTGCCGGTATATTCCTTCAGATAATTCTGCAACCAAGCAACCGACTCCGCATCCAAATGGTTGGTCGGTTCGTCGAGGAGCAACAGGTCGGGTGCCGCAAGCAGAAGACGGCAAAGCGCGACACGGCGCTTTTCACCGCCCGACAGTTGAGACACATCCGCCGCACCATCCGGGCAGCGCAGCGCATCCATGGCCATCTCAACCTGACTTTCGAGATCCCAAAGGTTCTGCGCGTCGATAATATCCTGCAGCTTCGCCATCTCTTCGGCGGTCTCGTCCGAATAATTCATGGCGAGTTCATTGTAACGATCAACCAGCGCCTTCTTTTCAGCGGCCCCCAGCATCACATTGCCAAGCACGTCCAATGTCGGATCAAGCTCCGGCTCCTGCATGAGATAGCCCACTTTGGCACTCTCGGCCGCCCATGCCTCGCCCGTATGGTCCTGGTCCACGCCGGCCATAATCCGCAAAAGCGTCGATTTACCCGCACCGTTGAGACCCACCACGCCGATTTTGACACCGGGCAGGAAAGACAGACGAATGTCTTTCAGAACCTGCTTGCCACCGGGATAGGTCTTGGACAGCCGGTCCATGACATAGACATATTGATAAGAGGCCATCTGCCGCTCGCTCATAAGTTTTGAGGGATGAATTGAGGCCACTTCTAGCGGATCAAGCCTCCAGCGGCAATCTTTGCCAATTCTGCCATTTAACATGTCTAGGCTTCGCTCAGCGGCCTGCTACAATGGTCTTCCCCGGCGAAACTCCCCCCGCCTGCCAGGAGAAGACCGATGACGGCCCAACCGACACCTGCCCCGCAACTTCCTGCGGGCCAATCCTTTCCGGCCTCCGGCCTGCCCTATCTCGATCTTGTCTCTTTCGGCCTTGCCGCCGTCGCGCTCTATGCCGTGCTGGCGCTCGGCCTGCTGCCGGCTTTTATCGCAAGCGTTCTCGTTTATGAACTGATCCATGTCGTCGCGCCCATCGTGCGCCGTCGCGGGTTTTCGCATCGTACAGGCAAGATCGCGGCACTTGTCTTTCTGAGTATCGCCTTCGTCCTGCTGGTCACCGCCGCCGCACTCGGCCTCACCTCGATGCTCACGGACAGTTCCGACAACGTCGTCATCCTGCTGCGCAAGATGGCCGAGATTGTTCAGGCCGCAAAAACCTACCTCCCCATATGGACGTATGAATATATTCCGGCCAGCGCCGAGGACTGGCAGACACAGGCCTCTCAATGGCTGCGCTCCAATGCCGGTGCGCTGCAGGGTCTCGGTGAAAATCTCGGGCGTTTTCTCTTTCACATCATTGTCGGGGCTGTCATCGGCGGCCTTGCCGCAATGGCACCTCCCGCCGCGCCACCGTCGAGCCTGCCGCCGCTGCGTGGTGCGCTCCTCAGCCGCGCGCAAATGATCGGCACATCCTTCCGCCGCGTCGTCTTCGCGCAAGTCCGTATCTCGCTGATCAACACTATCCTCACAGGACTGTATCTCTCGATCTTCCTGCCGCTCATCGGCGTCCATCTGCCTTTCGTCAAAACGATGATCGCCGTCACCTTCATTGCAGGACTTCTCCCCGTCATCGGCAATCTCATTTCCAACACGGTGATCGTCATCGTGAGCCTCGGTGTCTCGGCCTATGCCGCTGTCGGCTCACTCGTTTTTCTTGTCGTCATTCACAAGCTCGAATACTTCTTCAATGCCCGCATCATCGGCTCGCAGATCAGTTCGCGCGCATGGGAACTCCTCATCGCCATGCTGGTGATGGAAGCATGGTTCGGCATCCCCGGCGTCATCGCCGCGCCGATCTACTATGCTTACATCAAAAACGAACTATCCGAGCGCGGGTTGATTTAATCAAACCGGCGCGACGACAGACGCCACGCGGCAACAACCGCAACGCAGGCGACCGGCACGAATGAAATGAAAAGCGGGAATGCGATCACCTTCGCAATCGCGGCATCAATCCCCTCGGCGAACCCAAGAAAGTTGGCGATGACGCCTGCAACTGCCGAACCCGCCGCATAGCCGATCATCTGCATACTGGGCACAGCGGATGACGCCAGAGCGCGTTCCTCTTCCGGTACCGACGTGATGACACGTCGTGTGATGAACGACCACGCCAGCCCGAAGCCGCCGCCGAGAAAAGCAGCCGCCAGAGCAATCGCCCAAAGCGGGCCTGCCTCCATTGTGAATGCGAGCAGAACGGAAGCAATGAGCACCGACAAGGCGCCCAGCTTCAGAAACAAACTCTCCCAGCGCACTTTAAGTCCTGCCACGGCGAGCGCCGTCACAGTCCATGCGGCAGATTCAATCGCCAGAATATAGCCCGCAAATAACGGGCTCGCATTGAACACCGCCTGCAGGATCGCCGCGCCGTATACCGAGAGCGTGATCGCACTCACTGACATGGCAAAGATCATCAGATACCCAGAGCCCGCCGCTGTTGCGAAGGATTGCGTCGAACGCGGCAGGAGCGGCGACGGAGCCCGCGCATCAACGCGCACGAAGGCAACGAACAGAGCAAAGCCCGCAAGGCCAAGCGCGATGGCATAAGTCACATCGGCGAGAAGCCCCGCCACCGCAATCGCAACGATGCCGCCTGTCAGCATAACGAGCTGGCGCAGCGGCAATTTGCCTGCGGCTTCATCAGGCTTCACAGCTTGAAGAAGAAAGGCCGACGCAATCGCAAAGCCGATACCCTGAACCGCGAAGAACCAGAAGGCCCAACGCCAGAGACCTGCTTCGGCAAAGAGCCCGCCGATCAACGGACCGAGCAATGTCGCGCCACCCCAGATTGCCGACACCGACGCCAATATCCGCGCCCATAAATTTTCCGGAAAAACAGTGCCGATCGCCACATAGCAAAGCCCGACCACCGCACCCGCCCCGAGCCCCTGCAAGAGACGACCGAAAATAAAGAGAAAAATCTCAGGGGCCACTGCGCTGATCACGCAACCCACCACATAGACAAGTGCCGACGCGACCATGCTGAAGCGGAGACCAGTGCGCAACGACACCAGTCCAGCGCTTGCGCCCGCAACAATCGTCCCGAGTATGAAAGCCGAAGTCGTCCATGCAAAATAAGCGTAGCCACCGATGTCCGCTGCGACACTAGGCATGATCGTCGCCGTCACCAAAGCGTCGGCAGCGTTGAGCCAGATGCCAAGACAAATCAGCACAAACCGCGCCAATCGTCTTTCGATCAGAAGCTGACCCCACCCCGTTTTGCCGGACACAACCATCACACGCGCTTGAAAATCAAGGACGTGTTGATGCCCCCAAAGGCAAAATTGTTCGACATGACATGCAAGGCATCAATCTCACGGAATGAACCCCGGATATAATCAAGCTCACCACAACGCTCGTCCACCTGATCAAGATTGATATTCGGCGCGAAACTTCCGTCGCGCATCATCTCGATCACAAGCCATGCTTCAATCGCGCCACAGGCCCCGAGCGTGTGACCGAAATAACCTTTGAGCGAATGGATCGGCGTATCGGCCCCGAGCACATCCGATGTCGCCAGCGTCTCGGCAATATCACCCTGCATAGTCGCCGTGCCGTGACCGCTAACAAAATCAATGGCGGAAGGCGCAATGGCTGCGTCAGCGAGCGCCAGCTTCAACGCACAGCCCATCGTCTCGGTTTGGGGATCGGTGACATGCGACCCGTCCATATTCGTGCCGAATCCGACAAGCTCGGCATAGATCGTCGCGCCACGCGCCAGCGCATGTTCGCGCTCTTCAAGGATCAACGTCGCGCCGCCCTCACCGATGACGAGCCCGTCGCGGTTCTGGTCATAAGGTTGCGGGGATTTATCCGGCGTGTGGTTCTTGCAGCTCGTCGCAAACAACGTATCGAATACAATCGCCATGGTGGGGCAGAGTTCTTCCGCACCGCCCGCGATCATCACTTCGGCATGGCCGTACTTGATCGCCTCGTAGGAATAGCCGATGGCCTGCGAACCGGACGTGCAGGCCGAGGATGTGGTGATGACACGCCCGCGCAACCCGAAAAAAATGCCGACATTCACAACGGCCGTATGGCTCATCATTTTGATATAGCTCATCGCGCTGAGGCCCGTCGCAATACCCGTCTCCATGAATCTCACGAAGCCTATGGTCGGTTCCGTCGACCCATAAGACGAACCGAAGGCACAACCGACACGACCGGACTTCAGCAGGGGATCGTCGAGCAGCCCCGCATCTTTCAACGCGTTCTCCGCCGACTTCACGGCAAGGGCGGCGCAACGCCCCATCGAGCGCATCTTCTTGCGCGGAAAAATCTTCTCATGTTCGAAATAATCGACGGGGGCCGCAAGCCGCGTATTGAGATCGGCAAGGTGATCCCATTCTTTAATATAGCGCACACCGCTGCGCCCCTCATGCATAGCCGCACGGATCGCGGGCCAGTTATCACCGAGCGGCGTCATACCTGCCATGCCTGTCACAACCACGCGGCGCATCAGCATATCCCTCCGTTGACTGATATAACCTGCCGCGTCATGTAACTTGCTTCGTCCGACAAAATGAAAGCGACAATGCCACAGACGTCCTCGACTTTGCCGAGACGCTGCATCGGAATCATTTTCAGAATTTCCTCAACCGGCGCTTTCTCGATCATCGCTGTTTCAATGACGCCGGGCGCCACGCAATTCACCGTGATATTACGCGTCGCAAGCTCGACCGCCAGCGCCTTGGTCGCACCGATGATGCCCGCCTTGGCTGCGCTGTAATTAACCTGACCGCGATTGCCGATAATGCCTGACACCGACGAGATCGTGACGATGCGCCCGCCATCGCGCCGCCGGATCATCGGCATGGTGAGAGGATGAATCACGTTGAAAAATCCATCGAGATTGGTCGTGAGAACCTGATCCCAGTCATCACCCTCAAGCGCCGGAAATGCATTGTCGCGCGCGATGCCCGCATTGAGCACAATGCCCCAATAGGCTCCGTGCTCTGCAATGTCTGCGTCCAGTGCCGCTTTCGTCGCGGCGCGGTCCGCCACATCAAAGCCGAGGATGCGCCCCTCGCCGCCCGCCACCTTGATCGCGCTGAGGGTTGTCGCTGCGCCGTCGTGATCCTGTCCGTAATGCACGGTCACCGGAAAGCCCGCACGCGCGACGCGCAGCGCAATCGCTTTGCCGATGCCCTTGCTCGCACCCGTCACGAGGATTGATTTTTCTGAGCCCGACTTTGTCACGCAATCCCCTCCGGCAATTCCATTTGCCCGTTTTCCGGCCGGTAAACACTGAGCGATGCCTTCACCAGTTCTTCACCGAGGACACTAATCACGCAATCGAAGACCGCCATGCCGTTTTCATTGAACACCATATCGGCCCTGACCGTCAGGTGCGAGCCCGCTAAAAAATATCGCACATTTGAGATGTAGCGCCGCGTTCCCAGCAGAAAGCCGATGGCGGGCGGCTCGCCGGTGAGCGCACGACGCGCACCATCGAAGCCCGCAACCGTCTGGGCCATATATTCTATCCCGACATAGGCCGGCACACCGTGTCCTTTGCGAAAAAACGGGGAGGCATCCGAAATCAGAACTTCCCCGACAACATGCGAAGGGCCCGCCTCGACGATCCGGTCGATGAGCAACATCTGCCCGCGATGTCTTACAAGGTGTTCTACAGGGGGAAGCGTTTCAGACATTACGAACGCGCCAGAACCAATGCTGTGTTATTACCGCCAAAGGCATAAGAACAACTCATCATATAACGCCCATTGACCTTCTCACCAAGCCGGTCGGCAAGATTGATCCGCGGCAAAGCCGGATCGGCCACGCCGTCCCAGATATGCGGAGGCACCTCGCCGCGCTGCAGAGCCATAGCAACAAATCCGGCCTCGTTCGACCCTGCTGCACCGAGCATATGGCCCGTCAGCGATTTTGTAGAACTGCACAAGAGGTCGCTTCCAAAAATACTATGCGTGACGGACGCCTCCATTGCATCATTGAGCCGCGTCGCGGTGCCATGCAGGTTGAGATAGGACATATCGCGCGGCGAAAGACCGGCCATGGACAGCGCTTCTGCAATCGCCACCTTCGCACCTGTCCCTTCAGGATCCGGCGCACTCAGATGATGCGCATCGGCGCTCTCGCCAAAACCGGCGAGCCGTAGCTCGGCCTCTTCGCGTGTCAGCAGAAACAGCGCACCGCCCTCGCCGATGCTGATACCATCGCGATTGGCACTGAACGGATTGCAGCGCTGTGGCGCGATGGAATCGAGAACCGAAAACCCGTTCAGCGTCAGATTGCACATCGTATCAACTCCGCCCGCAATCACGGCATCGCACATGCCGCTGCGCAACAGACGCGCCGCACTCGCCAGCGCCTTCGCACCCGATGTACAGGCTGTCGAAATGCCGTAATAGGGACCGCCGATACCCGTCACGTCGGCAACAAACGATGACGCATCGCCCATCTCCTGCCGACGGAGATCAAATCCATCCGGCCATGTGCCCTTTTTCACAAATTGCGTAACAGCCTCTTCAGAACTTCTGATGCCCGACGTGCTGGTGCCGATCACAGCGCCGACGCGCCTTGCACCGAATTTGTCCTTGGCCCATTCAATACTCTGCATCAGCGGTTTCAGACAATGCATGACCAATCTGTTATTGTGGCTCTCCCAATGCGCGAACGGCGCGGCGAGCGGCTCAAGGTCGAAACGCAGCGCCCCTACCGGCACCGAACGACCATCAGCAATCGTCGCGGTCTGCGAAAGTCCACGCCGGTCACCCGCAAAAAGATTTGTCGCGACCTCATGCCAATTCGCGCCAAGCGCATTGGCGGTGTTCATCGCTGTGAAGAAAATAGGTGATTCCAGATATTCAATCATCCGTTGCTCGCTGGCTCTGGATAATCAACTGATAATCAAAGGCATAATTGATAAGCGATGCCCGTCCGTTCCAGACGTCGCCTTTAGGTCGCGCCACCATGATCAGCAGTTTTCCATCTTTAATCACTTTGCGCTCTGTCCGATAAGTCTCAATAAAAAATGCACCGTCGATCGAACGGCGCACATCATCAGCCGATCCGTAGACAAGCATAAGGTCTGCCAGCATCCGCTCCGGTGAAAGTCCGCCCGGAGCGAGCGTTTCTTTTTTTGCCGTGACGCCACCCTTCGTCCAGTCAATCCGCATGATACGCGGTCCTGACGGCACAGACATCACCACAGTAAAATGATCCGCTTTTGAACGGATCAGCGATTGAAACATCTGCTGATGTCCCTGATACCGCGCTTGCACGAGCTGCATAACATCGTCGCCATCGCCGAATGCCGGAGTTGCGGGCAAGCTCAGCGTGACGCCCGGTGCCAGAGGCTGCAACTGCGCCGCACTTTCACGGCCTGACGCACACCCCGTCACGCCGGTCGCGACAGCCAGCATCACGCAGGCCACAAGATAGATCTTCATCGACAAAGCTCGGCCAACATGCCGAGATATTTCGACGGCTGCTTCACAAACGGATTTTCCTCGTCCCATGCATAGCCCGCGAGCACCGACGTGATCATCAGCTTGACCTTATTGGGATCGTTCGGCGTTCCGAAAATCACACGTTGCAAACTGCCATCGTACCAGCCGTTGACATAGGCGCGAAAAGTCTCAATGCCGCGCCCCAGAGGCTCTGCAAATTCACGCTGCCAATCCGGCTTTCCGCCTTCGAGCTGACGCACCACGAGCTTCGAGGCGAGCGAGGCTGATTTCAACGCTATCGTAACGCCCGACGAGAACACCGGATCAAGAAACTCACCGGCATTGCCAAGCAACGCGTAACCATCGCCGCTCAGGGCACTTACTTTGCAGGCATAACCCGAAATCTCGCCGACATCGCGTACGCGCTCGGCATTGACGAGCAGCTTTGCCATTCGACCTGATTGGGCCACAAGATTGGTCCACTGCTCCTCACGTGTTCCTCCATACGGCGCCAGATGCTCCGGCCGCCCCACGACACCCACCGACGTCAAACCATCCGCCAGCGGAATAAACCAGTACCATATTTCCGGATTTTTCTCGTTGATGGTGACAATGATCTTGTTACGATCATGCAACCCGTGCGGAATGTTGTCTTTCATATGCGTGAAGACCGACATTCTCTGCGGAACGGGAACAGGTGCTTCAAGATCAAGCAACCGCGCGAGCACACGGCCAAAGCCGCTACCATCGAGGACAAAGCGCGTTTCGATCACACGTTCACTGCCTGCCTCATCACGCACAGTGAGACTTGGTCGCGTCGGATGCGGCTTCATGGCCACAACAGTCTGACCGAACTGCACACGCGCACCTTTGCGCTCCGCGCCTCTGGCCAGAATCAGGTCGAACTTCTCACGTTGCACCTGATAGGTCGTGCCCCAGCCGCTGCTCGACTTCACGCGGAAGTCAAAACTCTCCTCGCGCTCGCCCCAGCGAAAGGTCGCACCGTTCTTGTGCTGGAATCCGGCCTCGACCACATCCTGCAACAATCCCGCTTCGTCGAGCCATTCCATTGCCTGCGGCAGAAGGCTCTCACCGATGGAAAAACGCGGAAAATGCGTACGCTCCAAAACTTCGACCGACAGCCCCGCATCAACCAGCATGGCAGCAGCCACCGATCCGGACGGCCCCGCCCCGATTACCACAACATCAGTCGCCATGTTTGCCCCCAAACAAGTCTTTTACGAATGATACTCTCACAAGTGGCGACAATAGCAGAGAAATCAAAATTCCGACTGCTACTGTAAGCCCGAAACTGCGCACCGGCAAAACAGAGCTAAGACCCAGAAGTCCCACGGAAATACAGGTCATGGAGGCAGCCAGCACGATGCCAACATGCGTCCAGTCACCCTCCTGACCCGGATTTTCCCATTGAAAAATCGCGTAATCAACACCCGCACCCACAACCAGAAAAAGGCCCATGACCGAGAAAAACGAATAAGGCACACCGGCCAGAGCGAGAAGCGCAGGCGAAACGAGAAGTGCCAGAACCGTCGGCATAAGGATTTTTAGACTGGCGACGCTACGGTACACGAAAAGCAGCATAACGCCCGTTGCCGCCACGGCACCGGCCAGACCATATGTCGCCAATGTCCGGTAAAGCTCCAACAGGGCGGAATAACGCTGCGCCGGATTGACAAGTCTCACGCCCGCCACGTCCGGCAATGTGAGGGCCCCGTCACTCACGGGCACAACCGACCAGAACGTCGTCCCCGTTTCACCGCGCAGGCCCACCACAAAAGCGGGCGACGCGACGGGCTTTGCATCCTTTGCCGCTGCGTAAGCATCCGCACGTCCCTCGCCCAGAGCATCGAGCACACCGCCCAGATAAGGTTCGATCAGTTTTGTCCGGATCAGATCCCGATCATAAGCGCGCATGGTTTGCGACGGATCGAACCGGCTGGCCGCCCAGATCACGGCATCGCCCTGACCTTGCGCCTGCAATCGGGTCAGCAGGTTTTCTTCCCGCATTGTCGCCTCGTCACGCGAGCCGCCTTGCACGAGAATAAAGGAACTCGTCGGCGCGAAGCCGATGAGCGAACGGATATGCGCTTCCTCTTTGACAAGCTGCGACGACGGGGCTTGAAAGCGGCGCACATCGTCGAGCGTCTCACCACGCTGCAAAGCCACCACAACAATAACGAGCGAGGCGAGCAGAACACCGACGAGCATACGGCCTGAAAAATCAGACCCCAGAAAACGGCCCGCATATGTCTTTGCCATCAACGCTCCCGGCCCGACACGCATGGGGCGGCCTTCGACAACCGGCGTCAGAACCAAGGTGCTGACCCATGCCGAAACAAGCCCGACGCCGCCAAACAGTGCAATCTGGCGGAAGGCCGCGACAGGAAAGAAAAAAAGCGCGGCGAAAGCAGCAACCGATGTCAGCATACCGAGCGTCAATGGCCGGTATATCTGCGCTTTGCGTTCGGCCACAGAGTAATCCGGATGCGCGAGCCCCGTCACCAGATAATAGGTCGTGTAGTCGACCACCATGCCGATCAGTGCCGCCCCGAAGACAAGCGCCATCGCATGAACACTGCCGAAGACCAGGAGCGTCGCCGCCAATCCGACAGTGAGCGAGAACGTCACCATGCCGACGGCGATGAGCGGCGCGCGCAGGGAACGAAACATCACCCAATAAAAGAGCAAGACGGCGACGGTGGTGACGAGACTGATCAGCGACATTTCAGCTCGCGCATGTTCCGCGCCATAAGCCGCATGAAAGACTGCGCCTGCACGGCTCAGTTGCAAATCTTTGTACGATGCTTCCTGTTTCCACTTCTCGACAATCGCCGCAATCCGGTCCTGCACATCAAGACTGTAGGCGGGGCCGATAAGACTGCCCGATACAATCCGCGCATCACCCCTGGGCATCGTCGCCATGCCCTTCGGTAACAGGCAGCTAAGAAGCCGACTTGTCCGCAGCATCGGGTCGGACGCAATCATCGCGCCGCGCGCAGACGACATAGGCGCATACCATTCGAGCAACGCGGCCTGAGCAACGCTCGCGCCCTGCCCTGCTTCGAGTTTTGCTTTATCATCTGCACAAATAAGGTCTGTCCTATGCGCAAAGAGCCAGACCCAAAGCCCCTTGCCGTCATCCGTCGACGAACGGAAATGTCCCGAAGCGATGAGCGCCGCCTCCAGCGCCGCCACCGCCTTGCCCCGCCCAGTCGCCGTTCCGCCTTCGATCGCAAAGGCGATGCGCGATGAGGCCGCCATACTCGCCTTCTGCATCGCGTCGGCCGCCACAGGGTCTTTCGCGTCACCCGGCAACAAGGACAGAATGTTGGTATCGACACTCCGCGCGATGCGCGTCGCAACAAAACCGGCCGACAGAGAAAATGTCAGCAGTATTGCGACAACCGCGAGGTGCCGGAAGGTCATGGTTTCACAGGTCCGAAACTGATGCTCTCGCTGTCACCGTCGGGCCGCACAATATCGACATGCGACACATCCGTGCAACCATGCACCACAATCCTGCCGATCAGGGCACCGAGGCGATCATCATGCGGCACAAGCGACACCGCCCAATCGCCGTCACCTTGCTCAGCGTTCTTGTCGATTGCAAAAATCTGCGCAAGCGCAGACCACTCGCCGCGCATGATCGACGCCATCGACTTCGCGATGCCGCCTGCGATGTTCAAAGATTCCGGCCCGACCGGAACAGGCGCAGCACCGTCAACCGACTGCGTGATACCCGTGGCGTTCATCACTGTTCTGACATCGAACGGCTTTTTCATATGCCAGATGATTTCATTTTCGTTGACGCTCATCTCGCCTTGCGAACGCAAAGGCTTGTCGAGGCCGGATACATGCTTTTCCTGCACGAAGCTGCGCTCAAATTCTGAAATCTTCAGCGCATCAGGCGGCGGGCAGGCGGCAAGCGCCACAGCAGGCAGCAGACCCGCTGCAACTACAACGCCGCCCAACAAATTTCCGGCTCGTCTCATTTGCTATCCCACTTCGTATCGAAAGACTGATCGGTAAACGTGGCGCACAAATGGCGCAGGACGGCGTCAAGCGGTCTGTCTTCATCAATAAACGGCACAAGCGATCCCAATTCCGCAACAAAACCGGTGAGCGCCGGTGACAGATCATCTGTCACGATGTCGCCGTCGCGCTGACGCAAACGCAATGCCTGCAAACATGCCACACAATGCGCCGCGGCCACCTGTTCGGTCAGTTCCAACACGCGCAGAGCATCACGCGCCGCGATTGTTCCCATCGACACCTTGTCCTGATTGTGACATTCGGTCGAACGCGAGAACACACTTGCCGGCATGGTGAGTTTCAGCGCCTCGGCTGTCCATGCCGACATGGCAATCTGCAATGCTTTCAAGCCGTGATTGATTGCCGCGCGAGGCCCTTGCGCACCGGACAGATTGGCGGGCAGACCATTGCTGAATTTCGTATCTGCTATCAGCGCCATCTGCCGGTCCATCAGATCGGCAAGATTGGCGACGAGCGTTTTCAAACCGTCCATCACGAAAGCGACATGCCCACCATAAAAATGTCCGCCATGCAGAATGTCGCCGCTCTCGGGATCAATGAGCGGGTTGTCATTGGCGCTGTTCACTTCCGTCTCAAGAATAGTCCTGAACACCGGCAACATGTCTTCGAGCACACCGATAACATGCGGTGCACAGCGAATGGAATAACGATCCTGCAAGCGCGAAGGTTCGTGGCGTGCGGCGAAAGCTGAAAGATCCTCGCACATCCGCGCCGCGACACGCGCCTGCCCCGGATGTGGCTTTGCGCTGAACAGGCGCTCGTTGAAATGCGCCGGATTACCTTTGAGCACAAGACAGGAGAGCGACGACAGACGCGTGACCAAAGCCGAGAGACGTGCGCTGCGCACAAAGGCAATCACCCCGAGCCCCGTCATCACCGCCGTGCCGTTCATAATGGCCAGCGCTTCTTTCGGACGCAGCACCAGAGGTTTCAAACCGGCCCGCACCAGCGCCACCGCCGCAGGCATTTCTTCGCCGCAATAGCGCACCTGACGTTCACCGACGAGCGCCGCCGCGATATAACTCAACGGCGTCAGATCCCCGCTCGCGCCAACCGAGCCCTCCGCCGGTATCATCGGCAAAATGTCCTGCCGCAGCATCTCGCTCAGAAGATCAATGAGATCGGTGCTGACGCCCGACCAGCCATGGGAAAGCGAGGCGAGACGCACAGCCATCACCGCTCGCGTTTCCTCCGCCGACAAAATACGGCCAAGCCCTACGCCATGGAACCGCATTAAATTCAATGGCAGTGCCGTCACAAATTCGTCCGGTACACCGGTAGTGCAACTATCGCCATAGCCCGTCGTCACACCATAGATCACGCCATCGCGCTCAAGCGTCCGCTCCACATGATCTGCCGACGCTTTGATACGCGCCCGAAAGGCCGTGTCGCGGTTGACGGCCACGCTCAAACGTCCGAGTGCGATCTCCGAGACATCCTCGAGAGTCAGCGCTGTCTCACCGATTGTGAATTCTGATCGGGTCATCACTCGCTCTTTTCATTTCGGACAGGCGGAACAAGTCCGTTCGGCCGCCAGTAATCATAGAAGTTGAACCATTGCAGCGGCGCAAGCCTTGCGTAATGTTCGAGCCGTTCAGCATAGCGCTGAACCGAGGCTTGCAGCGCTGTTTCGCGGTCTTTACGCGGCAAAACAAGCTGATCGGCAAAAAGCTCATAAAAAATCTTGTGCCGCGCGCCGGTCCGCACACAAAAAAGAAGATAGACCGGACATTTCAAAACAGACGCCAGAATATGCGGACCTTGCGCGAAAGGCGCGATATCGCCCAGAAACTGCGCCCATGAAATGCGCGCATCGCCCGTGACCGGAATACGGTCACCGACGATGATGACAAACTCACCATTGGAAACGGCATTTTGCAGCAGGATCGCCGTATCCGGCCCCACATGTGTCACCTGAATCATGCGCATCGTCGAGCTTTTGGTATAAGCTTCGATCATCGCGTTAAACTTCATCGCATTAGCTGTATGGACCAGAACATTAACGCGCGAGCGTTTGTGCAAACTGCCGATGGCACGAATAACTTCAGGATTCCCGAGATGGGCCGTCAGCATGAAGGCTCCTTTCCCGCTTTCACGCACCACATCAAAGATACTCGGAGAAACACCATCAATATGCTCGATCGGTATATTACCGGTCCATGCTGCGAGTTTGTCGAGCGCTGCCGTGCCGAACGAGAAAAAGTGCCTGATGGATGCGAGATAGCCCGGCTTTTTTTTCAATCCGCCCGCACGCCACATACGATCAAGATAATCCATGGAGGCACGGCGCTGCACACCGCCGGTGACAAAAAAGAAAATGATGACGGGAGACATCAGCGCCAGACAAACATGACGGCCGAACAAGCGAAATGTCATAGCCAGCAAGCGCAATCCCGCAGCACTTCCACGTTCGCCAAGCGTCGCCCAATGCGTCTGCGTTTCACGCCGACCGGCAACACGCGCCCACAGCAGAAACGGGGCTCGCCACAACATGCCGAAAAAAAGCCGCGCGTGCATGGCCGAGACGCCGATATTTTCTTTCAGCACAAAATTGGAATGATTGCCGTCGGGATATGTTACGCGCACAGGTACGGTGACAACCTGCACACCGCGCCAGACGAGCCGCACAACAATCTCGGTATCGAAACCCATGCGCAAAGAAAGATGCTCACTGTCCGCAACGGCAAGAGTCGGCACCAACGGATAAACACGGAAGCCGCACATCGTATCAATGATACGCGACGACAATGTGTTGATCGATACCCAGACATGCGTGATCCAACGACCGACAAGCCGCCCGCGCGGCACGCTCGCGTCGAAAACCGGCACACCTGTAACCAACACATCGGGCTGCGCCTCCGCTGCTGCGAGAATATCCGGCACGGATTCAATATCATGCTGCCCGTCGGCATCCATCTGCAACGCATGAGTGAAGCCGAGCGATGCCGCAAGCCGCATCCCGTCGAGCACAGCCGCGCCCTTGCCACCATTCACATCACGTCGGTGAAGATGCACATCGTCATACCGTGCACAAATATCTGCGATCTCACGCGCGACGGTTGCTTCATTGCCATCGTCGACCACAATCACATCGAGCCCAAAATCGCACAACCGTCCGACAATGCGATCCAGTGCGGAGACATGTTTGTAACTCGGCAGAAGGGCACAAACGCGAAAGCTCATCCCTCGATGCCTTTGATAGCGCCACTCGCCGCCACTTCACCATCCAGCAGATAACGAAAATAAAGTCGTTCAACGCCGGTCCGTGTCAGCGTAAGCTGAACCTTCGCACCCGGTTGCAAAACGTGACGAAATTTGACACGCGCCATTTCCGCGCCTGTGGCCACAAATCCCCACGCCTCTTCTGCGAGCAATGATGCTATGTGAAGTTGAGCCACACCTGGCAGGATCGGCTGATCGGGAAAATGTCCGTCAAACCAGCGAAGATCCTTGTTCAGTTCCAGCGAATATTCGGCAACGGTCTCGCCGATCATGCAGCTCGCTATCACCGGCATATCGGATTGCGTGCCCGAAAAAACAGCCCGCATGTCCGTCACCACGCGCTTGCCTTGCGCATTTTCCGGCACGCGCGATACAAAGCGCCAGAAGCGCGGCAACTCCATCGGTTCAAGCCGTGTACCAAGTTGACGCCTGATCTGACGTGAATATCGGAACGATCCGAGAGCTTTCAACTCCGCAAGCCCACTCTGCGCCAGAACAACAATCCCGCCAAGCGCGCCGTTGCGTTCCGGCAGGTCAATCGCGGCAGCATCAACAACACCGGCAATCGTCTTCAACGCTTCTTCTACACGCGGCAGAGAAACGCGTTTGCCTTCTATCTTCACAATACGGTCGAGCCGCGCATGAAGCGAAAAACGACCTTGCGCTTGCATCGTGACCTGATCGCCCATCACGATAAATCCATCACTGCCGGCAAAGGGAGAGCGCACCGACAAAGCACCCTCTGCATCCGCAGCGACCTCAACCTGCGGCAGAGACGTCCAATGCTCCCCCTCGCCATGCTGCTGACGCCACGCAACGCCGCCGGTCTCCGTGCTGCCCAGAACTTCGATCGGCACCTGACCGAGCTTGAGACGCGCATCGCGCGACGCGGCGAACGACAACGGCCCGCCGGACGAAAATATCCGCTGCGGCTTATGGGGGAGCACCAACCCGTCCGGAATACGGCTGAGATGCGCGGGGCTGGAAATAAAAACGGAACCTTCGCGCGCATAAAACGCAACATCCTCCCACATGTCCTGACGCAAAGCATCAACCGGCTTGCCCGCCATCAGCGGCCAGAACAGCCGGAACAAAAGACCGTAAATATGCTGATGCGAAACCGTACTGACGACCGCCCCATGCGGCGCACCCCAAAGTGCCAACTGCATGGCGGCTTCTGACAAAATTTGGTTCTGCGTTTTGATACAGGTCTTCGGTTCGCCGGTGGAGCCGGATGTAAAGAACGCGATATGTGCAGCAGGATCAATCGTCAGTGGCGCGGGAGCGACTGATGCAGCCTGCACCCTGACGGCAATCAAAGTAGCATCCGCATCAAGCTCTGTCTGATCGGTGAGAAGCTGTGCGCCCGTCGCCCCGATCTCAGCAAGAAAACCCGGTGCCGCATGACCCGGCAAAAACACGTCGCGTCCCGCGCTCAATGCCGCTATGAGCCCCGCCAGAAAATTTCCGCTGTCTTCGCAATAGAGAAAAACGGGTGCGCGACCCTCTATCAGCAAGGCCCGAAGCCGCGCGGCTTCCACACGCAGGTCACGCGCCGTGATTCCTTCGTCTCTGCGGCGCACCATCACAGCGCCGGGCGCAAACGCATCCAGAAATGACCAGGCCGCGCCCGTCATTGCAAAGACTTCCGGTGGCGCACAATGCGCCGGATCATATATTCGACACCCATAAGCAACCCCGCCAGACCATAGGAGACGCCGCCATTATAAACGCCCCATTGCAGCAATGTCCCGTAGAGTGCGGTCCAGAGGGCCAGCGCTCCGTTGAAGACAAAAAACGCAATCCACACCCACGTCACTTTGCGCGTATAGGCAACGCCGTGATCGTCAAGATCAGGATCGCTGATGCGCGCAAAGCGCTCGATCATGGTCGGCGGTTTCCATAGCGTCACGGCAAAAGCCACCAGCATGGTCAGGTTCATAAAGACGGGATAAAGCCGCGCCGCAAGTTCCGGATCGAAAAAGCTCACGACGATTTCGCATCCCGCCACGACCAGCAACGCAAATGTCATGGCAACAGGCGAGCCAGCCGCCGCAGGAAAAACCACCCGCAACAACAGAACCGCGATCAAAGCCCCGACCACCGGCCAAGGCCCCAACCGCTGCATCGACAAAGCGGCCAGCATCGGAAACAAAAGCGTTGTCAGCGCGAGAAGGGCCGCCCCGAAATCAAGCCGCCTGGCTGAGGAGCGCATGAACCTGATCTATGACATCGCCCACGGTGCGGACGGAGCGGAACTGCTCCGACGACACTTTGCGGCCTGTGAATTCCTGCAATTTCAAAATGAGGTCGACGGCGTCAATACTGTCGAGATCAAGATCTTCCGACAGAAGGGTACTTTCCGTGACATTATCCGGCGACACTTCGAAGAGATCGACAAGGAACTCTTTGAGCTTTGTGTCAATTTCCTCGCGTGTCATATCGCCTGCTCCTGCGCCGCACGCCGCTCCGACACAAATTGCGCAAGCGCCCTCACATTGGCGAAATAGCTCGACAACTTTTCGTCCTGCGTATCTATTTTGACACCAAACGCCTTCTGAATCTCGACGCCGATTTCCAACGCGTCGATCGAATCCAGCCCCAAACCGTCCCCAAACAGCGCCTCATCAAGTCCAATGTCCTCAGCCTTGATGTCTTCAAGATTAAGTGTATCGACGATGAGATGCCGGATACGGTCCTCAAGTCCGTTCAACACCAGTGCCCCCCTTAAATTGCTCAGCTAAATGCGCATTGAGGTGCCGAGCAGCTACCGATGGGCTAGAATCGCCCATAAATCGGTTCATTTCAATGAGGCCATGAACGGTAATCGTAAAATGTGACCGGACGTGCGGTATTTGATACCATTTCTGCCCCTTCATCAGCGAAGGAGGCTCGCACCCGATGGTTATAAGACGGATCGGCGCGCCGGACCTGACGGCTATATTGGCGACCCCGCGCTGAAGTTTCAGCGGTTCCCCCGGCACTGTGCGCGACCCTTCCGGAAAAATAATAATATTTTTTCCCGCAGCCAACTCGCGCGCACAATCCTCGATAAGCTTTTCCGCATCGCCGTCATTACGGATGTAATTGGCCGCAACCACCGGCCCGCGCATGAAAGGATTATCGAAAATCTCCCCTTTCACAATGCATTGGGCACGCCGCATTTCCGAGATGAGGAAAACAACATCAAGAAGCGAGGGATGGTTCGAAACGAATAATACACCCCTGTCGCCAGCAAGCTTCTCCACGCCGATCATCTCGGTACTGACAACCCCGAAAAGCGTCATGTAACGGACATGCAACCGGAAGGTATAATGAACGAGGCCCTGCGCAAGATCGGCACGCCGCTCGCGGTCCCGCACCAGAAGATTGATCAGCGGAAAGGCCGTCAATGTCAGAATAAGGCCACCTATGCCGAATGACGCAAACGCCAATCCCGTCCAGACGAGACGCCACGCTCGCTCGATGCGTGACCCCTTCTCAGACGCTTGCATCGACACAACGCCGCATTGACCAGGAAAGACCGCGCGAGCGCCAATGCAGTTCCGGCATCTGCGTCTCAGCTTCCAGCACTGACATCATATGTCCCGCCAAAACTTCGGACGACGGTGACTGAAGCGTCCCCGCGTCATCACCCTTGCACAAAACAATCTCGCAAAGCGCGCGCTCCGACGACACGGTTGACAAAGTCATCGCCAATGCCAGCCCGTAACCTTTTTCTTCGGCAAAGGGTTTAAACTCTGCAGGCATCTCACCTTCGGAAAAGACAAACGTGATCGTCCGCTCCGGCCGTGCTGCAAGTTTCGCATAAGCCTCCGCAAGCCCCGCCGACAAGCTCTCGCGACCTGCCGCAATCGCCGTGTGCCCGACGCGGCTCTTGCGCACAAGATCCATGACGCCGGGAACCGCATTGTGAACAGAGAGCGAAAAAGCCGTCGGCGACATCAGCTCTTCATCAGCCAGCGATTTCAAAAGCCCGAAAGCGAGATCAATATCGCCATAGCGCGAACAAAAAACCAGATCGGAATTTTCTCCGCCCGCCACACTCAACCCGCAGGTGACGGCCATACGACTGTAAGACCCGAGGCGACGACGATGCCCTGCCGGTATCACGCTGTCGTCCTCGCTCTGCCCCAAACGACGCGGTCCGGCCTCCGGACCTTTCGAGATAAAAGCCGCCCAAGACTCAGCATAAATGACAGAACTCACAGCGTCTCCCTCTCAGGCCGCTCCGATACGAGACCACCCGATCCATACGTCATTACGTCATTACGTCATTATTTGATCGTGACGACATCGCCTTTGAGCGCAACACCCGTTACGAAGGCACCGGCATGGCATTCAAATTCCTTGTCGTAGGATTTGACCTGTTTTTTATAATTGCTCACGATGTTGACGACCGCGTTGCCGCCTTCGTTTTTTGCGCGCTCCTGTAACGCCAAAAGCGCTGAAAGCATGGCCCAGTTGCAGGCGTCATTATCCGATTTACCGAATGAATTGGTTTTCTTGTTGGTTGCGAAATTGCCAAAAGTCTTCGTCACTTTGGGATGTACCGTTGCACCAAAATAAAATTTAATCGTCCCGTCGAGGCGGTCGCCGTCTTTGCCAGACATACCCAAAACCGGATCAACCGGCAGGACGAGCGCACTGTCGCGCGCCTCGGCCATCTGAACGGCACCCACCGCGAAGGCGGCACCGAGAAGCACTGTTTTCACAAATGTCGAAAATTTGAGTAGTGAAGTCATCGGTTCAACCCCCTGTTTTGACCTACAGGAAATTGACCATTTGGCAGGCGAATCTTCAAGCGAAACATTGCAACACATCAGGTTCCGCGCAGAACTCACCGGCCAAGCCTGATCTGGCAATGGCGCTGCTACAATTCTCCGCCACTCGCCAGAGACTTAGAGTCCACCGCGCTTCTGAATGAACGAAGCGATTACATCAACCCCGTCACGCGCTTTCATATTGGTAAAAACATAAGGCCGCTCGCCACGCATTCGCTTGGTATCGCTCTCCATCACTTCGAGCGAGGCTCCGACCATGGGTGCCAGATCCGTCTTGTTGATGACGAGAAGGTCCGACCGCGTGATGCCCGGCCCGCCCTTGCGCGGAATTTTCTCGCCGCCCGACACGTCGATCACATAGATAGTGACGTCAGCGAGTTCCGGACTGAAGGTTGCGGCAAGGTTGTCGCCGCCGCTTTCAATCAGAATGAGATCAAGCTTCGGAAACCGCGCGCACATTTCCGCGACCGCCGCCAGATTGATCGAGGCGTCCTCGCGGATCGCCGTATGCGGACAACCGCCTGTTTCCACACCCATGATACGCTCATCCGGCAGCGCACCGGCACGCATCAAAATGGCCGCGTCCTCTTTCGTATAAATGTCATTCGTAATCGCACAAATATCAAAGCGGTCACGGAAGCTCGCACAGAGCGCCTCCATCAAAGCCGTCTTGCCCGAACCGACAGGGCCGCCGATGCCGACACGCAAAGGACCATTAGGAGATGTGCTCATGTCCGGAACAACCTTGTGTATTGTGTTTCATGCTTCATCGAGGCCATGTCGGCCATGATTGTAGTGCTCATCATCTGTGTCAGATCACCTGCTGCTGCGCGCGCTGCGGTTGCCGCTACATAAGGCTCGATCGCCATCGTCACGCGCTGCCCGTCGCTGTGACCGAGCGGCACAAGACGAATACCGGCTGAAATCAGATTGGCCGCGAAGCCATGACCATAGGCTTCCAGCACCGGCATCAATGCCATTTCGTGATCCGACGCAGCAACGCCGACCGCGACAGGATAGGCAATCGGTTCATCCGTCAGCATCATCAGCTTTGTCAGCGTCGCAGCTCCCCATGTGCGGCAGGTCACATCGCAAAAGGCGCGGCCCTGATGCGCTGTCTCCATGCGCCGCTCCGCCGTGCCCGCAAACGCCAATACATACTCGATAACATTGAGCAGAGCAGCATCATCGCCGCACTCCGCCGCCCGCCATGCATGAGCCAGCAGCACAGCGTCATTAAAACCGCCACCCAGTTCGACAATATCTCTCAACCAATCAATCAGGCTCGCGGCATCATGGATGCGTCCCTCTTCCACATCCCATTCAAGCCCGTGCGAATAAGAAAACGCACCCACCGGATAAGACGGCGACAGCCATGTCATTAAACGGTAGAGCGCCCCGCTATCCATGATGATGTGCGTGGCTGTGACCATGATGATGCCCGTGATCATGGTCGTGATCGTCATCATCGTGATGGTGATGTCCGTGAGCCTGTGCCTGTCCGGCATTTGCCGCCTGGCCATAGGCCCCGCCTTCGGGATTGAACGGCGCATCAAGCGCGCGCACTTCGCCGCCGAGGCCCGTCACCATATCGGCGATCACATGATCGGCATGAATACGCAATGTCTGCGAGCCCATATCAATTTCGGTTGCCAGATGCCGGTTACCGAGGTGCCAGGCAATGCGCGCAAGATGCAACGGATCGGAACAGACAATTTCCATCAGAGCCTCGCGAGCGGCCCGCACGAGCACAACCTCGCCTGACGTGAGGCGCAATGCATCCCCATCGCGCAAGTCCACCACTTCACCAAGATCGAGAATGAACTCAAGCCCGCCCTTCGACGTCAACACAATGCGGCGGCGATGCCGGTCCTGAAAATCCAGCGCGATTTCATCGCCGACAGAACCGGACCAGTTTTTCAGAACCTCTGTGATACGTTTCATTTTTCTGATTTTCAAAACAGGAAATAGCGTTGTGCCATCGGCAGAACCGTTGCCGGTTCACAAGTGATGATAGACCCGTTGACGCGAACTTCATATGTTTCCGCATCGACAGAAATCTCGGGCGTCGCATTATTATGCACCATATCCGCCTTGCCGATATTGCGCGTATTGCTGACCGCCACCAGTTCCTTGTCCACACCAAGCCGCGCCGCCAGTCTGTTATCAATCGCAGCCTGACTTACAAACGTGACACTCGTCTTCGTCAGCGCCTTGCCGTAGGCGCCGAACATCGGCCGGTAATGCACAGGCTGCGGCGTCGGGATCGACGCGTTGGGGTCGCCCATGGGTGCCGCCACGATCATCCCGCCCATGAGGATCAGCGCGGGCTTCACGCCGAAAAAAGCCGGATCCCACAAGACAAGATCAGCGCGTTTTGCAAGCTCGACAGAGCCGACATGCGCGGCCAGCCCCTGCGCTATCGCCGGATTGATCGTGTATTTCGCGATATAGCGTTTGACGCGTGCATTGTCATTCTCGCCGGTTTCCTCCGGCAAGCGCCCGCGCTGTTTCTTCATCTTGTCCGCTGTCTGCCACGTGCGGATCAGCACCTCGCCGACACGGCCCATCGCCTGACTGTCCGACGAGATGATCGAGAAAGCACCGAGATCGTGCAAAATATCTTCAGCCGCAATCGTCTCGCGGCGGATCCGACTTTCGGCGAAAGCCACATCTTCGGGGATCGACGGATCGAGATGATGACACACCATCAACATATCGAGATGCTCATCAAGCGTATTGACGGTGTAAGGACGCGTCGGATTGGTCGATGAGGGAACAACATTGGGCAGGCTGCAAAGTTTGATAATATCCGGTGCATGTCCTCCGCCCGCGCCTTCGGTGTGATAGGCGTGGATCGTGCGGCCCTTGAAGGCTGCAATCGTGTCCTCGACAAAGCCGCTCTCGTTCAGTGTATCGGTGTGGATCATCAGCTGAACATCATATTTGTCAGCAACAGAAAGACAGCAATCAATCGCTGCCGGTGTCGTGCCCCAATCCTCGTGGAGCTTCAACGCACAAGCGCCGGCTTCGATCTGTTCGATGAGACCGGCAGGCTCGGACGCATTGCCCTTACCCGCAAAACCGAGATTCATCGGAAAGCCATCCGCCGCCTGAATCATGCGTGCCAGATGCCAAGGCCCGGGCGTACAAGTCGTCGCGTTCGTCCCCGTCGCCGGTCCTGTGCCGCCCCCCATCATCGTAGTAACGCCCGACATCAGGCACTCTTCGATCTGCTGGGGACATATATAATGTATGTGGACGTCGAGCCCGCCTGCGGTAAGAATTTTTCCCTCACCCGCAATGATTTCTGTACCCGGTCCGATGATGATCGTGACACCCGATTGCACGTCGGGGTTTCCTGCTTTACCGATTGCGGCAATTTTTCCGTCTTTCAACCCGACATCGGCTTTCACAATGCCCCAGTGATCAACGATCAGCGCATTGGTGATTACTGTATCCATCGCGCCTTCGGCTCGCGTCTTCTGCGACTGGCCCATGCCGTCGCGGATCACCTTGCCGCCACCGAATTTTACTTCCTCGCCATAGATGGTGAAATCTTTTTCCACCTCGATGATGAGATCCGTGTCAGCCAAACGCACCCTGTCACCGACCGTTGGGCCGAACATATCTGCATAGAGTGCACGCGCGATCTTTGCCATCAGAGCGGCCCCATGATCTTTTGCTGGAATCCGTAAACGATGCGCCCGCCACCGAATGGCACCAGCGTCACACTGCGTTTCTGGCCGGGCTCGAAGCGCACGGCTGATCCCGACGCGATGTCGAGCCGCATCCCGCGGGTTACCGGACGATCAAACAACAGTGCATTATTGACTTCGAAAAAATGATAATGCGATCCGACCTGCACAGGTCGGTCCCCTGTGTTCGCCACATCGAGCACAAGACATTTCGCACCTTCATTGAGCGTCAACTCGCCCGCCGCTGGAAAAATCTCTCCGGGGATCATGCTGTCCTCACGCGAAAAAGAAAATGCCGCCGATACCGGCTGTCACGAGACCGCCTACACGCGACAAACCTTTCGCCCGTGTGTTCGCCATTATCAATCCGAACGCGAGGCCCGCAACATGCAGCGATGCGGTTGCCAGAACAAATCCAAATGCATAAATCGCACCTGCGCCGCTCACCGGCGCTTCGAGCCCATGCGCATTTCCATGGAACAATGCAAACAATCCGATGAGCGCCGCGCCGGCCCGGACCGACATCGCCATTGATCCGGCGACAAGCAATCCCAAGACAAAAACAGACGCTGCAATCACAGGCTCGATCGCGGGAAGCGCGAACCCTTCCATACCGACAAGGCCACCAACAAGCATCACTGATATAAAGGTGAGCGGCCAGACCCAAAACGCACGCCCACCCTGTTGCGCAGCCCACAAACCAACCGCCGTCATGGCGAGCACATGATCAAGCCCCGTCAGGGGATGCAGCAGACCTTGCAGCAGGCTCATATCCGCCCCATGCTCCGGATGGGCAAAAGCCACAGACGGCACCAGCAACATGGCACCGGTCAAAGCAAAAAGTGATTTACGTGATTTCATCGGCTATCCTTTCAACGAATGGGGTTGTGAACTGTGACAAGTTTTGTACCATCAGGAAATGTCGCTTCGACCTGCACGTCGTGCAACATTTCAGCAATACCTTCCATTACCTGATCACGCGTAATGACATGCGCACCCGCTTCCATCAGATCGGCAACGCTGCGACCGTCGCGCGCACCTTCGACGACATAATCGGTGATGAGCGCAATCGCCTCCGGATAGTTGAGCTTGACGCCCCGTGCGAGCCGCCGCTCTGCAACCTGCGCTGCCATCGCAATCAGCAACTTGTCTTTTTCCCTCGGCGTCAACTGCATATTCTAAATTCCGTTCTCAGATCGACCAGACGCGCGGCATGGCCGTTCCGCGAAATGCCGCGATCACACGCATCAGTTCCTTGTTGAGCACATAGCTCTCCTCCGCCACATGCCGCATCACCATCATACCGTCCCATGCGCTGACCGCCGCTGGACAGGCCGAGCCCTCAAGAAGCCCGCGCATCTCGTCAATGCGGGCTTCCGCATCCGGTGCCACATAACGCGTTGTTGCCATGGCGCAAGCACCGCGCAACACGGTCCCACGGGCGAGTATTGCTGATATGTCATCACCAATGCTGAACCTGTCGATATGAATGAGGCGTCCATCGCGCCGGATAAAACAGGCATCATCAAGCGAACCGGTGGCAACGCTCTCCCCCATCGCCGCACGGCCGAACACCATCCCTTCGACCGACAACCATGTCGCGTCTGCCGCCATCGTCACTTGCGTTTCGCGTTTCAATCGTGCCCGATCAAAGAAAATCATCGGCTGCGGCAACCAAGCAACTTGCGAGCCTTCACCAAGGGTCACGTGCACTGACACAAGCGCCGGATCACTGAGCGAACGGTAAACCTTCTCGCAAGCCTGACTGGACACGACAGCACCCGCGCCCGCATCCGCCTGCAACCTTATATCGAGCCAGTCGCCACCGGCGATCCCGCCCGCCGTGTTGACGATCACGGCTTCGGGGGCATGGCCTCGCACCACATTGGGAAAGCGAA
This sequence comes from Pseudomonadota bacterium, assembly GCA_040390855.1. Lineage (GTDB taxonomy): Bacteria > Pseudomonadota > Alphaproteobacteria > Parvibaculales > Parvibaculaceae > Parvibaculum. Next base: position 91,500 of record JAZJXO010000025.1, read on the forward strand.
CCTTGAGCGCACCCTGCTGGAACATACGCGCCGCATAAGTAACGCCGCCACGCAACGAAAATCCGAGATCAAGCGTACCGCGACTACGCTGTAGTGAAGCATCCGTTGTTCTGACGGTTTCTCCCGCACGTTCAGACGGTGAGATGACGTCGAACATTCTGCTCCACCATATCGGCCTTGGCACCTGCCATAACAACCTGACCGCGATCCATCACGACAAAATTATCGGCAAGCTCGACCGCAAAATCAAAATACTGCTCAACCAAAATGATGGCCATTTCGCCCTTGTCACGCAAATACAAAATCGCGCGACCAATATCTTTGATGACTGAAGGCTGGATACCCTCTGTCGGCTCGTCGAATATCATCAGCGACGGCTTTGTCACCATGGCGCGGCCAATGGCAAGTTGCTGTTGCTGGCCGCCAGACAGATCGCCGCCACGCCGCGACAACATGGACTTCAGAACCGGAAAAAGCTCGAACACATCATCGGGAATCTCGCGTTTCTTCCCCCGCAGCGCGGCATAGCCTGATTCAAGATTTTCACGCACCGTCAAAAGCGGAAAAATCTCGCGTCCTTGCGGCACATAGCCGATGCCGCGCCGCGCGCGCTCGAAGGGCGGCAGCCCGGCAATGTTCTTGCCGTCCCATATGATCTTGCCACTTGCAATCGGCTGATGACCAACAATGCCACGCAGCAGACTTGACTTGCCGACGCCGTTGCGCCCCATGACGCAGGTGATCTTCTTCGGCTCCGCTGTGATGCTTACATCCCACAGCACCTGCGCCGCGCCATACTTCAGATCGACATGTTCAACCGAAAGCATGGCTCACCTTCCCAGATAAACTTCAATGACGCGCTCATCCGCACTCACATGATCGAGCGAGCCTTCGGCCAGCACAGACCCTTCATGCAGAACCGTCACTTTAACGCCGAGATCGCGCACGAATGTCATATCGTGTTCAACGACGACGACCGTGCGCGTCTTGTTGATCTCGCGCAACAAGATCGCGGTCTTCGCCGTTTCCGCATCTGTCATGCCCGCAACCGGCTCGTCCACGAGCAGAAGCTGCGGATCCTGCGCGAGCAGCATTCCGATTTCAAGCCATTGCTTCTGCCCATGCGACAGGTTCGCGGCCAGCATGGAACGCGCATCCGTAAGATGCACCGTCTCAAGCAGCTCTTCGATCTTCAGCTTCTGCGCCTTGCCAAGCGAGGCAAACAAAGTTGAAAACACACCGCGCGGCGCCTTCAGAGCGAGCAGCAGATTGTCCCAGACCGTGTGGCTTTCAAATACTGTGGGTTTCTGAAACTTACGTCCGATACCGAGATTGGCGATCTGCGCCTCGTCCAGCGTGCGCAAGTCATGACCACCGGAAAAATAGGTCTCACCCTCATCAGGCCGTGTCTTGCCGGTGATAACATCCATCATCGTAGTCTTGCCCGCACCATTGGGCCCGATAATCGCGCGCATCTCGCCGCGATCAATCGCCAGCGACAAAGCGTTGAGTGCGCGGAACCCGTCAAAGCTCACCGTGACGCCGTTGAGATAAAGGAGATTGGCCGCACTCGGTCCCGTACTCATGCGCCCGCCCTCCCTGTACCCGGTGTTGCTTCCGTCACCGTCACTTGCGGCGCATCCTCCGGCATCACCTTCGCCCTGACAAAACGCAATCCGAGAATGCCACGTGGCAGGAACAATGTTGAGAAAATGAAAAGACCACCGAGCGCAAAGAGCCAAAGCTCCGGCAGGAAGCCTGTGAACCAAGATTTGAAACCATTAACGATCAACGCGCCAAGGATCGCCCCAACGAGCGTACCGCGCCCCCCGAGAGCGACCCAGACCACCGCTTCGATAGACGATGCCGGTGCGAACTCGCCCGGATTGATGATGCCGACCTGCGGCACATAAAGCGCGCCTGCCACTCCGGCAAGGCAAGCCGACACAACCCAGACAAAAAGTTTGAAACGCTCGACGCGATAGCCGAGAAAGCGCGTACGGTTTTCCGCGTCTCTCACAGCAATCAACACCTTGCCGAACTTTGACGAGACAATCGCTTTACAAATCGCATAGCCAGCAGCAAGCGCTGCTAGGCTTGCCACAAACAGAATGTTGCGAGTTGTCACCGCCTGAATATCAAGACCGACAATTTCTTTGAAATCTGTCAGACCGTTATTGCCGCCGAAACCGAAATCATTACGGAAAAAGGCGAGCAACAAGGCGTAAGTCATCGCCTGTGTGATGATCGAGAAATAAACTCCTGTCACACGCGACCGGAAAGCAAGTGCTCCGAAAATAAAGGCGAGCAATCCCGGCACGAAGACCGCCATAACAACCGCAAAGCCGAAATGATTGAACCCCTGCCAATACCAGGGAAGCTCCTGCCAATTCAGAAAAACCATGAAATCAGGCAGGATCGGATTGCCGTAAACGCCGCGCGTACCGATCATGCGCATCAGATACATGCCCATCGCATAGCCGCCCAGCGCGAAGAACGCCCCGTGGCCGAGCGAGAGGATGCCGCAATAGCCCCAGACAAGATCAAGCGCCAGCGCAAGCAAGGCGTAACAAATATATTTACCGAGCAGACCCACCATGAAAGTCGAGACATGAATGGGCCAGCTTTCCGGCACCACCAGATTGAGAAACGGCACCATGACCGCGAGGATCACAATGACCGAGTAAAGGCTTGTCGAAAGCGTGCCGAACAATTTTTGGCGAAATGCGTTCATGTTCATGCCTCCACCGACCTCCCCTTCAGCGCAAAGAGACCTCGCGGGCGTCGCTGGATAAACAGAATGATGAACACAAGCACAAGGATCTTGCCGACAACAGCACCGGCATAAGGCTCAAGAAATTTATTGGCTACGCCCAGTGTCATTGCACCGACAAGCGTACCCCAGAGATTGCCGACGCCACCGAAGACAACCACCATGAAACTATCAATGATATAGGTCTGGCCGAGATTGGGACTCACATTGTCGATCTGCGACAGCGCCACGCCCGCAATGCCAGCCACGCCGGAGCCAAGACCGAATGTCAGCGCATCGACCCAGTTTGTGCGCACGCCCATGGCCGACGCCATCTTGCGGTTCTGCGTGACGGCCCGCATCTGCAAGCCGAAATGCGTGTATTTAAGGAATGCCATCAGAAGCGACAACACGATCATCGAAAAAACAATGATCCAGAGCCGCGAATATGTGACCGAGAGATGCCCGATGTCGAAGGAGCCCGACATCCAGACCGGTGCCGACACAGGCTTGTTGGTCGGCCCGAAGATTGATCGGACCGCCTGCTGAATGACAAGCGACAGCCCCCATGTGGCCAGCAATGTTTCGAGCGGACGACCATAGAGAAAACGGATGATCGTGCGCTCGATAACGATGCCCGCGCCACCGGCAACCAGAAACGCCGCCGGAATGGAAAAGAGCAAGGCCCAGTTGATCATCCCCGGCGCATAGGCCTCGAAAAACTGCTGCACGACGAATGTCGTATAGGCACCGAGCATGATCATCTCGCCATGTGCCATGTTGATAACACCCATCACACCAAAAGTGATGGCTAGGCCGATGGCGGCAAGAAGCAACACAGATCCGAGCGATAATCCGTAATAGATATTTTGCAACTGCCCCCAATAGGAAAGCGATGCCTGCACGTCGGAGACCGCCGCATCCGCCGCCGTTTTTACAGCACCGTCGCTTGCCTGCGCCACGCCCATCAACGCGCTCAGCGCGTCTTCGTCACCGCGATCCTGCATCGTCTTAATCGCGGCAATCTTGTCGGCTTCGCTTGCCGTCTCGCTCTCAAGAATGATCGACGCCCGCGCCTGTGCGAGCACATCGCGGATGGAGCCAACCTCTTCTTTTGACAGCGCCAGCTCTATCGCAGGCAGACTGTCCGCGTCATGCGAAATGAATGCATCATTCGCCGCCGCGCGCCGCACTTTCTCGTCGATCGAAATCAGCGCGAGGCGCGAGCTGAGGCTGCGCAGGTCACGTCGCAAGCGATTATTGACTCTGATTTTGCTGAGTTCCGCGTTCTTGATACCGGCAACGGCAGCGCCCGTCAGCGGATCGACATAGGCCTCCGTCGTCTCGTCAGGCTGCAACACCACGGTTTTTTCATCGCCCTCGACGAACAAACGTCCGTCCGCCAGCGCTTCAATGATGGCAAGCGAAGAGGGAACCTCCGTATTGACCAGCTCATTGGCAATCTGGGCCTTGCGCTCATAGTCAGCGGATACAAGCTCTGTGAGAAGAGCACCGGCATCGACCGCAGATGCCTTTACCTCTTCCGCAGCAAAGGCGCGCATCTCGGCACCCCCGCCCATCACAACAAAACCAATCGCTAAGAACAGAGCAAGTGATCGCATGGGAGAAAACAAGGCGCAGAGAGAGAACGACTTAACTTGGATCACAACCAGCCTCCGCGCGGCAGGAACAGAACTCTGAAGTTCGGGGGAAGAAAAGTGAGCGTGTCTGGCTCGACACGCTCACTTATTCGATCGTCAGCCGTGGAACATATGTAACCGGCTGACGCTCGCATCTAGTGCATCGCTGCGAGGCCGAGGCACTTTTTCGTTTTGGTATCATAATTGCCGCAAGACGTTCCGCCTGTCGTGGCCCCTGTCCAGTCGGAAGTCAGATCCTTGGAACCCGGCAGGAAGTCGGACCAGGCATCGCCGGGCACCAGACCATCCGTCTGCCACACAACGTCGAACTGACCATCGGACTGCACTTCACCGATATAGACCGGCTTCGTAATGTGATGGTTCGGAAGGAGCGTGGACATACCGCCCGTCAGGTTCGGCGCTTCGGTGCCGGGCAGAGCCGCGATCACTTTGTCAACATCGGTGGTTCCGGCTTTCTCAACAGCCTTCACCCACATGTTGAAGCCGATGTAAGCCGCTTCCATCGGATCGTTGGTCACGCGCTTTTTGTTCTTGGTGAACTTGTGCCATTCAGCAATGAACTTGTCATTGGCAGGTGTCTTGACGCTTTCAAAATAGTTCCACGCGGCAAGATGGCCAACGAGGGGCTTTGTATCAACGCCTGCAAGCTCTTCTTCACCGACCGAGAAGGCGACGACAGGAATATCTTCGGCTTTGATACCCTGATTGGCGAGTTCTTTGTAGAACGGCACGTTGGCGTCGCCGTTGATCGTCGAGACGACAGCAGTTTTCTTGCCTGCGGAGCCGAACTTCTTGATGTCAGAGACGATTGTTTGCCAGTCCGACTGACCAAAGGGCGTGTAGTTGGTCATAATGTCTTCGGGCATCACGCCCTTGGCAATCAGATAGGCTTCGAGGATCTTGTTGGTTGTGCGCGGATAGACATAGTCTGTGCCCGCGAGCACCCAACGCTTCACCTTTTCATCCTTCATCAGATAGTCAACAGCAGGAATGGCCTGCTGGTTCGGCGCAGCACCTGTGTAGAACACATTGCGCGAGCTTTCTTCGCCTTCGTACTGCACAGGATAAAAGAGAATGCCGTTCAGTTCTTCGACAACAGGCAGCACAGATTTGCGTGACACAGAAGTCCAGCAGCCGAAGATCGCGTCCACTTTATCAACGGCGAGAAGTTCACGCGCCTTTTCCGCAAAGAGCGGCCAGTTCGACGCCGGATCAACAACGACCGGAACGAGCTTCTTGCCCAGCAAGCCGCCTTTCTTGTTCTGCTCTTCGATCAGCATGAGCATCGCGTCTTTCAGCGTTGTTTCGCTGATCGCCATCGTTCCCGACAGCGAGTGAAGGATACCGACCTTGATCACGTCTTCCGCATGAGCGCCGGAAGATGCTGAAACCAGCATCGCCGCGCCTGCGAGAAGACCTTTAAGGAGTTTCATATAGGTTCTCCGTTTGAGTGTTGAGGGGGGGGTATGTGGGCGAAATCAGAACGCGACCTTCAGACCGACCTGGCCGGTGATGAAGTCTTCTTCCAGATTACCGGGCAGTGCGCCACTGTCGGTCGTGTAGCCGATAATGTCGAAGTTCATCGACCATGCGCCGAAGTCTGGCGAGATGAAGTTCAACGGAACTCCGAGCGAGACGCCGCCTGACGTGTAGGCATACCCGTCTTCAGCGCCGAAATCGTCGGTAAAGAAAGCGACCGTCAAGGGGACCGTCAAAGTGACGCCATCGTCACCGAGCGGAAACGTATGGCCGATGCTGCCGAGAATAACAGCGCCGAGGCCCTGAGCGCCATTAGCGGAAGTACGTTCGTGATAGGTGATTTTGGGCGACAGCGAGAAGGGCGAGAAGCCTGAATCGTCAAGAGCGATCGAACCTTCAACGCTTTCTTCCGTGTCGCTGGCATAGTTCCACGAGCCATAGGCCGCACCGACTGTCACGATGCCGAATTTGTAGCTACCGCCGATGTTCAGATCAATTTCCTGCAAGCTGCCACCGATGGCGCTCGGGACGTTCTTGTTGTTGTCCGTCCAGACGTTGAGGAAAATCTGCGAGGCTTCCGTCGGCGCAATATAGAGATCGCCATAGACGAAGGTCGTGGAGTTGTTGCCGTAGAAATCATTGCCGCCACCCCAGACGTCCGCGCCGTAAGACACAAAATGCGAGTTGTAGCTAATGCCCATATCAGCCGAGACCCTGTCAGCGGCAAAAGCCCCGACGCTTGTCGAAAGGAGTGCGGCAAAGGCTGTCGCGGCGAAAAGATTGGTCTTAATAAATCCGGTCATTAAAGCCCCCGTGTTGTACTGGCAGGGGCCGTGCCCGACACCCCTGCCTAAAGAAACAAATCGTTAACAAAGGGGACGCTCGCCGATTATGGTGCGATGCAACCATACGCGATTTGACGTATGCCAATGCGTCATTCGCGAACATGACGCAGGGTCAATTCCGGCAAGCCATTGATTCATCGAGTGAAAACAGCGTGATGTGAAATTGCAACAGTTAGGTGTCATTTTCATTTCAACTATGGGCGACCCATCATTTCTTGTGCGTTGCAAAATGACATGAGTAAGCTACTGACAAAGGGTCAGGGGCGACATGAGCGTAGGTCAGCAATCCATTCTGCGTGAAAGGCGGCAATATAATCAGTGGGTCGCCAATGAAACGATGGAGGATTATGCCCTTCGTTTCACCGCCACAAAGGCGCGCAAATGGTCGACCGGCTGGGTCGCCAATACCGCGCTCGGCACCGTCTCTTTCCTTGTCCTCGAAGCCGTCGGCGCAACCATCACACTGAGCTACGGCTTCACCAATGCTGCCGCCGCTATCCTTGTCGTCGGCGCCATCATCTTCGCACTCGGCCTGCCGGTCAGCTATTACGCGGCAAAATACGGCGTGGACATCGACCTCCTCACGCGCGGCGCCGGCTTTGGCTATATCGGCTCCACCATCACGTCTCTCATCTACGCATCATTCACATTCATCTTCTTCGCACTCGAAGCCGCCATCATGGCGCGCGCCCTGGAGCTTTGTATCGGACTGCCGCTTTGGCTCGGCTATCTCGTCAGCGCACTCATGGTCATTCCTCTTGTCACTTACGGCTTTTCATTCCTCAGCCGCTTCCAAATATGGACGCAATTCCTCTGGCTCGCACTCCAGCTCGCCACCCTTGCCTATATCGGCACGCATGGCATTGATGTCTTTCAACAATGGACGAGCTTCACAGGCAGCGCGGGCGAGGCCGGTGGCCATTTCAACATCATGCTGTTTGGCGCGGCAGCCTCTGTCGTCTTTGCCCTCGTGCCGCAAAATGCCGAGCAGGTCGATTATCTCCGTTTTCTGCCGCGCCAACGCAAAGGTCGTCGTTTCCAATGGTGGGCGGCGCTGATCTGCGCGGGCCCCGGATGGATTGTCCCCGGCATCATCAAAATGCTCGCCGGTTCTTTTCTCGTTGTGCTGTTGCTCGATACAGGCCTCACCGCGCATGACGCGGCACAGCCTGCGCAAATGTATCTCTTCGTCTTTCAGCGTCTCTTCCAGAATCCTGATGTTGCACTCGCCGTCCTCGGCATTTTCGTTGTTGTGTCCCAACTCAAAATCAACGTCACCAATGCCTATGCGGGCTCGCTCGCCTGGTCGAATTTCTTTTCGCGCCTCACACGCAATCACCCCGGCCGCGTCGTCTGGGTACTCTTCAATGTGATGCTCGCATTGCTATTGATGGAACTCGGCATTTACGAAACGCTGGAGCGCACGCTGGGCCTCTATTCAAACATTCCCGTTGCCTGGATGGCCGCAATCGCCGCCGACCTCACGATCAACAAATCACTGGGCCTCTCGCCGCGCCACATCGAATTCAAACGCGCCTATCTCTATGACATCAATCCAGTAGGCGTCGGCAGCATGTTGCTCGCTTCCGCCGCCGCGATCTTCACCTATGCCGGAACCTTCGGTCACGAATATCACGGTCTTGCACCCTTCGTGGCGCTCACCGTCGCTTTCATCACCGCGCCGCTCATCGCATGGGCCACCAAAGGCCGCTATTACATTGCACGGCCACAACCCAAGCGCGACGCGAACACGCCTGCCGAAATTCAGTGCTGCATCTGTGAACATCATTTCGAACCGGAAGACGTCGCCGATTGCCCCTTTTATTCCGGCCCTATCTGCTCTCTCTGCTGCGCGCTCGACGTGCGTTGCTCCGATCTCTGCCGCGAAGGTGCGCGCTTCTCCGAACAATGGAAAGCGCTCATAGCACTCGCCCTGCCCTCTTTCGTCAAACGCCATCTCGACGGTCAACTCGCCAAATATCTCGGTCTCGTCTTCCTCTGCTCATGCGTCACCGCCATGCTCCTCGGCACACTCTATGTGCAAATGGCAAGTACCACCGTACTTGTCGATCCCGTCGTCGCCGACACATTATTCAATGTCTTTTTTGTTCTCGTCGTCGTTATCGCCATTGTCGTCTGGCCCTTTCTGCTCGCCAACGAAAGCAGCCGGGCCGCCCGCGCCGAAACACGCCACCAGACCAATATGCTCATGCAGGAAATCGAAGCACATCAGCGCACGGATTTGGAGCTGCAAAAAGCCAAAGAGACCGCCGACGCGGGCAGTCTCGCCAAGAGCAAATATATTCAGGGCATCAGCCACGAGTTGCGCACACCGTTAAATGCCGTGCTCGGTTATTCACAACTCCTCGAAGCCAACAACGCCGTCGCTCCGCATTTCAAACACAGCGTCCGCGTCATCCGCCGCAGCGCCGATCATCTCTCAAGCCTTGTTGATGGGCTCCTCGACATCTCGATGATCGAAGCAGGCCGGTTGCAAATCTATCGCGACGAAGTACGCCTGTCGGAATTCCTTGACCAGATCACCGACATGTTCACGCTGCAGGCCAAAGAGCGCGGTCTCGCCTTCCGCTTCATCGCGCCACCTTATCTGCCGGACCATGTCTATACCGACGCAAAACGCCTGAGCCAGATCCTCATCAACCTGCTGCAAAACGCGATCCGTAGTACCGAGAAAGGTCATGTCACACTGCGCATGTCCTATTCCAGTCAAGTCGCGCGCTTCGACATTGAAGACACAGGCATCGGTATCTCGCCTGACGACATTGAGCGTATATTCCGCCCCTTCGAACGCATCGAAACACCCGTCCACCCCGCCAAACGCGGCACTGGCCTCGGCCTCACCATCACACGGCTTCTCACCGAAGCCATGGGTGGCGAGATCACGGTGAAAAGCACTCCCGGCGAAGGCAGTTGCTTCAGCGTCCGCCTCATGCTCGCCGAAGTATCAGGCCTCAAAAACCCGCGCATCAGCACCGCGCTCGCACAACCTGCAGTCGGCTACAAAGGCGCACAGAGACGCATTCTTGTTGTTGACGACGACCCCGACCACATCGCCTTCGTCCGCGATGCATTGACCCTGCTCGGCTTTGATGTTGCGGTCGCAGCAAGCGGTTATGAATGCCTCAACGAAGCCGCACGTCATTTTCCCGACGCCGTTCTGCTCGACATCTCCATGCCCGGCATGGATGGCTGGGAAACGGCGCGGGCATTGCGCGCTATGAGCCCTCGCCGCATCCCCATCGTCATCATCTCTGCCGACCCGCGCCACGAAACGCAACGCGCAATCTCGGCGGATGACCACGACGCCTATCTGATGAAGCCGCTCCGCCTCTCCGTACTGCATGACACCTTGAAATCATTGATGGACGTCGAATGGATCGAAGCAATTATCGACCACCCGACGCCCATCACCGACATTCTCGACACACTGAGCCGGGAGAAAATTCCGTCGCCACATTATCTCGAATCCCTTAAACACATGGGCGAAATCGGCCATATACGCGGCATCCTCTCGAAACTCGATGAAATCGCCAAGGCCGAACCTGACACCCACGCGACTGTAAGTTCGCTGCGTCGTTTCGCCGAGGATTGCGATCTTGACACCTTCAACACTCTTATCGAGGCCATGGAACGTCACGGGCAACAGCGCCATGAAGCCTGAGCCCCTCGCCCAGTCTGTTGCGCAACCCATCGTCCTCGCTGTAGACGATGCACCGGAAATTCTGAGCCTCCTTACCGACATTCTCGAAAATGCGGGCATGACGGCGCTCATATCACGCAGCGGTGAAAATGCGCTGGCGCTCGTAAGCCGCGTGACGCCCGACCTCATTCTCATGGATGCCGGTATGCCCGATATGGACGGGTTTGAAACCTGCCGCCGCATCAAAAGCGAAGCGGGCCTTGCCCATATCCCCGTGATCTTTATGACCGGCCTCACCGACACGGAGCATGTCGTCAAAGGCTTTGAAGCCGGTGGCGTCGACTATATCGCCAAGCCCGTGAAGCCCGACGAACTTCTCGCCCGCATCCGTGTTCATCTGATGAACTCCCGCCTTGTCCAAAGCGCACTCAATGCGCTCGACCTCACCGGCGTGCCGCTTATGGCAGTGAACAGCGCGGGAAAAATTCTCTGGATGACACCGACAAGCGAAAAATTTTTCGATGGAACAGGCACACGCCTCAACGCTGAGACAATCGCCGCCCCACTCGCCGAAATTCTCAGTACCAAAGCGAGCAAATATCCACTCCGCATCTGCGGTGACGACACGATATTCGCCTCCTATATCGGCACTTCGCGCGCCGACGAATTTCTGATCCGTCTGCGCGGAGGGACCGCAGCGAGCGAAGAAGACATATTGCGCAAGCATCTCGCTCTCACCGCCCGCGAGGCGGAAGTGCTGCTCTGGATCACGCAGGGCAAATCAAACCGCGACGTCGCCGAGATATTGAATTTCTCCCCACGTACCGTGAACAAACATCTGGAACAAATTTTCCAAAAGCTCAATGTCGAAAACCGCACCGCTGCCGCCATGCTTGCTGTGCAGGTTCTGACCAAAACCCAAAGCTGAAAAAACCGCCGCGCGAGGCACACGCGGCGGTTCATGCCATCAGATCAATGCAATCTTACCAGAGATCATATTTCTGGATTTCAGCGCGACCCACAACCATGTGATGCACTTCATCTGGACCATCGGCAAAGCGCAGATGGCGCATGTCGGTATACATGCCTGCAAGCGGCGTCCATTGCGAGACACCGGCTGCACCATGCATCTGGATCGCCTGATCGATGATGAGACAAACCTTTTCCGGCACCATGGCTTTCACAGCACTGACATAGACGCGGGCTTCTTTATTGCCGAGCACGTCCATCGCCTTCGCAGCCTGAAGCACAGCCAGACGCATCGCGTTGATCTCGATACGCGCGCGCGAGATCACTTCCATGTTCTTACCGAGCTTGGCAATGGGCTTGCCAAAGGCTTCGCGCGTTGCGGCCCGCTTCACCATCAATTCCAGCGCCACCTCCGCCTTGCCGATCGAGCGCATACAATGATGGATACGGCCAGGTCCGAGACGGACCTGCGAGATTTCAAAGCCGCGACCTTCGCCCAGCAATATATTCTCTTTGGGTACACGCACATTGTTGAAGCGGATATGCATATGACCATGCGGCGCATGGTCTTTGCCGAACACCTGCATACCTTCGAGAATTTCGACGCCAGGTGTGTCGGTCAGCACGAGGATCTGTGACTGCTGCTTGCTCGGCGGGGCATCGGGGCTTGTGCGCACCATGACAATCATAATCTTGCAGCGCGGATCGCCCGCACCTGAGATATAAAACTTCTCGCCGTTGATAACCCATTCATCGCCGTCAAGCACCGCGCTCGTGCGCACATTCTTGGCGTCCGAGCTTGGTACATCCGGCTCTGTCATCGCATAGGCCGAGCGGATGTCACCGTTAAGCAAAGGTTCAAGCCACTGCTTCTTCTGCTTTTCTGTGCCGACGCGCTCTAGCACTTCCATATTGCCCGTGTCCGGCGCAGAGCAATTCAAAGATTCCGAAGCGAGCGGCGACTTACCGAGTTCAACTGCGATATAGGCATAATCGAGATTGGTGAGACCAGAACCGAATTCCGAATCCGGCAGGAAAAAGTTCCAAAGGCCTGAATCCTTGGCCTTCTGCTTCGCGCCATTGATCAACTCAAGCTGACGGGGATGCCAGCTCCAGCGATCCGTCTTCTGCTCGTTCAATCTGTAGTATTCTTCGGTAATCGGCGCGACGTTTTCTTTGATATGTTTCTGCACCGCTGCCATCAACGGCTTAGCCTCATCCGACATGGCGAGATTAAACAGGTCCGCATTCAGGTCTGACATAGCGCTCCCTAACATTGTTGCTTTTGTTCTGATTGACGCAAGGTAATACCTCGGCACCGAAAACAAAAGCGCACTTAATTGGAAACAGGTGCCCTAAGGGAAACCCCTTCAAGCCTGTCGATTCCTCACTGGAAATTGCTACAGTATTGCCAGCTTGGGATGGCGAAATGAGGAACTTCACCACAAATAATATACTCATGATCACAGGCGCAGGCGGCGTCTACATTCTTTAAAAAACAAACCAAAAAACTAAAAAGGGAGACAAACAATGCTAATCGACAAAACCACATCCGCTGTCGTCACGGGCGGCGCATCCGGCCTCGGTCGTGCCAGCGCCGCAGCACTCGTCGGCGCTGGAGTCAAAGTAGCAATTTTCGACATCAATGAAGAGAAGGGCACGGAAGCCGCCAAAGAAATCGGCGCTCTCTTCTGCAAAGTAGACATTACCGACGAAGACAGCGTGATTGCGGGCCTCGACAAAGCACGCAAAGCGCACGGTCAGGAACGCATTCTCGTCCATTGCGCCCAGATTTCGCGCGGTCGCATGAAAACAGTGGGCCGCGACAAAGAAAACGGCGGCTTCATCCGCTACCCGACAGACCTCTATGAATTTTCGATCAAAGGCATTCTCGTCGCATCCTATCGCATGGCCTCGCTCTGCGCACTGGGCATGGCCTCGCTCGAACCACTGGAAGACGGCGAGCGCGGCGTGATCACACTCACCTCGTCTGCTGCGGCCCAGGACGCGCAGGTCGGACAGATCGGTTATGGCTCCGGCAAAGCAGGCGTCAACGGCCTCGTGCTCCCGATGGCACGCGACCTGATGGACCTCGGCATCCGCGTCAACTCGATCATGCCCGGCATCTTCGCCACACCGCCCATGCTCGGCGCATCACCGAAAGTGCTGCAGGGCCTCGCGGCTTCCGTGCCCTTCCCCAAGCGCCTCGGGCGTCCGGACGAATTCGGCAGTTTCGTGCTGGAGCTAGTGCGCAACAGCTATTTCAACGGTCAGGCCATCCGGCTCGACGGCGCCATCCGCATGGCCCCGCGCTGAGCGAACAAGCAAACGCGACAAAAGTGGTCGACCACATCACCGCTTTGTCGCGTTTCACTTTGCCGACAATGCATTGACAGAAAATATATCCCGTCAGGGCCTATGGCAATGTCCGGCGTCAGCGCCTATGGCGCAGATTTGAGGTTGTAGCTTAAGGAGTATTT
>JAZJXO010000026.1:0-19983 GCA_040390855.1 Pseudomonadota bacterium
ACCATGGAGACCTATTGATTCAGAGTTCAGGACAATGTGCAACTGTAATGCTAGGCTTCGATCGTGGTCATCCACGAGGCTGTGATGCCGACGGGATATTCGAAGTCGAGCCCGTGAGCGAGGAAGCCATCGGGTGCGATGACGGGCAAGGCGCGACGGCAGAAAAATCCGCCCCACCATGAGAGCGTGGAATTGGAAATGATACCGCCGTCGCAAAGGGCCATCATGCCGAAATCGTCATAGACAGTGTCGCCGCGAAACACATGCAGGCTTGGCAGCGTGGGGGCGACTGCCTTCACGTCGTCACTCAGCAGAATGAACTGCACATCAGGCGTGCCCGCGCGGATCGCCTCCATCCCGCGTTTGAAATAATCAAGCGACAGCAGCGGTGAGCGACCGAAGATCGTCCATTTGGTATAATCACCGCGCCTCACATGCACGAAAGCCTTGGGACCCGCAGGTAATGTGCTCAGAAATGTCTGTGCCGCTTTCGTATATTGGTGTTTCAATTTGAACGATGCCGCATTGGCAAGCGCCGCGCTCTGGTAGTAGCCCTTGTCCACATAAAGGACCGAATGCAGAAGCCCGCTTGTGCGCTCGACCGTCCTGCCATGTGCCTCATAGCTTTTGCCCCATGCGATAAATTTTTCGCGCGGCTGGCTCACTCCGTCAATGAGGCGAAGTTTTGTTGCGAGCCGCCCGAACCGCCTGATCCAGCGCTTCGCACTCTGATGCGCGCGCGAGTCGCGACGGTTCACAACCGAGGCTTTTGTCCAGTCGAACCCGTCGAGCATTTCTTCCATGCCTGTCGTGTATATTTTGTCACCGGCCTTGGTGAGCCCGTCGAGAAACGCCGCCTGAAACAACTGATTGCCGAGCCGTCCGTCGCCGGTGAAGAAAACGCGCGTCATAGCGCCGCCTCGATGCGCGGCAGGATGTCTTCGACCTTGTCGACGACGCCATAGAAACGCCGGATGCTTGAGGCCATGAATTTCTGCGTGATCATATGGTCGAGCAGTTCGACCAGCGGATTCCAGAAACCATTGAGATTGGCAATGATGATCGGGTGATTGTGTCGGCCAAGCTGCGCCCATGTCAGCATTTCGATGAGTTCTTCCAGTGTGCCGATGCCGCCAGGCAGCGCTACGAAAGCGTCGGACCGCTCGAACATGATGCGTTTGCGCTCGTGCATGGACTGGGTGACGATCATCTCGGTCAACCCGGTCATCTTCACTTCCACGCGGGAGAGAAATTCGGGGATCACGCCTGTCACCCTGCCGCCGCCTGTCATCACCGCGCGGGCCACAGCGCCCATTATGCCGATGCTCGCCCCGCCATAGACGAGCCCTACGCCCGCTTCCGCCAGATGGGTGCCAAATCGGGCGGCCGCGTCCAGTGTGGCGGGGTCGGCCCCGTCGCTGGAGCCGCAATAGACGCAAACATTAGAGGGTTTCATGGGGAGGACCGGTTCCGGACTAGTTTTGGAGACATATTTATCTCACCATACCGAGCCCCGAATCCGGATTTTCATTATGGTGCCGTAATTGCAGGATAGATGAAATTCAGGCTGTTTGTCCGCCGGATGTTCCGGCTTGGCACAGCGTATAGGTGTACGAGGTCAGGCTATGAGAAATAACGGGATTGTCGCTGGGATAGCCGTTGTCGGTCTGGTGCTTTTGATCGGGGGCTATTTCCTCTTTTTCCGCAGTTCAGCGCCGGAGCAAGCCTCTGCGCCCGCCACTGTGATCGGGATCGCGCCGAAGTCCGACACCATCGTCGAAGACCAATCCATCCCGATTTTCGACATTGTCCGCGTCGAACGCGACGGCTCGACTATGGCGGCCGGTCGTGCGCTGGCCGGTGCCAAAGTTGAGGTGCTGGCCAACGGCAATGTGGTGAGCATCGCCACCGCCGACACCAATGGCGAATGGGTGGCCATCCTCGATAAACCGCTCCTCCCTGGCGAATACCAGATTACGCTTCGTGCGACCAATCCCGACGGTTCCGTGAAACTGTCCACACAATCGGTCGCGGTGTCCGTGCCCGCCGGTGATGCGCCCGCGCTCGTCGTGCTGTCCGAATCTGGCAAGGCGAGCCGCGTGCTGCAGGGACCTGGCGTTCCGGCTGACGCAGGCAATCTCGTCCTCGAATCCGTCGATTACGACGAAAAGGGCAATCTCATCATTTCCGGCAAGTCCGACGCCGGTGCCCGTGTCCGCATCTATGTCGGCGGCAATCCCGTGGGCGACGCCACAACCAACACCGAAGGTCATTGGGAACTCCGTCCGACGGTCGCCATCGCGCCCGGACAATACACAATGCGAATCGACCAGTTGGACGCATCCGGCAAAGTCGTCGCCCGCATCGAACTACCTTTCGAGCGCGGCGAACCCGCCGCCGTCGTTTTGGCTTTGAAAAAAGGTCAGGTGGTGATCCAGCCCGGCAACAACCTCTGGGGCATCGCCCAGCAGCTATACGGGTCGGGCTTCCGCTACACAGTCATCTACGAAGCGAATAAAGACCAGATCCGCGATCCGGACCTGATTTACCCCGGGCAGGTCTTTGCGACTCCTCCGCAGTAAGGCCGGAACCATCCGTCGCACTTGCGTCACGGCCCATAAGGCTTATGTAAGAACACCCCGCCAAGGTAAAATCCTTGGGCGGGGTGTTTCTGTATGGAATGGACGCGATGCGCGGAGTGAGATCGAGGCGGAGCGATGATAGTGGTGCCCATCCGGTGACGGGTGGGGCGGCCCCTGTCGAGTATAAGCGTCTCGACACGCTGCGCTCCCTCGCGCCTTACCTCTGGCCCGTCGGTCGGCCCGATCTGCGCATCCGTGTGGTGATCTCGCTTGTCGTCCTTGTCGCGGCAAAGGTCATCGCGACCTATTCCCCTTTCTATTATCGCGACACGATCAACAGCCTCTCCGTCTCGCCGCTCCATCTTGTCGTCGCCGTCCCGCTTTTCGCGCTGCTCGCTTTCGGTATTTCCCGCATCCTGAGTGTGGGCCTCAACCAGATCCGCGACGGCGTCTTTTCGCCCGTGGGCCAGAACGCTGTGCGCCATCTGGCGTTGCAGACTTTCCGTCATCTTCATGCTCTGTCGCTGCGCTTCCATCTTGAACGCCGCACGGGTGGCCTCAGCCGGGTCATCGAGCGCGGTACCAAGGCGATTGATCTGCTGCTGCGTTTCTCGCTATTCAACATCATTCCGACGATCCTCGAACTCGCTTTTGTCATCGGCATTTTCGCGCTCTATTTCGACCTGCGTTACGCCGCTGCGCTGATTGCCACCATCATCATCTATATCGCCTTCACCTTCGGCATCACCGAATGGCGCACGCGATTTCACCGCCAGATGAACGCACTCGACACCGAGGCAAACAGCAAGGCGATCGACAGCCTGCTGAATTTCGAGACGGTCAAGTATTTCGGCAATGAAGAATTTGAAGCGTCGCGCTTCGACGGCTCCATGCGCCGCTACGAGAAAGCCGCGATCAAAACGCTGCAATCGCTCTCGACTTTGAACGGTGGCCAGAATGTCATCCTGAATGTCGGCCTCACGGTATTGCTGCTGATGTCCGCCTATGATGTTGTGACAGGCACCATGTCGGTCGGTGACTTTGCGATGATCAACATCTACTTTGCGCAGCTTTCGATCCCGCTCAATATGCTGGGCACGGTCTACCGCGAAATCCGTCAGGCCCTCATCGACATGGAAACCATGTTCGACCTGATGCACATCCCATCGGAAGTGCAGGACGCGCCGGATGCGGTCGCGCTCAACCCGCAAGGCTGCGAAATCATCTTTGAAAACGTCTCGTTTCATTATGATAAAGAGCGCGGCATCCTCGACAACATTTCCTTCCGTGTGCCCGCAGGCAAGACGCTCGCCATTGTCGGTCCGTCCGGTGCCGGCAAGTCCACGATCTCGCGTATCCTCTACCGCTTTTATGACATATCGGGCGGTCGCGTGCTGATCGACGGTCAGGACATTCGCGACGTCACACAAGCGTCGCTGCGCGCCACGGTCGGCATGGTCCCGCAGGACACGGTGCTGTTCAATGACAGCATCCGCTACAATATCCGCTATGGTCGCCCCGATGCGAGCGACGCCGAAGTAGAAAGCGCCGCCGCGCAGGCCCAGATCGCGAGTTTCATTGCACGCCTGCCCAAGGGTTATGAAAGCGCCGTCGGCGAGCGCGGGCTCAAACTCTCCGGCGGCGAGAAGCAGCGCGTTGCCATCGCACGAACAATTTTGAAAAATCCTGCGATCCTTATTCTTGACGAGGCAACGTCAGCACTCGACACGCATACGGAAAAAGAAATCCAGTCGGAACTGAAACGCATCTCGGAAAACCGCACGACGCTCATCATCGCACATCGCCTTTCGACGGTGGTGGACGCCGATGAAATCATCGTGCTGGATCACGGACGCATCGCCGAGCGCGGCCGTCACGACGATCTGCTGGCGCAAGGGGGCAAATATGCCGCCATGTGGAGCCGCCAGCGTGAGGCGGACGCAGCGCGTGAGATTCTGAAAAGCGCACAAAGTTCGGCTTCGGCAGTCGCCGAGGATGCATGACGGGGCCGAAAGGTCTAAACTCCCCTCAACGAAAACAAATCAACGGAAGCCTGACCAATGGACAGCCTGACCTCGATCCTCGTGCCCATCCATCGTGAAGGCCACCGCTTCGCCATCATCTTCGCTGCTGTCACATTTGTGTTTTTCCTGATCTGGCAGCCCTTGGGCTGGATCGGCGTCATCCTCACGCTCTGGTGCCTCTATTTCTTCCGCGATCCTGACCGCGCCACACCCCAGCGCGACAAGCTCGTCATCAGTCCCGCTGACGGCGTGGTAAACCTCATCACTGAGGCCTCGCCCCCGCCGGAGCTTGGCCTCGGCGACATGCGCCGCACCCGCGTCACCATTTTTATGAATGTCTTTAACTGTCATGTGAACCGTGCGCCGGTCGCGGGCCGCGTCAAACGTATCGCCTATCGCCCCGGTCAGTTCCTCAATGCGAGCCTCGACAAAGCGTCGGACGACAACGAGCGCAACTCCATGGTCATCGAACGCGCCGACGGCACCGAGCTTGTGGTGGTTCAGATCGCCGGTCTCGTTGCGCGGCGTATCGTTTGCGACGTCAAGGAAGGCGCGGAGCTGAAAGCCGGTGAGCGCTACGGTCTCATCCGTTTCGGCAGCCGCCTTGATGTCTATTTGCCCGAAGGCGCGGTGCCGCTCGTGGCGCTCGGCCAGACAGCCATTGCCGGTGAGACGGTTCTTGCCGACGAATTGCTCGACGCGCCCCATCACATCTGATTGACGCGCAAGAGCGAACCAAAGTGAGCAAGTAGGAGATCAGCATGGCGAAATCACTTCCTCCTTTCGGACCGGAAAATGGTCGGCCTTTCGCCAATCGCCCGCGGGCCTTTGGCACCTTGCCCATCCGCACCGTGATCCCCAATGCGCTGACTGTGCTCGCGCTCTGCGCCGGTCTCACGGCCATCCGCTTTGGGCTTGAAGGCCGCTTCGAGGCCTCTGTGACAGCCATCATCATCGCCTCCGTGTTCGATGCGCTTGACGGTCGCGTCGCCCGCTTCCTCAAAGGCACGTCGAAATTCGGCGCGGAGTTGGACAGCCTCACCGATTTTGTGAATTTCGGTGTCGCGCCCGTGCTGGTGCTTTATCTCTGGTCGCTGAGTGCCATTGGCGGTATCGGCTGGATCGCGGTGCTCGGTTATGCGGTCTGCTGCGCTCTGCGTCTCGCGCGTTTCAACGTGGCGCTCGAAGATCCCGACAAGCCCGCATGGTCTGCAAATTATTTTACCGGTGTGCCCGCGCCCGCCGGTGCGCTTATTGTCATGCTGCCGCTCTATCTTGATTTCATCGGTATGTCTGCACTGAAGACGCTGCCGCTTCTCGTGGCGCTGCATTGCTGCTTTGTGGCTTTTATGATGATCAGCCGCATCCCGACATTTTCAGGCAAGCGCATGGGTCTGCGCATTGAGCGCGATATGGTCCTGCCCATTTTGGTCTGTGTGGGGGTCAGCGCGGCGGTGGTGTTGAGCTACCCTTGGTATGCCTTCACCATTATTGCGCTCGGCTATCTCGCCGTCCTGCCCGTGGGCTATTTGCGCTATCGCCATCACAAGATGCGGTCTGCATCCGTGATCGAGCCCGACAATGCCGACATTCACCATATTGATTGATGGGTCGGCGGCAGCTCGGGCTCTCTACCTCATATGCTCAACCTATTCAGCGCGGCTGATAGCCGGACGGACGGTCGTTGCGGTTCGCGGCTTCGCTTGAGGCGCCGGGGGCGCTTGAGACATGACGCAGCGTACCTGATGCGTCGAAAATCGGTTCGATGCGACGTTGGTTCGATTGCGGTTCTGCCGGTGTAGCTTGTTGGTGTTGGGTGGTCATCGTCTTGGTCCTGTTGGTCTTCTTCGGGGAGGTAACTATCTGAATCGCATGTCTGTGGATAGAGTCTCTTTCGTATACGTCCGGTTCAGGTGATCGACATTGAGTCCGTCAGTGACCGAACCGGCCGGAGAGCGCCTTTTATGCTGATCAAACGGAGCTGGCCGCTTTCCAGTGCCTTGCAACGGGCGGACCAGATATTGCCCTCAGCCATCAACATGGTGGCTGTTTCAGGCGAAAACTTGGCGCTTTGAAGGTATGAATGCAGCCTTTTCCAGCCATTCTGGATAAAGGCGATATATTCAGTACTCAAATCGTCGCAGGCACGGACCGAAAATTTGTTCTGGTCCAGTAGCTCCGAGTACTCGTCCACCGTGTAAGGCAGCGCACGCACAGGCTCCGCTTCGCGCCAGGCTTTCATCTCCGGCACGCCGGATTTGCGGTCCGTCAGCATGAAGTCGGTGAGGATGATCATACCGAGCGGCTTCAGCGCGGGTACGATATTGGCGAGCAATTTTTTGCGGTCGGGCACTGTGAAGAGCGTTTCACGCGCATAAATGGCGCTAAAGGTGTTTTCCTTGAAGGTCTGCACCATAGGGTCTGCGCAGGCGACTGAGGCATGGGTCGGCACGCCCATCGCTGTCGTCCAGTTCTGGCCGGCCTCGGCTATATCCGGATCGACCTCGTAGCCCTCCACAATCGCATTCATCTGTGTCGCAATGGCGCTCGTGCCGCCACCAAGCCCCGCCGTAATGTCGAGCACCGGTCCGCCTTTGGGCAGCTCAACACCGCTTATCAGTTTGTTGGTAAAATCCTTGCCGCCGGGCAGCGCGAAGCCGTCACCCCAGATCATTTGCAGGAGTTCCGCGCGGCTCAATATCGGCAGTGTTTCTTTTTCGGGAACAGCCGCCACACTAGCTTTGACCGTGCTCTTCGCATCTGCCCCTTTGGCGGCTGTTGTGGCGGTGGCGCTAGCAGCTTTGGCTCTGGCCCGGTCATAGGCTTCAAGGTCTTTCACATTAACGCCGACCCACCAGGCACGCATTTGTTTCATCATACCGTCAAGCGGCGAGGGTCCTTTCGGCTTTGACGGTTTTGCAGGTGCCGCTGCCGGTTTTCCGCCTTTGACTGCGGGTTTTGCTGCCTTCTTGTCCTTGGCCGGTTTCGCTTCGGCTTCGCCGCCGGGCCGCTTTTCGGGATGTTCTTCGAGATATTTTTCGAGCGCCGAGCGATGGCTGGTGGTGAGCTTGCGCAGGCGTTTGAAACGCGCGATAGACTCGCCGGACATGCCGTCAAGGCAGGAGGCAAAAACCTGCGTCGACATCGCTTCGAGTTCTGCGGTGCCTACAGTCGCAAGGTTTATGGTCGCGTTCTCGCTCATGGTTTTCCTGCTTCGCTCCTGGAAGCGCGGGGGATTCCAACAGCCTTTTATGCCAAACCTTCGTTAAGAACCGGTTGACCCTATATTCAAGGGGGCTTTGTAAAACCTTCACCAACTGCTTAAGCTCTGCCGGCTTATTGGGGCGGGTAGGGTGATATGACTATGTGTGGTGTGTGGGCACCGGCACTGAAAGTGCCGCGGTTGATCATGTTTGTGTGTCTGGTGGCGTGCATGGCGGCGGTCGTCGGCCTGCCGCATCTCACGCTTTCATCAGACAGCCGCGTCTTCTTCGATCCGCGCGATCCCTCGCTCGTCGAGCTTGAAACCTTCGAGCACAAATACGGCCAGAACAACGGCGTGCTGATGGTTGTCTCGTCGCCCGACAAAAAGGTGACCGACCCTGCGCTGCTCGCCGCCATCGGCGACCTCACCAAACGTGCATGGAAACTGCCACATTCGACCCGCGTTGAATCGCTGACCAATTTCCCCCACGTCACGTCGGATGTCGACAGTTTTGCGGTGGATGAACTCGTGCCGGACCCTGCACATGTCACGTCGGCGCGAGCAGAAGAGGTCGGACGCATCGCGCTTGCCGACACGCTCGTCGTCAACCGCCTTATCTCGAAAGACGCCAAGACCGCAGGCGTGCTGGTGAATTTCAACCTGCCGGAAGAAGGCTCCACACAGGTTCGCGAGATCATCGCCGCATCGCGCGCGCTCGCCAAAAGTTTTGAAGCCGATTACCCCGGCATCGATGTCAAACTCACCGGCAATGTGATCCTGCTCGGCACCTTCGCCGAAGCTGCCGTGAGCGACGCGCTGCTGCTCATTCCCGTGAGCCTCGTCGTCTCCGGCCTCATCATGCTGCTTTTCGTGCGCGCCGTGCCGCCCTCGCTCGCTATCGTCTCGCTGCTTGTTCTCTCCAGCGCTTCGGCCATGGGCGTTGCCGGTTGGCTCGGCTATGTCGTCAATCCCGCCAGCATTGCCGCGCCCATCATCATCGTCACCGTCAATATGGCAGCCGCCGTGCGCATCGTCACGACGACAATGGCCTTTCTCGGTCAGGGCATGAGCAAGCGCGAGGCCATCCACCGCTCGCTCGTCATCCATATCAAGCCGGTCACACTGACGAATTTCACCTCTGCCATCGGCTTTCTGTCGATGAACCTCGCCGAAGCGCCGCCCTTCCGTGATCTCGGCAACATGGTCGCCATCGGCATTGCCATTGCCTATGTGCTGACCTTCACATGGCTTCCCGCGATCCTCCTGCGTATGGACCTGATCCCCGCACAGAGCCGGTCTGAACGCGCGATGATCGGTCTCGGCCATTTCGTCAACCGCTACTATATCGTTCTGCTTTTCCTCTGTGCCGTCATCGTCGTGGCGTCCGGCACATGGCTTCAGCGCATCGTGCTGGACGATGACTTCGCCCGCTATTTCGACAACCGCTTTCAGTACCGGCAGGACAGCGACTTCGCCGAAAACCATCTGACCGGCCTCAATATTGTCGAGTTCGACATCGGCTCTGGCAAGGATAACGGCGTCTACACGCCGGAGTACCAGAAAAAACTCGCCGACTTCCTCGTCTGGCTCCGGGCGCAGGATCATGTCGTCAGCGTCATCGGCATTCCCGACATCACATCGCGCATCGAAGACGCGATGAACAATGGCAAGGCAAACGCGCTCCCCGACGATGCCGACCGCATCGCTCAGTACTTTCTTCTCTACGAATTGTCGCTGCCATATGGTGCTTCGCTCAACGACCAGATCAACGTCGCCCGCTCCTCAAGCCGCGTGACCGTGATCCTCAGGCATGTGAAATCGAGTGAGATCCGCGCCTTCAGTCATCATGCCGAAGACTGGTTGGCGGCCAATGCGCCCGCCTCGATGAAGGCCAAAGGCATCAGCATCAATGTGCTCTTTGCCAATGTTTCGTGGATCAACATCCGCTCCATGATCGGCACGACCATCGCGTCGATGCTCGTCATCGCCCTTATCGTCGGCGTGGCGCTCCGGAGCGTCGGTTACGGCGTCATGTCCATCGTGATGAACGTGCTCCCGTCGATTGTTGGCTTCGGCATCTGGGGCCTGCTCGTCGGTCAGATAGGACTCGCGGCCTCCGTTATCACAGCCATGACGATTGGTCTCGTCGTTGATGACACGATCTATTTCCTGCTGATGTATCAGGCGGCCCGCAAGCGTGGTCTCAGTTCGGAAGCGGCAATTAATGAAGTCTTCGAACTTGTCGGCACTGCAATGCTTGTCATTACTGTGTCGCTCGCCGTCGGCTTCGGCGTCCTCATCGCCTCCGGCTTCGAGGTCAATCGCTCGCTCGGGGCCATGACGACGGTTGTCATTCTCGCAAATCTCTTCATCGACTGGCTGATGTTGCCGCCTCTTTTGCGCCTGATTGACCGCAAAACGGTCAAGCCCTTCGACGCCGTCTGAGCATTCTGCCGCCGCTTCATGCGTTGAGCACAGGAGCAGTGTTTGTGCGGAAACTCACCATCGCAAAAAAATCTTGGTTATTTATTGATTAACATTTGCATGGCGGACTTGTCTGTGATTCCCTCATTACGTGTACAGAGTAAGTGCTGCGTAATAGAGGCAATAACGAATGCGGACCTATGAAGAACTGACAGGTGCCGAAGGACGGCGCATGTTCTATCGCGCCGAGCGCTTTAAGCCTGATGCGCTGTTTCGCGAGATTTTGCCCGGCGCAACACTTGGTGGCGAACGCGCCACTCTGAAAAACCTTTCCATGACCGGCGCGGCTTTCCTGCCGACGACAAGCGCAGGCTGGGAAGCGCTGATCGGCAAGGAAGTGCCTTTCGAGTTGAAGGTCGGTGAAGATCATCTTTATTCCGGCGCGGGCCTTATCCGCCGCATCGAGCCGCATAACAGCCGCCCGACCGTCGCGGTCGAGTTCACCACCGGCTATCTCGACATTCCTTCGATTATCACCGACCACGACAATCTGCTGCTGACCCATGCACTCGCCAATCCGGACTTTGCCACCTCCGAAGGTATCCTGCCGGAGTTCGTCCAGCTCTGCGCCGAGATCATCAACACCTTCCGCTCCTACAAGCATCTGCTCGAAAGTTTCGAAGCCCGCCTGAAAGCAACTGGGGCGGAGCGAGAAGAGAAATTGCTGGAGGCGCTGATTGCCTGCGAAGACCGCATCGTGCCGCAATGGAAAGAATTGTGGTATCGCGGCAGCGACATTCTCGCGCCCGTTTTCAAAGACCCGAAATTACTCGCCGCACACAAGCTCTATGCCGAGCGTGTGTTGACGCCCGATTTTATGCCCGGCGCGGTGATGAAGCGCTGCTATGAAAAACCGCTGGGTTATCCCGGCGACTATCAGATTATGAACTACGTCTATGAGTGGCAGCGCGTCGGCAACACGCCCTATGAAAAGCTGCTCCACCGCATTGGCATCGAGACAGGTGCCTGTGTCGGCACGCGCCTGCGCATGACGCAGAAGATTTTGCGCGAGCGAATTGCCGAGCAGCCGGGCGACGCACCGATCAACATCGCCAATCTCGGCTGCGGCTCGGCTTATGAAATATACGACTATCTCAAGATCGACCATCTGCCGCGTCCCGTGAACGTCACGCTGATTGATCAGGATCAGGGCGCGTTGAGCCATGCCTATGAACATGCCTATCGCGAAGTGGTGCGCCATGCCGGTCGCGCCAAACTCAAATGCTTTCAGGCGTCTTTCGCCCAGCTTTTGAAGGCGGGTGCCTTGTTCAAAACATTGCCGCCGCAGGACGTCATCTACAGCCTCGGCTTGTTTGATTATCTCTCGCATCGTCGCGCCAGGGCGCTGGCGCATGATCTCTACGCACAGGTCGCACCGGGCGGAAAACTTATTATCGCCAACGTGAAGACGGGCCGCGAAACCTGCCAGTGGCCGCTCGAAATGGTCACCGACTGGTCGCTCGTTTACCGCACCGAAGCCGACATGCGCGCCATGTACGAAGGCCTCGACATCGAAAACGTCCAGGTGATCGAAGACGAAACCAAATGCGTCTACATGATCATCGGTGACAAGCCGGTCTGATTTTCAGATTGTATCTACGTCTTCCCTCGGCTCTTCCCTTGAGTGGGGTTGGGTGAGGAGAAAGCCGCAAACTCCGCCCGACAAAAAAAGCCTGACATCATCCGCGATGTCAGGCTTCTTCATTTCATCCGCAGTCAGAGCAAGCTCACTCCGTCTTGCGCTGCCACCAGCCGCGACGCACCGGCTTGGGCTTTTCATCAAGCTCGACCGCCGCTTTCATCGCCGCAGCAGCCGGTTCCGGCATCTGCACAACCACGGTGTCCGGCACAGTCTCCGGTACAGGTGTCGCAACTTCCGCCACTGGCTCGACAACAGCCGCCACCGGAGCGGGCGCTGCAACAGGTGCCGACGCTTCGATCACCTGAACATCATCGCGCGAATAAGCGAGCAATACCGGCGCGTCCGTTTCGTCCGATGTGTCATCGCCGTCATCATCGCCGTCTTCTGCCGCGCCCGATCCTTCGGCGTCGTCAGCAATCAGCTTGCCATCGGCATCGCGACGGTTGCGACGGCCACCGCGACGACCGCGACGACGGCGCTTGCGCGGTCGTTCTTCGCCGTCAGGACCGACTTCTGTGCCTTCGCCGTTCTTCGCACCAGCGGCTTCGCCCTCGCCGCTCTCGCTGGCCACGGTGTCTTCCGTATCATCGTCTTCACTGGCATCGTCAGTCGAAGCCGCGCCGCCTTCAGCACCGTCCTCGCCTTTTTTCTTGCGACGACGACGACGACGCTTGCGCGGGTTCTCTTCCGCATCGCCACGCGCTTCACGATCACGTCCGCCGCGACCTTCGCCTTTGGTCTCGCGGGGTTCGCGCACTTCTGCGACAGTCTCGGTCTCGGCTTCGTCTTCCGCCTCGTCCTCGTCTTCCTCGATTACATCTTCGATGATAGGGTCTTCATCGTCGGCATAGGTATTTTCAATGTTGATCGCACCCGCTGCCGGACGTGTGCGTGTCTTGGCGCGCGCTTCGGCAAGTTCAACGCGGTGTTCGGAGCCTTTCAGCGTATGATCGGCTTCGATATAGACCGACAGCTCATAGCGGTCTTCAATGTCGAGAAGGTTCGAGCGCTTCTGATTGAGAATATAAACCGCGCATTCAACCGGCACCTTGGCGGTGAGCGCCGCAGCGCGGCCCTTCATCGCTTCGGCTTCCACACCGCGCAACACATGTAGCGCCATGGATTCAACCGAGCGCACGATGCCTGTGCCCGTGCAATGGGGGCAGATGATCGTCGAGCCTTCAAGCACACCCGATCGCATCCGCTGGCGTGACATTTCCATCAGACCGAAATGGCTGATGCGCCCCACCTGAATACGTGCGCGATCTGTGCGCAGACTGTCTTTGAGTTTGCGTTCCACCGCGCGGTTGTTGCGGTTCTCGTCCATGTCGATGAAGTCGATGACGATAAGACCCGCGAGATCGCGCAGACGCATCTGACGCGCCACTTCTTCCGCGGCTTCTAGATTGGTGCGCAGCGCGGTCTGTTCGATGTTGCGCTCTTTTGTCGAACGTCCCGAGTTCACGTCGATGGAGACAAGTGCTTCTGTCGGATTGATGACGATATAGCCGCCTGATTTCAGCGTCACAGTCGGGTTGAACATCGAGTCGAGCTGCTGCTCCACCTGATATTTCTGGAACAGCGGCTGCTTGTCTTTATAGGGCTGCACGTTTTTGGCGTGGCTTGGCATCAGCATCCGCATGAACGTCTTGGCTTCGCGGTAGCCTTCGTCGCCTTCAACGAACACAGCGTCGATGTCTTTGTCGTAGAGGTCGCGGATTGAGCGTTTGATCAGGCTGCCTTCTTCATAGACGAGGGCAGGGGCGGTCGAGCGCAACGTCAGTTCGCGCACACTTTCCCACATGCGCAACAGATATTCGTAGTCGCGCTTGATTTCCGCTTTGGTGCGCTTGGCGCCCGCCGTGCGGATGATCAGGCCCATGCCTTCCGGCACATCGAGCGATTCGGCAATGGCTTTGAGTTTTTTGCGGTCGGCGGCAACCGTGATCTTGCGGGAGATGCCGCCACCGCGCGCCGTGTTGGGCATCAGCACGCAATAGCGACCGGCCAGCGACAGGAATGTGGTCAGCGCAGCGCCCTTGTTGCCGCGTTCTTCTTTGACAACCTGCACCAGCATGATCTGGCGACGCTTCACAACTTCCTGAATTTTGTAATTGCGGAAATTGTGGCGCTGTTTGCGCGGCTCGGCTTCTTCGGCGGCCTCGTCATGCGGATCTTCCGCACCGACCGCTTCAATCACTTCATCGGCATGGGGCACTTCGAGATCGGCATGATCTTCCGGTGCATGGTCCGCGTGGTCATCGCCGCTGTTTTCTCCGGCAACGCCGTCACCCGATGCGTCATCAGAGGCTTCGGTTTCCTCCGACGCTTCAGCGCCTGCTTCCTCCGGCGCTTCGGGCGCGTGGTCGTCTTCGTCGTCAGCACCGGCCCCCGCTTCGCTGACCTCGTCGCGTGTGTCGTGATGATCGTCGTCAGCCTCGTCTTCATCGTCCGTATGAACATCGGTCGAAATAGCGTCGGAGTTCTTTGCGTCGGCCGCCTGCGTCGTCGCGGGCGCGTCGTCATCCTCGTCGTCGCCGTCGGCGTTTTCTTCTTCCTGGGCGCGGCGGGCCTGAGCGGCCTGATGCTTCAGGATCGCTTCGCGGTCCGCGACAGGGATCTGGTAATAGTCAGGGTGGATTTCGCTGAAAGCGAGGAAACCGTGACGATTGCCACCATATTCGACGAAGGCGGCCTGTAGCGAGGGCTCTACGCGCGTGATTTTCGCGAGATAGATATTGCCTCGAAGCTGTTTGCGCGATTCCGACTCGAAGTCGAATTCGTCAACCCGGTTTCCGTTCACGACGACAACCCGGGTCTCTTCCGGGTGGGTCGAATCTATAAGCATCTTGTTTGCCATTTGGCATTTCTCCGGAACATTCGCGGCGGCGCAGCGCAGGTCGCAAGTTCATGCGACCCGACAGGCGCGGGCGAGCGTTCATTGTTTGATGAAGCCGGTGACGCGCATCCATCTCGGTTGAGATGGATGACGGCGTGCCGGCAGATTGGGTGTGAAAAAGCGGCGTAAAGGGTTGAACGCTCACGTTCTGCAACAACAGATCGCCTGCAACGGACTGAACTAAAGACAAGGAAGTCTGCGCCCGCTTCATAGAGCGAACGTCCATTCCTTGCATCTCATCCGACTGCGTATTCACTTGCGTGATGGCTTTCAACCTTGGCGCCCCCTGAGAAAGTCGCCGGGGGCGGGCGGAAAATTTTGGTCAGTTGCGCGTGAAACAGAAGCGCAAGTCAGCTTGTTCGGTTTGTTTGATGGTTCAGCCCGTAATTACCGTCCGGATGCTTTGGAAATTCCGCATGTCGGGGGCGATCAGGACTGGCAACACATGACGCTTAATATCAGGGAGACCCACAAGGGTTCAGACCCGTTCGTCACGTGCCGGATACCAAACCGGCTAGCCCCTGCTTTGTACGTTTACGGGCCTGATTTGGCAAGTAAAGGGTTCGGCGGGGGCAGAAGCCTCCATTAACCAGACTACCCGTTGATAAACCGTGAATTTTCCGGCTCGTAAGACTTTATAAACCAATTTAGTCACAATAGCTTAGAAGCATCTAGCGAATCAGTTGCGCACCGTTTTCCGGCCATTTCAGAACCGTCGGTCGTGCGGTATTCATTCGCAAACGGGCAGGTTGCGACGGTTATTATGGCAAACAAAAAGCGCATGACAACATGTCGCCGGACTGGTCTCTCCGGTCGGTTGCCGCTCGCGCTGCTTGCTGCGGCTGTGACCGTGCTTCTCGCCGTGCCGTCCGCTTATGCCGAGAACGGTTATCTCGTTAATCCGGTGCCGAAGCCCAAACCCGTCCGGACGATCCAGTCAACTCCGCCCTACGCAACGCCCGCGCCGGTCAACCACTCGCCGATTACGACAACCTCGTCCGGCCTTCAGGTCGTCGAACTCGATCAGCCCGTCGGCGCGCGCCCTATGGCAACTTCGTCCGCCGTCGCCCCCATTGCCGAGAGCGCGCCCATCAGCGGCCCGCGCGCCAATATTGCTGGAATCCGTTTGGGCGACCGTGGCGTCGAAACGCGTTTTGTCGTCGAAATGTCCGGTGCCCAGCCCGTGAAATATCAGGTTTTCACGCTGTCCAACCCCTATCGCATCGTCGTCGATATTCACAATGCGAACTCCACTCTGCCCGATGTCGCGGGCATCAAGGGGCAGGGGTTTGTGGCCTCCTATCGTTACGGTGCCTTTCAGGACGATACATTCCGCATCGTCATCGACACCAACGGTCCGGTGAAACTCTCGCGCGATTTTATTCTCGATCCGCAATCGGGCTTCGGGCGCCGCGTCGTCATCGACATGACCTCGACCGATATGGCGAGCTTCATGGCGGCACTCAGCGTGCCCGCCGCGCAAGCGCCTGTGGCCCAGACCCTGCCGCAATCGCCGCCCGTCGCCCCGCCGAACCCCGAAACCAGACGCGCCGCGCGGCGCATCATCGTCATTGATGCCGGTCATGGCGGCGTCGATCCGGGCACGCATGGCAAAAGCGGCGTTCTGGAAAAAGACGTCGTCCTCGCCATGGCCAAGGAACTTGGCAAGCGTCTGCGCGACACGGGCCGCTATGAAGTGCATCTCACGCGCGACCGCGACTTTTTTATTCCGTTGCGCGAGCGCGTGGCGATTGCGCGTAAATACAAGGCCGACCTCTTCATCTCGATCCACGCGGACTCGATCCCGAGCCCGACGATCAGGGGCATGTCGATCTACACCTTGTCCGAAACCGCGTCGGACAAAGAGGCTGAAGCCTTGGCGCGCAAGGAAAATCTCTCTGACGCCATCGCCGGCATCGACTTCCGTGGCGAGTCCCCCGAAGTTGCCGGCATCCTGATCGACCTCGCCCAGCGTGAAACCAAAAACTACTCGTCCCGCTTTGCCAAATCCGTCGTGGACCATGCGCGTGACACAACATCGCTGCTCGACCCGGCCCACCGCTTCGCCGGTTTCGTCGTGCTCAAAGCACCGGATGTCCCGTCAGTCCTGATCGAATTGGGCTTTCTTACCAATCGTTCGGACGAGAAAAACATCACGTCGAGCAAATGGCGCACCAAAGTCGCATCGAGCTTCGTCTCCGCCATCGACCGCTACTTCGGCGAACGCAGGGCAGAGGGCCCGAACTGATAAATCCTCTCTTCACCCCCATATCTGCTCCAAAACCCGCCCGCGTTAACGATCGTTCATCGCTTTTCCGCTACTTTATCCCGCAGAATTTCGGTCGGCTTTGTGCCATTGTTGCAATGGCTTGAAACGCTGATGAATGCTATGACGCGGACTTGCCTGTCTGTCGTCCGTTAAAAGGGTGGGGCTGGAGCCCGATGCTGAGAGTTTTGACCGCCATAGCGGCTGTGTTTCTTGTGATCCTGTTCGGCGGCCTGCTTGCAGGCGGCTACATGCTTTGGCAGATGAATCAGGATTTGCCCGACTACACCAAGCTCGCCAATTACGAGCCGCCCATTATGACGCGCGTGCAGGCGGGCGACGGAACGCTCATCGCCGAATATGCCAAAGAGCATCGCCTCTATGTGCCCTTCAACGCGATCCCCAAACGCGTGGTCGAAGCCTTTCTCGCTGCCGAAGACAAAAACTTCTATTCGCACAGCGGCATTGATGCGTCCGGCATCGCGCGTGCGATGATCGACAACGTCATCAACTATGTGAACGACCGCCGCCTCGCCGGTGCCTCCACCATCACGCAGCAGGTCGCGCGAAACTTTCTTCTGAATAGCGACCGCACGATCACGCGCAAGCTCAAGGAAGCCCTCATCGCCATGCGGCTTGAGAAGGCTTACACGAAGGAAAAAATTCTCGAACTCTATCTCAACGAAATCTACCTCGGCATGGGTGGCTATGGCGTCGCCGCCGCCGCGCAGATTTATTTCGACACTTCCCTCGACAAGCTCACAGTGGCGCAGGCCGCTTATCTTGCAGCGCTCCCCAAAGGCCCCGCCAACTATCAGCCCTATCGCTATCGTGACCGCGCCATCGCTCGCCGCGACTGGGTCGTGAGCCGCATGCAGGAAGATGGCTTCATAACCAAGGAAGAAGCTGACACCGCGCGCCAAGACCCCTTCGTCATCTCGCAGCGCGTGCCGGGTGCGAAACTCGTGGATGCCGAATACTTTGTCGAAGAAGTCCGCCGCGAACTACTCGCCAAATACGGCGAACAGAAACTCTACGAAGGCGGCCTTTCGGTGCGCACCACCATTGACACCAACATGCAGATGATCGCCGCCAAGGCGCTGCGCAAGGGTCTGGTCGACTATGATAAGCGCCACGGCTGGCGCGGTCCGATAGCGAAGCTCCCCGCCGGAGCCAACTGGCAGACCGAATTACAGAAAATCAAATATGCCGAAGATCTCGCGCCATGGACTATTGCCGTTGTGCTTGATGTTGATGCGAAAGGTGCCGACATCGGCGTGCTCGCCGACAAGCTCGACAGCGGCAAGTTTTCCGATGTGGTCAAGACCGGCAACATCCCGCTTGCCGAAATGACATGGGCGCGTCAGTCCATCAAAGGCCAGTATCTCGGACCCGTCGTGAAGTCGCCGTCCGATGTCCTCTCCGTCGGTGACGTCGTCTATGTCGATCCGGTCTATCTCAAAGACAAATCGGAAATCGACCACTACGGTCTCGAACAGGCACCCGCCGTCAACGGTGCCGTCATTGCGATGGACCCTCATACGGGCCGCGTACTCGCGATGCAGGGCGGTTTCAGCTTTGACCTGAGCGAGTTCAATCGTGCTGTGCAGGCGTTGCGCCAGCCCGGCTCGGCCTTCAAGCCCTTCGTCTATGCCGCAGCGCTCGATCACGGCTTCACACCGTCGAGCCTCATCCTCGATGCGCCTTTCGTCATGGATCAGGGGGCGGGCCTCGCCTTGTGGAAACCGGAAAACTACGAACGCAATTTCAACGGCCCCTCGACGCTGCGTTTTGGCCTCGAACATTCGCGCAATGTGATGACCGTGCGTCTTGCGCAGAATATCGGCATGGAAACAGTGGCCGAATATGCGCATCGCTACGGCATCATGGACAATATGATGCCTGTACTCTCCATGTCGCTCGGCGCAGGCGAAACCACCTTGCTCAAACTTGCAGGTGCCTATGCCATTCTCGACAATGGAGGCAAGCGCGTGACCCCGACCATCATCGACCGCGTGCAGGACCGCATGGGCCGCACTATCTACAAACATGATGATCGTCCTTGCCCGACCTGCAATGCCGACTGGACCGAAAACCAGCAGCCGCCTGAATTACCCGACACGCGCGCGCAGGTCGAAAATCCGCAGACTGCCTATCAGATGACCTCGATCCTCGAAGGCGTCATCCAGCGCGGCACAGGCTCCGCCGCCAAAGCCGTGCCGGTGCCGTTGGCTGGCAAGACCGGCACATCGAGCGAAGAGCGTGATGCCTGGTTCATGGGCTATTCGCCGAACCTCGTCGTCGGCGTTTTCGTCGGCAATGACAATCCGACCCCGCTCGGCAAATCCGAAACCGGCGGGCGCACCGCCGCGCCGATTTTCCGCGACATTATGATGGCGACAGTGGGCAGGGAGCCCGCCATTCCGTTCCGTATCCCGCCGGGCATCAATCTCGTGAAGGTCAATGCCAAGACCGGTCAACTCGCCTCGGCAGGCAGCCCCGATGTGATCCTTGAAGCATATAAAGAGGGCACGGACCCACAACCCGACAGCGCCAGTAACATCATCACCGGCTCTCCTGTCTCCGGCCTCGACAATACCGGCTTCTCCGCTCCGCCCAGCAGCGCTTCCGACAGCACCGTGAACACCGGCACCGGCGGCCTGTACTGAGACGCCGCCATAATTGAGTATCGCTTCCGGACTTGATCCCGACACCGATCATCCTGCCACGGAAGAGAACGAGCGGTTGCCACATTCTGGAACAGATTTGTCTTTTGCAGCGGTATTAAAAGTAAAGACTGTGCAAAGACAAATCGCTAAGCCCTTGTTCTAGAGCTTGATGACATTAGATTGACGCATAGCCGGAGTTTTTGAGGTAATTT
>JAZJXO010000027.1:0-49347 GCA_040390855.1 Pseudomonadota bacterium
TATCAGGCAGAAAATCCACTTATCGCCCTGTCCAGATTCCCGAGGCCAGCTCTGTAACGCGCATCCATCAGGAAGATTTCTGTCAGGCTCTTGGGCTACCGTCCCGCTTTAAGTATGAACGCAGCGGCACGGTTGACCGACATTTTTCAGCACAAAACGTCGTGGGGATGTTGCGCCGGACTCACGCACCCGACCTCAATCGACGCACATTTCTCCGCACCACACTCTTCAATCTTGCCATCGGCAACACAGACAATCACGCCAAGAACCATGCTCTGATTTATGATCAAGGAGCAACGCCGCGGCTAGCACCGCTCTATGATATGCTCCCCATTCGCCTCTACGAGCGATTTACGCACGAAATCGCATTCGAGATCGGCGAGGCCGAGTATTTTGATCAAATGGCAACCTCCGACCTTCATAACTTCATGCACATATGTGGGTTGCGTACACCCGGCGCGATCAGAAGATATTGTGAGAACGATCTGTCACCTATGCTTTCAACCATAGATGCCGTCGCAGACGAACTAACATCGCGAGGGCAAAAAGATTTCGACGATCTGATCGGACGAAAAATCGGAAGGCTCTCCGAGTTGCTGACGTTAAATCTCGAAATCAGAGAACGCGATTACTTTGCGCCAAAAGGAGAAGGATGGGGCGCAATGAGTTGAAGCGCAAAAGCGGAAAAGTGAGCCCCTCATCGCTCCTCAACGGGGAGAAAGCCCCCTATCCTTCCGCCCTGCCCGTGCTAATCTCATCGCTTCGTACAGGAGAGAAAGACTTGCGTATCAATAGAAGTATGCGGATGATTGTGACGGCGGCGTTGTTGACCGGCATGAGCCTGCCCGCGTTTGCGGCAAATATCGAAGTTCGGTTCGGCAATACCATGCTGGCCACGCGGCCGAGCGGAACCACGATGAAGCTCTGGTACAATAAGGATCACACCTTTACCGGCGAGTTGCAGGCCGCCGGGGCGCCGATGGCGATGCAGACATCGGGAACGTGGCGTGTGGACGGGAACAAGGTTTGCGTGACGCCTGACAATCCGCCCGGCAGCGAGAGCGCGCCGAAGCGACCCGAGAGTTGTGCGCCGCTCAAAGGCGACAAAGTGGGCGACAAGTGGCAGACCACAGTGAAAGATATTGACGGCAAGCCGGTCATGCAGACGGTCGAAATAGTCAAGGGTCGCTGACATAAATCCGGGGGGACAACATGAAGATGCACTCTTGTTCACACACAGGGCGCAAAGCCGCTCTGGTTTTTATCTTGTCGGTTCTGAGTGCCGCACCGGCACTTGCAGCCAATATGGATATACGCTTTGCCAACACAGTTGAGGGCCTGCGCCCCGACGAAACGAAAATCAGATTATTCTTCAATGCCGATAAAACCTTTACCGGCACGGCAAAACCGCATGGCGGTTTTCTCTCGTTCGATTTTTCCGGCACATGGCGCATGGACGGCGACAAGCTCTGCGTCTTGCAAACGGAAGGGCGCGGCAAAAATCTCGACATCGAAAAATGCGACCCGCTGCAAGGCGACAAGATCGGCGATACATGGAAAGTCATGGTAAGTGATCAGGATGACAAGCCGGTCGAGCAGACGATGACGATTATCGAAAGCCGGTAAGAAGCCCCCCGCCCAAAAAACAAAAATGACCGAAATTGACGAAATCGACTGTGTGGTGGTCGGCGCAGGCGCAGTGGGCTTGGCTTGCGCGCGGGCGCTGGCATTGCGCGGCCGTGACGTGCTGGTGCTGGAACGGCACGAAGCCATCGGCACGGAAGTCTCGGCACGCAACAGCGAGGTCATTCATGCAGGCATTTATTATCCGGCGGGATCGCTGCGTGCAAAGCTCTGCGTCGAGGGACGCATCCGCCTGCACGACTATATGCGGGCTCATCACGTGCCGCATAAGCATTGTGGCAAGCTCATTGTGGCAACAAGCGAGGCGCAAGTCGCTGAACTGGCGAACATTGCCGCGCGGGCGCGCGCCAATGGCGTCAACGATCTGCGCGAAATAAGCGGCGCGGAAGCACATGCGGTGGAACCCGCGCTCAGTGCCTATGCCGCCCTTGTCTCGCCCTCCACCGGCATTATCGACGCCCATGCCTATATGCTGGCGCTGCAAGGCGACATCGAGGACCATGGCGGCGCCATTGCCTTCGGGTCGGTGCTGACACGGGCAGAGACAATGCGCAACGGATTTCTGCTCGCCATCGGCGATATGAAACTGAAATGCCGTAGACTGATCAATAGCGCTGGACTGTCGGCCCCCGCCGTCGCCCGCACGATTGACGGGCTTGCTGCGATCCACATCCCGCGCGCCTCCTTTGCCAAGGGAAATTACTTTTCGCTGTCTGGCCGCGCGCCCTTCTCGCGCCTCATATATCCGGTGCCGGAGGCAGCAGGCCTCGGTGTGCATCTGACGCTCGACATGGGCGGGCAGGCCCGCTTCGGCCCCGATGTGGAATGGATCACGCCCGCAAGCGCCGACGAGATCGACTATCGCGTGGATCCCTCACGCGCAGATATTTTCTACAAGTCCATCCGGCGCTACTGGCCCGCGCTGAAAGACCGCGCGCTGACACCGGCCTATGCAGGTGTGCGTCCCAAAATCCACGGGCCGCATGAACTAGCTGCAGATTTCATCATTTCAGGGCCCGACGCGCATGGGCTCTGCGGCCTCGTCAATTTATTCGGGATCGAAAGTCCGGGTCTTACATCTTCGCTCGCAATCGCCGATACTGTGGCAGACATGCTCCGCGACTAAAAGAAACGGAATTGAGCCTGATGAGTTTCGCGCAACGGACCAAGGCAATCAGACGCTTTGCGGCGTTGCGCGGTGCCCTGCTCTATCGCTCCATGCGCTCGTCGGAAGCCAGCATCATCATGCTCTGCGCGCCGCTCGGCATTGTCGTCGGCATCGTCGTTTATATCCTGCGCGAAATCGTCTACGGGTTGCACGCTCTCTTTTTCGGCCTGCCGTGGCACAGCTATCTGAGCGAACAGACACAGATCGAGACATGGCGGATCGTGCTCGTCCCCGTTGTGGTCTGCGCTTTCTTCGGCTATCTCGCCACGCTCATCCGGCGCACGCGCTCGGCTGAAATCACCGACCCTGTGGAAGCCAACGCATTATTTGGCGGACGCATGTCGATGCTCGACAGCCTGCGCCTCACCATTGCAACAATGGTCTCGAACGCGGCAGGCGGTTCGCTCGGCATGGAAGCAGGCTACACGCAATCTGGCTCCGCCATATTCTCCTTCGTCGCACAATACTTCCGCCTGCGCCGCGACGAGGCGCGCATCTATGTAACGGCAGGCGCGGCAGCGGCCATTGCGGCTGCCTTCAACGCACCGCTGGCCGGCGCGTTCTATGGCTTCGAACTCGTGCTCGGCAATTACAGCCCCCGCGCGCTTGCCCCCGTCGGCATTGCGGCGCTCGCGGGTACACTGACGATCCAGGTGCTCGGCACCGACGCGCCGCTATTTGCCGTCAGTGAAACATTCACGATCACGCCGGTCTATTATATCCTCTTCGCCATCATCGGCGTTCTGGCGGCGGGTTTCTCGATCCTCGCCATGAGGGCAGTGACATGGACCGAACAGAAACTCAGGCGCTTTCCGATATTGGTGCGTCCCGTCATCGGCGGCGCGGCGCTGAGCCTCCTCGCCTTCGGCTCGCCGCAGGTTCTCGGCTCCGGCCACGGCGCGATCCAGTATGCGCTCGAACATGATCGTAGCTTTATCCTTGTCGCCTGCCTCCTCGTCGGCAAGCTGCTCGCCTCCGTCATTTCGCTCGGATCGGGCCTGCGCGGCGGCATGTTTTCATCCGCTCTGTTCCTCGGCGTGTTGCTCGGCGGACTTGTCGTCTCCGCCATGAGCCTCGTCGCGCCCGGTCTTTACGACATGCATATCGCCTTCATGCTGGTCGGCATGGGCGCGGTCGGCGCAGCAATCATCGGTGCGCCGATCACCATGGTGCTGCTCGTGCTGGAAGGCACCGGCAATTTCCCCGTCACGATGGGTGTGCTCGTCGCCGTCGTCATCGCCTCGACGATCATGCGGCTCACCTTCGGCTATTCCTTCTCGACATGGCGGTTCCATCTGCGCGGACTGCCGATCACCGGCGCACATGATGTGGGCTGGATTGCCGATCTCACAGTGTTGCGGGCCATGCGCTCCGATCCCGTCATTGTGCCCGAACATATCCCGCTATTGAAACTGCGCGAGATTGCGCCGCTGGGCGGACCCAAACGCGTCTTCGTTGTCGACAATGACCAGCGCTATCGCGGCATCGTGCTGATGTCGACCGTGCACGATCCGGAAATCACCGACGCGGCGGCCACCCTCGTGGCGGGCGATCTCGCGCGCGCAAGCGGCGTCTATTTGCAACCGCCGGAAAATCTGCGCGTCGCGCTGTCGCGCTTCGAGACTGTGGAAATGGAAGTGCTGGCCGTCGTCAACGACACAATCGAGATGAAAGTCATCGGCTACCTCACCGAGGCCTATGCGCTGCGCCGCTACACGCAGGAACTCGAAAAGCAACGCAGCACGGAGACAGGACTGGCAAGCCCCTTCCCGCCCGGCGCGACGGGCAAAAGCTGAGCGTCAATCGACCTTGTCGGGAAACAAGTTTGGCATCCACCCCGCAACTGATCGGGTTTCATCAAGGCTTCCATAAATTCAATCTGATTAATGCAAGTCTTCAAAAAGAATTCTGTAAACTTTGCCAATGCTTCTTCGCTTAAATTTCCACGTCCATCAAGGTCATTGCGTCGCGTCAAATCACATTCGGCAAGATGCGTCTTATAAGCATCAACATTACGCGCCAACCCACGAGCGAGCGACCAGAGCGCGCCAGTATTCAGTATATTCAACAAGGTAGCGTGTGAGATAAGTCGGATGACGCGTCCATTGCCGTCGAGAAACGGATGTATCCAGGCCAAACGATGATGATCTGCTGCTGTCGCTAGCACCGTTTCTGCAACACCCGGTTTGCTGAACACTTACTCATAACGATCAAGGAAGCGCGGAATTGCTCCGGGACTTACACATATATGCTGTCCCACCTGCATGTCATCACGCCGCAACTCCTCGGGCAAAACTTCAATAAGCTCACCTGTCGTCGGATGCTTCACCCAACACAACTCAGACGGCACGTCTGCATAGAAGCGCCGATGGATTTCACGAATGGCCTCTACAGTCGTGGCAGGGCCTTCTATTCCAGCCTCATCAATCCACTTCTGAACAGCTATATGAGCCTTGGCCTCCAACTGTAAATTCCGCTTCCCTTCGTCTGCGCTGTAGTCTTCTTTCAGAGCCCGCTCGATGTCGATTGGATGCGTGTTATGTCCTTCGATAAGATTGCTGTAGTAGCAATTCTTCGACCTCACGAGCCCTGCCAATGACCGGACCATGCTGTCGGGCAAACTACGACGAAACCCCTCGGATTTTTGTGCAAGTTGCAGCGCCAGATCGATCAACTTGCTTCGATGGCGAGAGTCTTCAGAGCGACGCAAAGGCTCTATCAGACTGACCAATTCTCCACGATCCTGATCTGACATTACGCCCACCTGCGTGTCCGGTTTAATGTCCGGCAATTTCCGTGATCTCAATCTGAAATGAATGCAAACAAAAGCAGGCAACGGATTTCTAATCCGTTGCCTTAATTCGAAACCACAGAATGAAGCAGAAAAATCGACCTTAGCTCATCAACTCATCGATATAGACATTCACAATGAGGATCGCGGCGCGCAGGCGGGTGATGGCATCGGCGCGGCCTGCCTCATCGGCAAAATCCTGATGCTCGATTTCTTCCGCGAGGTCGCCGAGTGCCCATGCACCCAAGCCGCGCGACGAGCCTTTGAGGCTGTGGGCCGCGTCGCGCCATTCTTTGGCGTCGGCGGCGCTTTCGAGGCGCATCACATAGATACCGGCTTGCGAGCGGAAGAGGCCGAGCAATTCGGCTTCAAGGCCGCGATCGCCGAACGTGTATTTGCTGAGATGAACGAGATCGAGAGGACGGGCCGCATCTGCGTAACCGGAATGGTCCTCGTCGCTGGTTTTGGCTGAACTAGTCATCATCATATCTTCTTCCTGTCGCGTCGCCTGACGGCGGCTTCCGCCTCCGACACTTCGGACTCTAGCGCCGCGATCCGTACCGAACCGTTAAACATTGACGATTATCAGGGCTTTATGTTGAGAACCGCGTTAACCAAAAGGGAAATGAGCGCCTCATGGTTGACGGCGAACGGCCAATCCCGCACTTTGATTCCGTCCCGGAATAATCGTGGGATTCCGTGCCGGAATGACTGTGGGCACGCGGCAAGCGGGTGATTTATATGGCAAATCTGGAACTGGCCTCGGACAATCCGAACGCGGCGACCCCGACCGTCAAGGCGGCCAACGAGGACACGCCCACAGGCGGCGCTCTCTATCGCCTGATCGCCAAACGACCGTCCAAACGCATATTGACGGTCGCGCTTCTCGCCACGCTCTTCTGGCTCGGCTGCGTCGCGGCCTATGTCGGCGCGCAATACGGGCCTGACGGGCTTGACGCCATGCTGCCGAACGAGCTTGCCGCACTGGGCCTCGGGGCGCTGATCCCCGTTTTGATGATCGCCATCGTCGCCTGGTCGATCTGGCGCGGACAACAAATGCATCTGATGGCCGAGGCACTGGCCAAGACCGCCATCCGTCTCACCGACCCATCGGACGCGGCTACAGGCGAAATAGCCACCATCGCCAATGCGGTGGAACATGAAATCAACCGTCTCAAAGCCGGGCTCGCCGATGCGCTGGCGGAGTCCGCGCGACTGAAAGAACTCGTCGGCAAAGATCTCGAAGTGATCGAGCAAGGCAGCAACCGCGCCGAAATGCGCGCCGCCCGCATGGAAGACCTCATCACCCGCCACCATGACAGCCTCACCGAACTGGGCCGCATGATGGGACAGGAAAGCGATACCGTGTCGCGCGCTCTGCGCGGTCAGGTCGAAGCGGTGCGCGGGATCATCGGGCAGGCCGAACGCACATTGAGCGAAGCGGGCACACGCGTCGTCGCCGAAACCGAAACGCTTGCCCGCGTCAGCGAAGCTGCCCGCGCAGGCGCCGACGCAACCTCTGCCACGCTCGACCGGCAGGCCTCGCGCCTTGAAGTCGTGGCCGAAACAGCGCTGGGCAAGGCGGACCAGCTCACCACACGTTATGAAACACAACGCCAAATCCTTGCCGATGCAGCCAATGCTCTGACCGGCGAAGGCACGCGACTTGAGACCCTGTTTGAAGCTCATCGCGATCATCTAGCTCAAGCCGGACAAGTCGTGACCGCACGCACGAAAGAGATTTCGGACGCGGCCGAAACTGTCGCTAGGGAAATCACCGCCGCTTTCGACAGCGTGTCCGGGCACACAACAAAAATCCGCAGCGAGATTTCGGGCGAAGTCGCCGCCGCCGTCGCCGAAGTTGCCGAAGCCTCCGGCGCGATCAGCCGCACGACGGGAGCCGCCACCCGCGCCATCGGCGCAACAATCGAAGAAATGCGCGGCGCGGCAACAGCACTCACCGAGGAACTGAACCGCGCGGCGACCGATGCCATCGCCGCGACGACCGACGATCTGCGCATCGCGACCAGCGCCATGACATCGGAAGTGACACGCGCAACAACGGCGCTGACCGAGACCATCACGGAGCGTGCACACGATCTGCGCAATGTCGTGACGCAATCGCTGGCCGACAATGACATGGCGGCAGAGCGCTTCAACGCCGCGATGATCCGCCTCGGCGGCACCGCGCGCGAGGCGGGCAATTCGCTCGACCATGCCGCCGCCGAACTCGAAGCGCGCATGTCGTTGCTACCGGAAGAAGCCGCGCAAG
This sequence comes from Pseudomonadota bacterium, assembly GCA_040390855.1. GTDB lineage: Bacteria > Pseudomonadota > Alphaproteobacteria > Parvibaculales > Parvibaculaceae > Parvibaculum. The sequence continues at coordinate 7,876 of JAZJXO010000027.1, forward strand.
GCGCAGCGGCATTGACGCAAGTATTGCAGGATCAGGTCGCAGCACTCGCCGCCATTGCCGACATTGTCGTGCGTCATGCCCGTGTGCTCGACCGTTCCTCGCCCCTGCCCGCGCCTGTAACAGCCGCGCCGCAATTCACGCAACCGCCCCCGCCGCCACATGCGACGCGCAGCGAATATGCCGCTCCGCAAACGCCGCCGCGCGCATGGAACATTCCGGAATTGCTGGCCGCCGCCGGTCGTGCACAGGAAGCAGCCCCGAAAGGCGCGGATGCACCCCCCGCCCGCTCCGTGGAAAGCGAAGCGGAGTTCCAGCGCACATCTTTGCAGGTGATCGAAACCTTGCAGGCGCTCGCTGTCGATCTCGACCGGGCGCTCGAACAGAGCCCGTCGCCGGACCTCTGGCAGCGCTATCAGGCGGGCGAACGCAACGTCTTCACGCGCCGCCTCTACAACATTTCCGGCCGTCAGCTTTATGACCGCATCGCTGTGAAATATCGCGCCGAAGCGGAATTCCGCGAACATGTCGACCGCTTCGTGGAACTCTTCGACCGCCTGATCAGTGCGGCCTCATCGCGCGACCGCGACAACATCCTCGTGGAGACCTACCTCACCTCGGACACAGGCAAGGTGTATCTCATGCTGGCACAGGCAAGCGGACGGCTGGGATAGAGAAAAAACGACGATAGGCTTGCTTGGCCCTCCTCCTGTCGAGGGGAAACAAAAAAGAAATGCACCTATCTCGCAGCGCTCGCAACCGCCTGCGATGACTTGGAAATCTCATCCGCCGTCCAGAGCGTCAGTTCCGCCAGAACAGAACTCACTGATTTCTGATAAGACCCGATAACGGATTCCATACCGTGACCGGCGAGCGGCGTCACCGCTTCAAAATTTTTCGACGCGACAATACTGTGATCGCGACGCGACACGAGACGCATAAACAGCGCGACGCGCACACCGGTCGCCTCGCCCGTCTGCTCGGCGGCAAACTGCCGAATGTCGCCTTTCAGCACATAGTCGCCGTTGATTTCAGTGCCCCGCGCCGCGACAGACTTGAAGGCCCCCGAACTTTGCAGCGTCTCGACCGCGAGCGATTGCAACATCGCAGGTGCAAGATCAACCCAACGCGCATCGGCATAGTATTTCATCTCATTGGGTGTCGGCTGAAAAGCAACGCGGCCCGTGCTGAGCGCGGCATTTGCGGAAAACTCGTCAACAAGAAGACTTACAGATGTCGACGCGCTGTCGGCGGGAAGGCTCAACGCGGCCGGCGGCGCCGCTGTCAGCGTGAAGAGTTGCGGCGCCGACCCGCTCGCCACACCGGCAAGGGCACAACCGCTTAATGCGGCGCCAAGCATTGCAATCATGCCAAAGCGAAAAATCATTTTCATGGGGCCTTCACTTCCGGAACATTGTTGCCGATAACGAAACGGGCGGGATCGTCCTGCGCGCGGACGAGGATCCGGTCGAGCGAGGCGACGAGCGAGCGCATGTCGCGCACAAGATCGGGCAGTTGATCAAGCCCGCCATTGGCCAGACGGTCGATAGCGGGACCATTGGTTTTGACAAGAAGATCAAGATCATCGGCAAGTCGGCGATAGGATTGAGATGTCTGCTGCGCATCATTGATAAAGCGCTGCGCATCATTCTTGACGAGATCATTCGCACTCTCGCTCATGGTTTTGATGTGTTTGGCGGCTTCCGACAAATCTTTGATCGCCTGCGACATCTCAACGGAATTGGTCGCGAGTGCCGAAGACAGCTTGTCGAGATTGACGAGTGTATTTTTGATCGACTTCTGATTGGCGGAAACCAACTCGTTGAAATCGGTGATGAGCTTGTTGGCGTTCTCCAGTGTCTTGGGCGCGGCTTCGGCAATGGCCTGCAATGTCGACGGCGTTCCCGGAATGACGGGATAGGTGGCATCGGACGTATCGCGCAACAGCTTCGAGCCCGGATTGCCGCCTGTGAGCTGGACGACCGCAACGCCGGTAATGCCCGATGCTTCAAGCTGGGCGACGGAATCTTGTTTGACCGGCGTGCGCGCATCCACCTGAATGATGGCAATCACTTTGGTCGGATCGTCAGGGGCCAGCGACAGTTCAATCACCTTGCCGACGGGTAGACCATTGTACTGCACAAGACCGGAATCACTGAGACCCGAGACGGAGCCTTGAAAGACAATTTTGTAATAGGCGAAGGACTGATCAAGCGATATGCGGCTGAGCCAGAGCGAGAAGACGAGAATAAGCACCAACGCGACGATCGTTGAAATGCCGATAAGCACATTATTGGACTTGATTTCCATGTCGTTCGCCTAAGCAGAAGCGGCCGCCGCGCGGGCGCGGGGTCCGTGAAAATAGGATTTAATCCAGGGATGGTCGCTCGCCAGCATGTCTTTCATTGTACCGATAAGTATAACACGCCGCTCGGCTAGAACCGCTATCCGGTCACAAGTCGCATAAAGCGTGTCAAGATCATGCGTCACCATGAAAACAGTAAGGCCGAGCGTGTGCTTGAGATCGTTGATCAATTCATCAAATGCAGCCGCACCGATCGGATCGAGACCCGCCGTCGGCTCATCAAGAAACAAAATCTCGGGATCTTGTGCCAGAGCGCGGGCTAACCCCGCCCGCTTCTTCATGCCGCCGGACAGTTCCGACGGATAGAGCTTCGCTGCTTCAGCGCGCAAGCCCACCATCGCGATTTTGATACCGGCAAGCTCGCCCATCAGCGCATCGTTCATTTGCAGATGTTCGCGATAAGGCACCTGTACATTTTCAGCAACCGTGAGCGCAGAAAAAAGCGCGCCCTCCTGAAACAACACGCCCCAGCGCTGCTCCTGATGACGGCGTTCATCCGGCGTCAGCGTTTCAAAATCAATACCGAAAACTTTGATCTGTCCGGCATCGGGCTTCTTCAATCCGAGGATGGTGCGCAGCAGAACCGACTTGCCGGTGCCCGAGCCGCCAACAATGCCGATAACTTCGCCGCGCTTCACCTGAAGATCAAGATGGTCGTGAACGACGTGATCACCAAAGGCGGTCCGCAATCCCTGCACGTCGATGATAATGTCGTCTTCCGTATCAGCCATGATCAGAGCCCCACCGCTGTGAAGAACATGGCGAAAAGCGCGTCAATCAGGATAACGAGAAAGATCGAGAACACGACGGAGCGCGTCGTTTGCGCGCCGACGGATTCCGCGCTGCCCGTCACGTCGAGCCCGGAGCGACAGGCGATGAGCGCAATCGCCAGCGCCATGAAAGGTGCGCGAAAAATACCGACGCCAAATGTCCAGAACGATGCAGCGTCGCGCACGCGGTCGATATAAACGCCCGGCGGCATGTTGAGTTGCGTCAGCGCCACCACGCCGCCGCCGATAAGCCCCATCATGTCGGCGACAAAAGTGAGCAGCGGCAACACAATGACCAGCGCCAGCACGCGCGGCACAACAAGCATCTGCATCGGGTCGAGACCCAGCGTGCGCATGGCGTCGATTTCCTCGCGCATTTTCATCGAACCGATTTCCGCCGTATAGGCGCTGCCGGACCGGCCCGCGACGATGATGGCCGTGAGCAGCACACCGACTTCGCGCAGGAAAATGATCGAAATGAGATTGACGGTGTAAACATCCGCGCCGAATTGCTGGAGCTGCGTCGCGCCCTGCTGCGCGATGACGGCACCGATCAAGAAGGTGAGCAGACAGATCAGCGGCAGCGCGTCGAGCCCCGCTTTCTCCATGTGATGAACCAGAGGCACAAGGCGCAGCTTGCGCGGGGATCGCGCCACTTCGCCGAGCGCGCCCACCACCTCGCCGAGAAAAGCCAGTGCAACAAGGCCTTCGCGGCCAATGGCAACAACGCCTGCGCCGATGCGCTCGACCACCGCGATCGAGGCCGGACGGCGCTTGGTGCGTTCGGCTTTGAATTTTTCCAGCGCTTCGATTTTTTCGATCAGGAGGCGCTGCTCGGGCTTCATGCCATCGTAGCGCGGGACAAGCCCCTGCGCCTGCAACGCCGCCGCCGTGCGGTTGAGAACATGCGCGCCAGATGTGTCGAGCCGCGTCACACCGTTGAGATCGAGAACGAGTTCGCCATGCCCAGCCTTGGGGACGACGATCTCGCGCAGATCCGCGTCGATGGCGGCCACATGGGCTGTCGACCAGTCGCCCTCCGCGAGAAGTCTCAGGATTGTGCCTTGCGCCTCAAGCCTGAAAACTGCTCCGGTCAACTTGGCCCCTTTGGCAAAAAACTTGTTTTCCGCGCCAGTTTGACACGGTGTCGCCACGCTCAGATGACATAGTGTAGCGTGGCTGAGGCATCGAATGCCAGCCTCGAACGAACACAAACAGGACCGCTCCCATGATCTCTACCCTCAAAACCCTGGCCGCTTTGGCGCTTACCTTCACCGTGGCTGGCGGCGCCATGGCCGACGACCTTGTCGGCGATGCGACCAAAGGCGAAAAAGTCTTCAAAAAATGTCAGGCCTGCCACACGGTCGAACAAGGCGGCCCCAACCGCGTCGGCCCGAACCTCTACGGCATCCTGACGCGAGGCGTGGCCAAGGGCGCGGACTACAACTATTCGACCGGCATGAAGGCCTTTGCCGCCGCTGGCGCGACATGGGACGAGGCGACCCTGTTCAAATATCTCGAAAAACCCAAAGCGCTGGTTCCGACAACCAATATGTCCTTCCCCGGCCTGAAAAAGCCCGAAGACCGCAAAAACCTGCTCGCCTATCTGGAACAGGCAACCGGATATAAGAAGTAAGCTCTTCCCCTTCCTGTTCAAATGACAACCTGGGGCAGGTGAGTGCGCTGCCTCCTGCCCCTGCCCCGTTCCACCCCACTGGAACGAAACCTGCAAATTACATCCTGAAGCTTCTGTTATTGTCCCGTCATTGGACAATAGAAGCCTGAATGTTTTGTTTTGGGGCAAATTGGCCTGTTTCAAACGGGTTTGGGCGCGAGTAAATGGATACGACACCCGTATTTCGCAGATTGACAGCCATCCTTCCGGGAGTTGTTCTCGTATTGGGTCTGGCGCTGTCGATCTATGACTATCAGGGTCTGGCCACCGCGCTGCAAAATCAGGTCTTCGATCTCTACCAGCGCATCGAGCCCCGCAAGACCGGCAAGAGCGGACCGCAGACGGTCTATGTCGACATCGGCACAGCGAGCGCGGAACAATTCGGCGCATGGCCATGGCCGCGCAAACACCTCGTCGATCTCGTCACCGCCGTCAAAACAGCAGGCGCGACCACCATTGTCTTCGACATGCCGATTTCCGAGATCGACCAGACCTCGCAAGCCGAGTTGCTGAAACTCTGGGGATCGCTCGATCACCTTCCGTCCGCCTACGGCCTGCAACTCGGCCTTGCCGAACTGCCTGATTATGATCGCGCCTTCACCGACCTTCTGGCCACAACGCAATCGGTCGTCTCTTTCGTGCCCGGCAAACCCTCTATCGGCACGCCCGTCGGGCCGCAAACGAAATCTGAAATCACAGCCACGGGCAGCGACCCGCGCCACTACACGCAAGGCTTCAAAGACTGGCGCGGCAATCTTCCGGCCATCGAAGCGGCAGCATCCGGCAACGGGGCGACGCTCTATGACCGTGTGCCCGGCTCGACGGTCCGTGGCTTTCCGATGGTCGTCAATCTCGATGGCCAGATCTATCCCTCCAGCGTCCTCGAAGCGCTGCGCCTCAATCACAACGGCACGGGCTATAACGTCAACGTTGTAGAGCTTGAAAACGGCTTCGCGTTTGATCAGGTCGCAGGCCTCGACCGCATCAGAGTCACCGGCACGGACCTCGCCGTTCTCACGCGCCCCGACGGCTGCCTGAAACTCTATTTCGGCGGTCCGGAAACACGCGTCACTGTATCCGCCGCCGACATTATGAACCGTGCCGTCGGCGCGCCTTCGCTCGCGGGCAAGATCGTCGTCATCGGCGTCTCGGCCAATGACAGCGAGCGCTTCTACGAAACGCCCGCCGGTGTGCGCCTGCCATCCGGTGCCATTGTCGCCAATGCCATCGACCAGGTGTTGCAGGGCGCCTACCTCGTGACGCCCGGTTGGGCAACGTTGGCCGAACAACTGTTCCTCTTCATCGGCGGTATGCATATTATTCTCGTTGTCGGTCGTTATCGCTTCCGTTGGAGCATCCTCTTCACACTGACGCTGATCGGTGGCGCCGCTTATAGTTCATGGTGGGCTTTCGACACGCACCGCTGGCTGATCGACCCGTCGCTCTCCGCCGTCACGTTCCTCGTGGCGAGCTTCACCTGCGCGTTGATGCGCCGTCTGCATACGGAAGATCGCACACGCTTCATCGACGGCCAGTTCGCCCGCCGTCTCTCCGCGTCGGGCCTTGCCAAAATGCACGCCCGCCCCCATCTCATTCAGGCCGAAGGCGCGCTGCGCCCGATCTCCTCGCTCGTCGTCGGCCTGCGCGGCTTCAACATCATTGCCGACCGCTACCTCGAAGACCCCAAGGCCTATGCCGACATTCTCAACCGTTTCTTTTCGCCGATGACCAAGCTCGTGCAGGACCGCAACGGCATGGTCGACCGGACCGTGGGCGACACGATGTATGCGGTCTGGAACGCACCCTATGACGTGGCCGACCACGCATCGAAGGCCTGCGACACGGCCTTGCGCATGGTCGAAAATCTCGAAGCCCTCAACGAGTTCCTCGAAACCGACGCACTGCGCCAGCATCTGAGTCATGTGCCGTTGAGCCTTTCCATCGGCATCGACAGCGGCATGGCAATAACCGGCAATATGGGCGCAATCCTGCGTTTCGATTACAGCGTGCTCGGCGAGCCAGTCACCACAGCCGCCTATCTGCAACGCAATGCCCGCAATTACGGCCCCGCCATCATCGTCGGCGAAAACACGCAGCGCGTGATCGGCGACCGTTATGCGCTCCTCGAAATCGACCTCATCTCCACGCCGCGCCATCCCGAAGGCCGCCGCGTCTATGCCCTTCTCGGTGATCCGATCATGCGCGCGAACCCCAAGTTCCGCGCGTTGCAGGAATCCCACGCGCTCATCTTCTCGGCCTATCGCAAACAGCGCTGGTCCGAGGCCCGCGCCGCCATAGCAGAGTGCCGCAAGCTCAACGGGGCCATCCCCACGCTTTATGATTTCTACGAAACGCGCATTGCCCAATATGAGACAACACCGCCCGGCGACCATTGGAACGGCTCTTGGTTCGCCGGCCGCATCTGAGCACCCATCGGTAAAATACCGGATTGCAAGTCGCGCCGGACAGAGATTGATCCAAATTCGCATCCCTTAATAAACGTGTAAAGCGATCCGCGTCATTATACGGATGCGCTTTACGCTTGGCCCCGTCCGCGCGGCACGGCATCATCGCGCCTTCCTGAAGCGAGGCTCCCCTGATGCGCGAAATCTCTGTCGATGTGGAAAGCTGGCCGATTGCCGGTGCCTTCACCATCTCCCGTGGCTCGAAAACCGAAGCCGAGGTGATTGTCGTCACCATCCGCGACGGCGGGCATACAGGTCGCGGCGAATGTGTGCCCTATGGCCGCTACGGCGAAACGATGAAGGACGTGGCCGCCTCGATCAAGGGCATGGGCAAAGCCATTGCCGACGGCATGACGCGCGAAGAGTTGCAACGCGCCATGACGCGCGGCGCGGGCCGCAATGCCATCGACTGCGCCCTCTGGGATCTGGAATCCAAAATAGCAAACAAACCCGTCTGGAAACTGGCCGGATTGCGTGAGCCCATATCCCGCGCCACCGCCTACACACTGAGCCTCGACACACAAGACAACATGCGTGCCGCCGCCCGCATCCATGCCAATCGCCCGTTGCTGAAACTGAAACTCGGCGGCACCGGCGACGACATCGCCCGCGTCGCTGCCGTCCGCGAGGGCGCGCCCAATGCCACGCTCATCGTCGATGCCAATGAAGGCTGGACAGCAAAAACCGTTCTGCCCATGGCGCATGAACTCGCAAAATTCGGCGTGGCCCTGATCGAACAACCGCTGCCCGCCAAAGAGGACGAGGCGCTCCGTGGCCTCGAAACGCCCATCCCCTTCTGCGCCGATGAAAGCGTGCACGGGCTGGAAGGCATCACGCGCCTTGTCGGCCTCTATCAATATATCAATATCAAACTCGACAAGACGGGCGGCCTCACCGAAGCCCTGAGCGTCATACGCTGCGCCAAACGGCGCAATCTCAAAGTCATGGTCGGCTGCATGGTGGCCACCTCGCTCGCCATGGCCCCCGCTATGCTCATCGCGCAGGACGCAGAGTTTGTCGACCTCGACGGCCCGCTGCTGCTGGCCAAAGACCGCGAGCACGGCATCGCGTTTGAAGGCAGCATGATGCAACCTGCAACACGGGATTTATGGGGCTGACTTAGTGGCGCGGCTCAACCGATATTCAGCACGATCTTGCCGAAATGCGACGCACCCTGCATCAACCGCAATGCATCGGGAAATTCTTCCAGCGCAAACCGCTTGTCGATCACCGGACGAATATCATTCTGCTCGATCGCCCGGACCATATCTTCGACCATCGCGCGGCTACCGACCGTGACACCGGAGATTTTCGCGTTCTGTGAAAAGATGGCCGCGACATTCATGTCCTTGGTCATGCCGGACAACAGGCCGATCACAGCAATGTGACCGCCGAGACGGATCGCCATAATCGATTGCATGAATGTGTCCGCCCCACCGACTTCGATAACATGATCGACGCCGTGCCCGTCGGTGAGCTTGCGCGCTTCGCTCGCCCAGTCCGGTATCGTCTTGTAATTGATGAGTGCATCCGCGCCGAGCGCGCGGGCGCGTTCGAGCTTTTCATCCGACGATGACGTGACAATCACCCGCGCCCCTGCCGCCTTGGCAAATTGCAGCGCAAAAATCGAAACACCGCCCGTGCCCTGCACGAGAACCGTGTCGCCCGCTTTAAGCCCGCCCTCGACCATAAGACCGCGCCATGCGGTGAGTGCGGCGCAGGGCAGCGTGGCGATTTCCTCATATGAAAAATTCTTCGGCGCGATGGTGACACCTTCGGCAGACACTTTCAGATAGTCAGCCGCGCACCCGTCATAGGGACTGCCGAGTGCTGCCAGCATCGCCGCTGTCGGCGCGCCTGCAAGCCAATGCGGAAAGAAGCTCGGCGCAACGCGGTCGCCGGTTTTCACGCGCGTGACGCCCGCGCCCACGTCAACAATATCACCCGCGCCGTCAGACAGCGGCACGAACGGAAATCGGCCACCCATATAAGCAACCGTCGCCAGATCGCGGTAATTGAGCGAGGCGGCCTTCAACCGGACAATGACTTCGCCGGGACCGGCCTTCGGTATATCCCGCGTCACAAGTTTCAGATTTTCGATGCCGACCGCATTTTGCAACTCGTAAGCACGCATTCTCGTTTCCCCGTTTTGAATATCTTTGCATCAGATACTGACGAGGAAGCACGACTTGTCAAATGAGTATCGGTTGACGCTGGGGAGAAGGTTTTAAAGAAAGAGAGGTCTTATCTTATCTGGGTTGATCGCCCTTGATCTGCGTGCGGTGCATCACCCGACGTTCCGCGCCGTTGAAAGCATCGCGGCGATGGATCGTGCAGCGGTTGTCCCAGATCAACAGATCACCGACGCGCCACCTATGCGTCCAGGTAAATTCCGGCTTCGTGCAATGGGCCCAGAGCGCATCAAGCAACTTCTCGCTCGCCGGAATATCAAGCCCTGTCACATAGCCGTTCATACGACGTCCGAGATAAAGCGCCTTGCCGCCCGTCGCCGGATGCACACGCACCATCGGATGTTTCGCACCGGGTGCGTTGCGCACATCCATCACCTCGCCCGCTCCGGCGCGCAGTTCGCCGACACTGGTCATCGAGCTGTCGTGATTGGCGATGCGGTTCTCGATCTCGCGGCGCAGATCGTCGGGCAGCGTCTCGTAAGCCTTGTACATATTGCCGAAGCTCGTATTGCCGCCGATGCGCGGTATCTCCAGCGAATACAGCATGCTCGCCATCGGCGGTTCCGCGACATAGGACATGTCCGTATGCCACTCGGCTTCCTTGTCGCCCAGCGCCCCGATCGGTTTGCCGTTCTCGACGACGTTGGAAATGATCCAGATTTCGGGTCGCGATTTTTCCTGCGCACCGGCCATGTCGGTGGCGCTCGCAGGCGCGATGTCGAGGCTCCCGAAATTCTTGGAAAAAGCGATGAGATTGTCGTCGCTTAAAGACTGGCCGCGAAACAACAGAACCGAATGATCATACCAGGCCTGCTGAACGGCATCGAAAGTCTCGACGTCGAGCGGCTGCGTGAGATCAAGCCCGCGCACTTCAGCACCCAATGCCGCTCCCGTTGGAATGACCGCTATCGCCATTTTTCCCGTCCTCGTTTCCGTCACTCACCAACTCGCCGCCGCTCCAGCGTCCCGCCAGCGCCAGACATCCCAGAATGGACACAAGACCCGCGCCTGCCGCCAGCCAATAGGCATGTGCGCCATAGGATGAATAGAGTGCACCCGAGACCAGTGTCATCGCCCCCATAATGATACCGGCAGATAGCGCAGCGTAAAGGCTCTGTGCCGTCGCCGCGAGCGAGCGCGGTGTCGCATGAGTGATAAAATGCATGGCCCCGAGATGCGCTGCACAATAAGTCAGCGCATGAAGCGCCTGAATGGGAAAAAGCAGCCAGAGCGGCGGGTTGAGTGCCGTGACGCTCCAGCGGACAATCGCCGCGACCGCGCCGATGGTCAAAAGCCGCGTCGAGCCGACCCGCGTCACCACCCAGCCGGAAAAAGCAAAAAGCGTGATTTCCGCGACAATGCCGACACCCCAGAGCACACCGATGATAGTGTCGCTATAGCCCTGTTGCTGCCAGTTCAACGTGCCGAACGCGTAATAGACCGCATGGCTCGACTGGATGACACCTGCTGTTGTCATACCGAGCATGAAGACCGGCTGACGCAACAAATTGATCAGACCCTTGAACGCATTGACGCGCTTTGTCCCCTCGCGCACGCGCGGCAGTTCAGGCGTCAGCAGATAGGAGCCGGCAAGATTGATAGCGATCGACGCGATGAGGCAATAAGCAATGATCGACGCCGGACTGAAGCCGAGAAGCCATCCCGCGCCGGTGCTGCCCACAATAAACGTCACCGAACACCAGAGCCGCACGCGGCCATAGTCCACGCCCTGCTCGCGCGAGGCGGCCAGCGCGATGGTCTCGATCAGCGGCGAGATCGACGGCCAGAGCGCCATCAGCAACAGCGTCACCCCGAAGATTGCCCAGAACCCGTCCACAAAAAGAAAAAGACAGACAGCGATGAGCGACGCCCAGTTGAGCGCAATAACGACACGTCGCCGGTCCCCCAGATGATCGGCAATCTGCGCAAAGACCGGCCCCGCCACAATGCGCAGAAACATGGTCGCCGCGATGATCACGGAAATCTGCTGCGCATCGAGCCCCTTAGAATGAAGCCAGACCGGGAAAAACGGAAGCTGCACCCCGCCGAACAGGCAGAGCGAGGCATAAAAAAGCGAGAGGCGAAGGGAGAGCGACATGGCGCATGGCTCGATGAGGGTGCGCCACACTCATAGCTTAAGGCATGGGATTGGCAAAGGGGCCATGCTCTTTGAACCCGAAATCAGAGAAAATTCGGGAGATCCAGCTTCCGCCGCTCGGTTCCCGCGCAGATCACCGACCAGATGCGCATTTCGAGTTTCGGCGCCCAACGGGCCTTCGATGCCTCGACATATTCATGCAACACAATGAGCAAGGCTTTCAGCTCTTCATTCGCCTTGGTCAGCACATGCACGCGCAATGACACATCGGCCCCCGACGCCGCTTCGCGCAACCGCTTGGTCAGAGCCTCGTTGTCGATCTCTTCCGCCGCATGGGCAAACAGCGCCCGCATGTCTTCGTTCTCTTGCAGGCGGATGTCCGCCGCACGGTCAAACTCCTGCGCCATCATCATAAACGACATGGCCATCAGGCCCGTGTCGCCCATCGAGTATTCGCTGTTGAGATGAGGCAGGATCGAGCCGAACAATGTGCCGACATAGCCCTGCATAACCGTTGTGACTTCGGGTTTCATCGGCGGGCCTCCGCGTTGAGGATGGACAGTTTTTCAGCAAGCACGCGGTTGTGAACATCGGTGCAATACCAGCCCGAGAAGGCAAGGATCGGTTCGCGGCTCGCACCCGTCTCATATTCTTTGGCCGCTGAAATCCAGATGGCGAGGCCCTTCAGCGAATTGAAAATCTCCCACCATTGCAGACGCTTCGTGTCCGCCGTAAGCCCGCTCGCCTTTTCCCAAAGCATCAGCGCTTCCTCGCGCGGGATCATGCCGCCGGGCCGTTCCGGATTCTGAAAGGCCCAGAGCGGATCGGCGGCCCATGCCACATCCTCCAGCGGATCGCCGAGATGACACATTTCCCAATCGAGAATCGCGGTGATGCGGCCCTCGCCGTTGAACATGAAATTGCCGGTGCGATAGTCGCCATGCACAACGCAAATGCGCTCGGCAGGCGTCGGCGGATTGCGGCGCAGCCAGCGGATCGCCGCACGCGCAACAGGCTGCGGACAAAGCTCGTCCTCGTCGATGACCTTTTCCCATTTGTCGAGTTCGACACGCCAGCAATCAGCGGGCGCAACGGGATCGAAATTTTTATCGAAGCCGATAGCTTTAACGTCCGCCTTGGCGATCTGGCCAAGCTGCGTCCAGAACTGCTCACCGATCTTCGCGGCATGGTCCCCATAAGGGTCCGCGTTGAACACCGAACCGGCCGCGCTGTCGAGGATCTGCTCCATCACAAAAAACGGACGATCAAGCCACACAAGATCCGTTTCGAGAAACAAAGGCTCCGGCACAGGAAGACCGGTCGGATGGAACGCGCAATAGGCATTGAACTCGATGTCGCGTTCCGTCTCGATCAGACTCGCCACCGGATCGCGACGCAGAATGAGCGGACGGTATTTCTCCTCGCCGCCCTCCTTCCATGTCGCATTGAGACGGTAGGTTTCGCGGCTCGCACCGCCATAGATACGGTTCACATCCGACACGACAATTTCGGACACATGAGGCATCTTGTGCTGAAGGTAAGCGGCAAAGCGCTCGGGAATATCACTCATGCCATTCAGCCTTTGGCCGGATCGAGAACATCTTTGAAACCGGACGGCGCGTGCGGTCCTGCGATCAACTGTTCGAGAATGCCCGAACCCTCGCGTGTCGAACCGTCAGGCAGCGTCATCCTCGCGGTGACGAAAGCCTGAATATGCAAATGCGGCGGCGCATAGGTTTTGATGTCGGCCAGCGCAAAACTCTCTCCTCCCACAACGAGCGGCCCCTTGTGAATGCCGTGGCTCCAATCGGGGTGGCCATAGCCCAGACCCATCATCATAAAGTTGTAATGCGGCGTCAGATCAATGCGCGTTGTGCCGCCTTTGTGATGCTCAAAGAAAAGACGTGCGCCGCGCGCATGACGTGAACCCGGCACGAAATCCAATTCCGCGCGGCAGGATTTCATTTCCTCCGGCGCGCTGCCGTCGGTCTTCGCCATCACCGCATTGATGTTCCACGCCTCGCCATCCGCGTCATCATTGACATGGAACAGCGTGATGCGATCATCAAAGTTGAGCGGTGCCCAGAGCCAGTAAAACTGGAACGGCACAGGCGGCACCTGCGGCTGCGCGTCGGGCGCACCGATAGGCCGCACACCCCACGAACGATCCCGCGTACCTGCATATTTGTCAGGCGTCACGCTGATACGCTGGCCATCGACTTCGATCCAGCCTTCATAAGTGCCGTTCTGCGTCAGACGCGTCAGGTCCATCATCGTGCGCGGACCATTGCGGCGCGTAAAGCGCGGCTCTTTCAGCGGAGCGGTACGACCGCGATAAAGCAGATCGCATTTGATCCCCTGCTCGTTGTCATCCACCTTGATGCGCAACGAGACCAGCGGCTCCACCACTTCAATCGTGATCGGACCGACACTCGTGTCCATGCGCTCCATATTCACGAGATAGCGCGAGGCATGAATGTTGCGTTGAACGCCTTTGGTAACGACGCAGAAAGAAGCGTCCATCAGGTTCACATGCGGATAGACGCCGAGCGCAGCAGCGAAGAACACATCGCCCGTTTTTGTGTAACCGTTGAAGAAGTAGCGATCATAGAAATTGCGGTCCGTGCCCGAAAAGGCAATCGGCTCCGGCATCTGATGGATCGGATAATCGTCCGCTTTGGTCAGCATGGAAATCTCTCCCCGTTCCGGCCTTCTTCGAGGCTCGGATTATTTTGATTGGCCAACAGAATGAAGACAGGCCGATGCGGGGTCAACAAGCATCGGCATGAACCAGACCGCAATTCCGGCATGGCCATTTTCCGGTGCCTGGCCCCGTCCCTCCCCTCGGCCAACCGGTATTCATTGCATCTTGTAACGGACCGGCACCGTCTTTGGACCGCAGACAAAATTCGACAGAGAGTTCTTCGGTTCACCGGCAAGCTCGATATGCTCGACGCGGCGGAATATTTCTTCCCAGAAAAGGCGCATTTCCAGTTTGGCCAGATGCTGCCCGATGCAGACATGTGCGCCATAACCGAAGGCAAGCTGCCTGTTGGGCGAACGGTCGATGCGAAAATCAAACGGATTGTCGAAAATCTCTTCGTCGCGGTTGCCCGAAGGATAGCAGAGCATCATCCAGTCGCCCTTGGAAATCTTCTGTCCACGGACTTCCGTGTCCGCCGTCGCCGAGCGCATGAAATGCTTGACCGGTGTGGCCCAGCGGATCGTCTCGTCGATAAAATCCGCAATGAGCGCGGGATTTTCCTTGATACGCCTGAAATCATCAGGACGCTCAGCAAGAGCCCACATGCCCGCTGCCGTCGTGTTCGATGTCGTGTCGTGACCGGCCGTCGCCGCGATGATGTAATAGGACATGGCCGCAAAATGATCGAGCGGCTGTCCCTTGATCTGACCATTGGCGATCACCGATGACAGGTCTTCGCGCGGATTGGCGCGGCGGTCTTCGGTGATGGCATTGAAGTAAGTAATGAAATCGCCGATCGTCTGCTGCATGGCGGCCATGCCGTCTTCAAATGTCGGCTTCTTGCCTGTGCGGTTCAACTCCGGATCGCTGCTGCCGAAAAGCTCCTGCGTCAGCTTCAGCATTTTCGGCTCGTCGGCTTCCGGCACGCCCAGCGTTTCCATGATGACATGCAGCGGAAAATAGAGTGCCACGTCCTTGGCGAAATCGCACTGACCGCCCATGTCGGCCATGCGGTCCACGAACACCTTGGCAATGTCTTTGATGCGGCCTTCGAGCTTCTTCAGATTCTGCGGCAGAAACCACGCCTGCGTCAGACGGCGATAGGCCATGTGGTCGGAATTATCCATCTGCACAAGCGAGCGCACGAGATGGGGCGAGCCGCCCATAAGCTGACGCACCTTCTGATCCACATCAATAGGGGTGAGCGTCGTTGCGAGGTCGCCATTGTGAAAAAGCTCGTTCTGCTTTTCGACTTCGAGAATGTCCGAATGTTTGGTGACGGCCCAGAACGGCGCATAGCCTTCCGGCTGCGCGCGGGCCAGCGGCATTTCCTTGCGCAGAAAGGCGAAAGCCTCGTCCACCGGCTTTTCGGCGGCATAGGCTTCTGGGTTTACAATCGTATCGGCAATCTCCTGCGGAATCGTCTGGCTCATCGGACCTCTCCCTAACGGTGCGCGCGGACGTTGAGAGATCGCCGCGCTTGATTATGCATTGAAGTCATATGGCCCGTGACGATACATCTCAAATCAGCCATAACGTCCTTCCCTGTTATTTTGAGAAGCAGCATGTCTGCCTGAACACCGGTAGAAAAGGAAAAACAAGATGAGACTCTGGCTCACCCTCGGCGCGCTATCGGGTTTTTTGGCCGTCGCCTTTGGCGCATTCGGCGCCCACGGGCTCGCCAATCGCGCGACACCTGAAGAACTCAACGCCTTCGAGATCGGTGCGCGCTATCACATGTATCATGCGCTCGCCCTGTTCGTCGTCGCGTGGCTCGCCAATCAGGGCCAGAGTGCCCTCATTTCAACCGCAGGATGGGCTTTTGTGGTCGGCATCGTGCTTTTTTCAGGCTCGCTCTATATTCTGGGTGCGACCGGCAGTCGGGCCCTTGTCCTTGCGACGCCCTTGGGTGGCACGGCCTTTCTCGTCGGCTGGGCCTGCCTGATCGCCCGCGCTCTCAAATTTCCGGTCTGAGACCCCACGACAAGCACAGAACAACAACATTCATTTGATTTGTTCATCCGGTAACACTCCACTTACACGCTTGTAAGCCCGCTTGTTGCATCGCTCCTCATTGGGTATGATCCGCAAGCCGGTTTGAACGCGGCGCAGCATGGGCACCGTTGATAAGCCCTCCCCCGTGGCTCGCCTCCGGCGATACCAGACAAAGTATAAGGATAGACACGCATGTCGCAGGTGCTTGAGCGTGATGATTTGGACTCGGATGCGACAGACGCGGCCCCGATCCCCGCAAACCGCCAGAACCCCGCAGGAAAGCTGCTCACCGGCGCACGCCTCGAAGCGGCCAAGGGCGACCGGCCTTTGCGCATTCTTCTGCCGAGCTATCGCTCCAATTCAACGACCGGCGGTCAGGGCGTCTATATGCGCCACATCGCAAAAGCGCTCGCCGATCTCGGCCACCAGATCGACGTGATCTCCGGCCCGCCTTATCCTATTCTCGATCCGCGCATAAAGCTCATCAAGCTCCCCTCGCTCGATCTCTATGCCAATCCGCATCCGATCCTGGCGCTGCGTCCCTGGATGCTGGCGACGCCGATCGACCTCTATGAATGGTGGAGCCACAACACAGGTGGCTTCTCCGAGCCTTACACCTTCTGCGAACGCATGGCGCGGTATGTGCGCGGCACGGTCGATGACTATGACATCTGCCACGACAATCAGACGCTGGGCTGGGGCCTGCTCAAACTCCGCGACATGGGCCTGCCCATTGTCGGCACGATCCATCATCCGATCACGATGGACCGGCGCATCGACATTCAACACGCAAAATCCCTGATGCTGAAAGTTCTCAAGCTCCGCTGGTACACATTCCTCAACATGCAGATCAAAGTCGCGCGCCAGCTCGACCCGCTGATCGTCGTGTCGGAAAGCACGCGCCGCGACGTCGTGCGAGAGTTCGGCGTCAAGGCCGAGCGCACACGTCTTGTGCTTCATGGCATCGACCATATCCAGTTCCGCCCGATACCGCACATCAAACGCCGGGACGATCTCATCGTCGCCTGCGCCAGTGCCGACGTGCCATTGAAGGGTCTGATTTATCTCATCCGCGCCTATGCCGAACTCATCAAGACGCGGCCAAACCTGAAACTCAAAGTTATCGGCAGCCTGCGCGAAGGCAATACAACGGACGAACTGCGCGCCTTCGACATCATGGACAAAGTCGAGTTTGTCGGCGGCATCACCGACGAACAGATCACCGAGATCTACGCCGAAGCCACCATCGCCGTTTCGCCGTCGGTCTATGAAGGCTTCGGCTTCCCTTGTGGCGAGGCCATGTCCTGCGGTACTCCCGTCATCGCGACAACAGGCGGCTCGCTGCCGGAAGTCGTAGGCGACGCCGGCATCGTCGTGCCTCATTCCAATCCGCCCGCTCTCGCCAAAGCCATCGGCGAGTTGCTCGACAATAAAGAACTGCGCGACCGCCTCGGCCATGCCGGACGAGAGCGCATTCTCGCCAAATTCAAATGGGAACGCGCAGCACGCGAAGTAACCGAAATTTACAGGCAGACAATTCTCGATGCAGACCATCGACTTCAACACGCTCGGGCTTAAAGACGGCCAACGCACCCTCGATCTGGGATGCGGCGCAGGGCGTCACGTCCATGCGATGTACTCCGCCGCCAAATGCCATGTCGTCGGTATCGACTTGGGTTTTGAGGACGTGAAACGCACCCGTGCGGGCTTCGACATGATCCCCGACAAGGACCTGGACACCGAACGCGCCTTCTCGCTCTCGGTCGGCAACGCTCTGGCGCTGCCTTTCCCCGACGCGACCTTCGACAAAATCGTCTGCTCGGAAGTGATGGAACACATTCCCGACTACAAGCAGGCCATTGCCGAATGCGAACGTGTCCTGAAACCCGGCGGCACTTTGGCGATTTCCGTGCCGCGCTTCTTTCCCGAATGGGTCTGCTGGAAACTGTCGGACGATTATCACAATGAGCCAGGCGGCCATGTCCGCATCTTCCGCGAAAGCGTCCTGAAAGATGCCGTCGAAGAAAAGGGCCTCTCCTTTTTCTATCGTCACTGGGCGCATGGGCTGCACTCGCCTTATTGGTGGCTCAAATGCTTCTTCGGTGTAAAGCGCGAAGATGTGGGCATCATCAACGCCTATAAAAAGTTTCTCGAATGGGACATTCTGAAAGCGCCGCCGCTGACGCGCACGCTCGAAAAAATTGCAGGCCCCCTGATGGGTAAAAGTGTTGTCTTCTATTTCACAAAGGAAGCGGCATGACGTTTCTCACCTATGGCGATCAAATCCCTGACCGTCACTTTGATGGTGCGCGCGCACGCATTCTCGATCTACAACGCGTCAATGGTGCGATCCCTTGGTATGACGGCGGCGTCATTGATCCATGGAACCATACCGAAGCCGCGATGGGATTGACCGTCATCGGCGAAATCGAACGCGCGCGCCTGGCCTTTAAATATCTACAAGAGACGCAGCTCGGAGATGGTTCATGGTGGGGCCAGCTCGGCGCCGCCGTTCCCTTCGACGATGAAGCCCATTACAAAGGCGGCGACGAAGGCGCGGGCAAACCGATCCGCGACACAAACTTCGTGGCTTATATCGCCACCGGCGCATGGCATCATTTCCTGATCACGCGCGACCGCAAATGGCTGAGCACGATCTGGCCGAATGTCGAAGCCGCGATCAAATGGGTCGTCGCCCATCAAAGCCCTCATGGCGACATCCGCTGGGCGGCGAACGATCCGCACACGCCGGAAAACGACGCGCTCGTCACCGGCTCGTCCTCGATCTACAAAAGCATCGAATGCGCGATCCACATCGCCAACGAACTGCGCGTCTCGTCGCATGACTGGGCAGCAGCCCGCGTCCGCCTCGGCGAAGCCTTGCGCGAAAAACCCCACCGCTTCGACCGCACATGGGAATCCAAAGCCCGTTATTCGATGGACTGGTACTATCCGGTTCTGGCCGGTGTCATCACCGGCGAAGCCGCCCGTCGCCGTCTCGCTGCCAAATGGGACACCTTCGTCGTCGACGGCAAAGGCTGCCGCTGCGTGTCCGATCAGCCATGGGTCACCATCGCCGAAAGCGCCGAACTGACAATGGCCCTCCTCGTCGCCGGTGAACGCAAGAAAGCCGAAGACATGCTCGCTTGGCAACATCAGTGGCGCGACAACGAAGGCGCATACTGGATGGGCTACCAGTTTGAAGAGAGCGTCGCCTGGCCCGCCGAGAAACCTGCATGGACCGCCGCCGCCGTCATCTTGGCAACAGATGCGATAACAGGCGCCACCCCCGCTTCCCGCCTCTTCTCCGAACGCACACTGGCCGAGGCGGCAGAGTAATCTGTCCGACACCTCTTCTGTCGGAAGGGCGAAGATAAACGGGAAAGAAACACCCTATCCCCAGCTGATTATTTCTCTCTTCGCCCCAGTCTTGAAAGCAATCGACGAACCATCAACGATCTCGACACGGAAACGCTCGATCTCTTGCAAGAAATGCACGAAATCCGAGCCTCAATGTTGATGGATAAAGTCCCTATCCCCGCTTTTGCGCGACCCTCAAATCACACGCCGAAGCACCCTGAGCGACTTCACCGCGCCTTCCTCGACAAACAATCCCGACGCAATTGCGAGCTTGTAAATCTCGTATGGCGGACGCCCGCCATCCTTCGGATCGGGAAACACATCATGGATCGTCAGTATACCACCTGTCATCACGCGCGGTGCCCAGTGACGGTAATCATCCATCGCCGGTTCCATTCCGTGCCCACCATCAATGAAAACAAAACCGAACGATCCCGCCCATTGTTTCGACGCCACCTTTGACGGCGCGACAATCGGGATCACAGTGTCTTCCAGACCCGCCATCCGCATCGTGCGACGGAACAATGGAAACGTATTGAGCTTGTCCGTCTCGGCATCATAAAGCGTGCCGTCATGGTGCTCCCAGCCCTTCTGGTTTTCCTCCGACCCCTGATGATGATCAAGCGCATAGAGAACGCCGCCATTGGCCTGTACCGCAACACCGATATAGACTGTTGACTTACCACAATAGGAACCGATCTCCAGCGATGGCCCAAGCTTCGAGGCGTCAAGCGCCGCATCATGCAACGCCCAGCCCTCGTCGGCATCCATGAAACCCTTGATGCTCTCAATATCAATCGGAAGTTTACGCATTACTTGTCCGCCACATAAATGGAACGCTGCTCGCCCAACCCGTCGATGCGAATAGTAACGGTCTGACCGTGCTTAATCCAACCCGGCGGCTTCATACCACCGGCAACACCAGCAGGCGTGCCCGTCGCGATAATGTCACCCGAATGCAGCGTGAAGAATTGACTGAGATACGAAACCAGATGCGCGACCGGAAAAACCATATCCGCCGTCGTACCGTTCTGACGGACCGCACCGTCAACTTCGGTAACAATTTTCAGATTTTGCGGATCAACAATCTCATCCGCCGTCACAAGCCACGGACCGACCGGCGCGAATGTGTCACCACTCTTGCCCTTGGTCATCTGCCCGCCGCGCTCGCGCTGGAATTCGCGCTCCGACACGTCGTTGATAATCGCGTAAGCGGCGACATGACGCATCGCGTCTTCCTCGCGCACATATTTCGCGGGTCGCCCGATAACGACAGCAAGCTCCGCCTCATAGTCCATCTGCACCGACCCGCGCGGGATCAGCACGTCATCATAAGGCCCGTTGATCGAGCTGCTCGCTTTCATAAAGAGTAAAGGTTCCGTCGGCAGATCATTGTCCATCTCGGCGGCATGTTCACGATAGTTCCGCCCGATACACATGATCTTGCCGATCCCCGAAAGAGGCGTACCGAGCCGCACACCCTTGGCAGCGAGCGGCAGAGACGCAGGGTCAATCTGGGCAAGACGGGCCAACTCGCCCGGCAACATCGTCGCGCCCGTCACATCGGCCATATGAGCCGACAGATCCCGCACCTCTCCTGACGAATCCAGCAGACCCGGTTTTTCGGAGCCCTTCGGACCAAAGCGAACAATTTTCATATGGCCGACCCTTCTCGTTCCACATTTAACATTTGCCAGAGAGGTGACACGTTCAAAAATGCAGCGCAAGGCTTTCGGAAACAAACAGAAAAGTAAACAATACTGAAGATACTTGAGCGACAAAGGCATTGGGATAGTGGAATGAGCGAACAAGATAAATCCGCCCGCGACATAGAGTTTGAGGCGATCGAAGAAGCGATCATGCAAAATCCGCGTGGCCGCTGGTTCCTCAACGAATACGCCCGCCGCAACCGCACGGCCGATACAGACCTGTTGGTCAGCGCGATCGAACATCTCTACAAAGCCGCGACCGCCTCGCGTCCCGAACCTGCGCCTGTCGCTCCGGCTCCTGTCGTCGAACCGGCGGAACACAACATCAACCTCGATGTCATCCGCCGCGCCCTCGCCGACATGCGCCACCAGATCAGCGTCACCCGCGCCGACATGGCAGCGGTCAAACCGCGCGAGACCGAACGTTTCGCCAATGCAGAGGCAGACGCTGCCGAAGTCGCTTCCTCCGCCGAACGCGCCACGCTCGACATTCTCTCCGCCGTCGAACGCCTGCAGGACATCGCCGACACCCTGCGCAGCAACGGCACGGATGGCGACACCTGTGACGAGATCGAAACACATGCGCGTGGTATCTTCATGTCGTCGGCCTATCAGGACATGACGGGCCAGCGCATCGCGCTTCTCGTGAGGGCACTGACTGCACTCGACAACCGTATCGCAGGTGTCTTGTCGCTCGACGATCTATCCGATTAAGTCTGCAAAGCGCGCCGGATCGACATTGCCGCCGCGCGGGTCACACGAGCAAAGGTCGGCAGACCGCTCATACCAGACCGAACTCCGCATTCATGCCGCCGACATTCCATTGCGCTTCGCCGTTGACATGGCGATGCGTGAGCCGCGTCATCGACAGGGGCGCCACCTCAACGCGCATCAGCGTTGCCGGTGCGAGACCCAGCGCATGACCGATGGCGGCCCGCACCGTCGTCTGATGACCGAGCGCCACGATAGAGTGTCCAGCATAATGCACTGTGAGCCGGTCAATCGCGGCGGCGACACGCACACAAACATCGGCGAAGCTCTCGCCTTCCGGCGGACGGATGTCGGCAGGATTATTCCAATCAAGTGAGCGGTTCGCGTTGAACACATCATTGTGGCTGCGCCCCTGCCAGAGCCCGTAATCCTGCTCCGTAAAATCGGGAATGACGATGGGATCAACACCATCGCGCAAGGCAAGTGCCGTCATGCGTGCGCGGACAAGCGGACTGCCGAGCCAGACCGCGACCGGCGGCAAGCGCCGCGCAAGACCGGCGGCAACAGCGGCGTGCACAGGCTCTGCGTTCACATCTAACCGCCCGAAGTAGCGCGCCTCCTGCCCCTGCACCGGCGCATGACGGATCCATATCCAGTCGGTGCGGAGCGCAGCACTCATGTGCGCGAAATCATATAGACGCCGACCATGATGACGGCGATACCGCCAAGGCGGATCGGCGTCAGCGCCTCACCGAAGAGATAGAAGGCGGCTATAGCGGTGACGATATAGCCGACGGAAAGCATCGGATAGGCAAAGCCCACGTCAACACGTGACAGCGCGAGCAGCCAGACGGCGACACTGACCACATAGCAGAAGAGACCGAACATCACATAAGGATTGAAGGCGATACGGAAGCTCATGTCCCAGAGGACAGCAGGCGTGAATTCAAAATGGCCGATCTGGCGCATACCCTGTTTCAGCGCGAGCTGCGCAATCGCATTGATGAAAACACCGGTAAAAATAAGCGGAAGAGAACGCGCCATCATGGGAATGATCCTGTTTCGCCGCGCTCAAAGCCAGCCGCGCCGTTTGAAATACACATAGGGCAGCACGGCTGAAACAACCATCAGCACCAGCGCGAAAGGATAACCGACGAGCCAATGCAGTTCCGGCATCACATCGAAGTTCATGCCATAGACACTGGCAATCAGCGTCGGCGGCAGAAACACAACAGCAGCCACCGAGAAAATCTTGATGATGCCGTTCTGTTCACTGTTAATCATGCCGAGTGTCGCGTCGAGCATGAAGTTGATATTGCTGGCGAGAAAACTTGCATGGTCGGAAAGAGCCATGACGTCACGCGAAATCGTCTTGAAGCCGCGACCAAAGTTTTTCGCCTGCTTGCTGTTCTCGCTCGGACGACCGAGAAAGCTGAGAAGCCGCGCAATCGACACAAGACTTTCGCGCGCCTGCGCGGTCAATGAATGATAACGACCGACGCGACGCAACACCTCGTCGAAGTCGAGCTTACCGGGTTCTGTCTCGCGCACAAAAATTTCACCCGACAACGTGTCAAGCTGACCCTGCACACGTTCGAGAATGTCAGCGACACGATCCACGATAGCATCGAGCAGTCCGGCCAGCACCTCTTCGCCGGTGCTCGACGGGATCGTGTGACGACGCGCCTTGGCCGCAAAGACGCGGAACGGCAGCGGCGTGGCATAGCGCAGCGTCAGCAAACGATGACCGACAAGAACAAAGGTGACAGGTGTGCGACCGGGCGCTGCCGTATCCGCGCCGATGATCAGCGTCGCCGTCATGTAAAGCGCATTGCCTTCCTGATAGAGACGGCTGGATACTTCGATCTCCTGCATCTCTTCTTCGGAGGGAACTTCAAGGCCGAGCGCCTCATCGACGAAACGTTCTTCTTCCGGTGTCGGCTCCACCAGATCAATCCAGACAACTTCCTCGGGGATCACGCCATGCGGCTCTACAGGCACGGGGTTCAATGTGCCGTTCGATCTGACATAGGCAGTGATCATGGCATCTCCTGCTTTGGACGCGGTACCGACGCGGGACGACTCTCTTCGCCTCAGCTTGGCCGGATCATGCCCATATTGTGTGGCCGCGACAATCCGTGAGGCGTCCGCAAACGCCCTAAAAGTTCAATATACAGGCCTGAAATGGCAACATTCTGACGGTGCAAAGGCAAAGGACGACCCCCCCGCGTCAAATGGACCTTGCCGGCCTCCCGAACAACGTGAACAGTTGACATTGGCGTTCCAAAGGCGCATCTACCGCCCGACTGCCCTCGTGAGCGCGCATTGAGCGATGTCCGGCCCCCGCGCCCGACGCCGCCTCACCCGCGAGCCAGTCAGATCCCCCTCGATCCAAGCGCGTTGGACGCGGTAAACCCCGCGTGTAGTCCGGTCAGAGTTCTGTCCGGCATCTCGTGCTTGTTGGAAAGACAACAAAACCTATGACCACTGCTACAGAAAATCCGAACCCGACTTTTGCCGATCTCGGTATTGTCGAACCCCTCTGCCGCGCTTTGAGCGCCGAGGGCTATGAACACCCTACCCCCATTCAGGCGCGCACGATCCCCGCGCTGCTCAACGGCTGCGACGTGCTGGGCCTCGCCCAGACCGGCACCGGCAAGACAGCCGCCTTCGCGCTGCCCATCCTTCAAAAACTTCTCGCCGGTGAAGGTCGCCGCAATCCGAAGACGGCGAAAGCTCTGATCCTCGCGCCGACACGCGAACTCGCCATCCAGATCGACGAAAGCCTCGCAGCCTACGGCAAGCATCTTCATCTGCGCCACACCGTAATCTTCGGCGGTGTAAACCAGAACCGTCAGGTCAAAGCCATGGCCAACGGCGTCGACATTCTCGTCGCCACGCCCGGCCGTCTGCTTGACCTGATGAACCAGAAGTTCATCCACCTCAACGACACATTCACGCTCGTCCTCGACGAAGCCGACCGTATGCTCGACATGGGTTTCTCGCGTGACGTGAAAAAAATCATCGCCGCGATGCCGCGCAAGTCACGCCAGTCGCTCCTTTTCTCAGCGACCATGCCATCCTCCATCGAAGCCCTGGCCGGCGAAATTCTCGTCGATCCCGTGCGCGTTGAAGTGACACCGGAAGTCATCACTGTCGACCGCATCGACCAGCATGTGATGTTCGTCGAACAGAAGCGCAAACGCGAGCTTCTCGCCCGCCTCCTCGAAAATGCCGACCTCAGCCGCGTCATCATTTTCACGCGCACCAAACATTGTGCCAACCGCGTCAGCGAACAGCTTGAAAAAGGCGGCATCCCGTCCGAAGCGATCCACGGCAACAAATCACAGGGCGCACGCCAGCGCGCGCTCGAAGCCTTCCGCTCCGGCGAGGCCCGCGTGCTTGTCGCGACAGACATCGCCGCGCGCGGCATCGACGTCGATGGCATCACGCATGTCATCAACTACGAATTGCCGAACGAACCTGAATCCTATGTCCACCGCATTGGTCGCACGGCGCGCGCCGGCGCCAGCGGCATCGCCTATTCTTTCTGCGACGGCACCGAACGCCAATACCTGAAGCAGATCGAACGCCTGACGCGCCGCACGCTCACTGTTTACGACGTGAAGCCGCTGATCGGCGATCAGCCCTCCGCCGAATTTGCCAATGAACCGCGCGAAGAGCGCCGCCCCAACGGCAACCGAAACGCACGCGGCGGTCAGAAGCCCGGCGCGCGCAATGGCGGCGGCAATGGTCGCGCCGGTGCGAAGCCACAAGGCAACCGCAATCACGCGCCGAAAGGCAACGGCCCCAAGCCGACCATCCACGGCGAAGCGCGCGGCAGCGACGGCGCAAAACGTCCCGACGCGATCAGCCGCAATCGCCCCGGCAGTAAGGCCCGCAAGCGCATTCAGGGTGCCGAATAAACCTGACGCCCTTTAGACGAATCGAAAGCCCGGAAGGCAAAAGTCTTTCGGGCTTTTTTTTAGAATCATAAAGAATTGCGCCGCCCGAAGCTGGCAAGCGCTCAAGCTCCGCTTTGCCAACGCGGCGTAAGTTGCTCCGAAACGGAGCGATCAATGAAATGTGCTAACCGTTCTGCAGCTAGCATTTATCCATGACCCATTTTGATTCACATCTGCCCGATCAGGCCGCTGCAAGCACTCATCCTGCGCCCGCCTCCACACCGTCATCTCAAGTGATGACCGCCCTTGAGCCCCAACTATTTTACGGCACCCCTGTCTGGGTCCGCACCATCACATCGCATGAGGCGATCAATCCACCGCTCATCGAAACGCTGAAGCAACTCGAAGCCAGTACAACGCCGGTGAGACGCTCCAATGTCGGCGGCTGGCACAGCGAGATCAACTTGCAGCGCCGTCCCGACTTCGCACCGCTCTGCCGCGTCATTTTGCAGGCCGTGCACCGCTGCGCCCAGTCACTCGATTATGATTTCGATCGCGGCCGTCTCAACTTCCAGAGCATGTGGGCCAACCGCAACGGACAAGGCGACTACAACGCGAGCCACGTCCACCCTAATGCATTTCTATCCGGCAGCTACTACCTCTCCGTCCCGCCCGACAGTGGCAATATCGAATTTTCCGACCCCATCCGCGAACGCGTGATGATGCCCGTTCCCGTCAAACCCGGTTCCAGCAAAATCTCCAAACGAATCGAATTCAAATGCCGCAACGGTATGCTCGTGATTTTTCCGTCATGGCTCACCCATTCGGTCCAGCCCAATCGCAGCACCGAAATGCGCTATTCGCTGGCCTTCAACATCACCTCAACAGGCACCAGATAGACGCAAACGAATATCTGAGCATGAGACGATGTTCCCGACGGAATTTATTTAATGAACTGGTCGTAAAAGCCACTATAAGCTAAATGCACATAGCACTTGTTATCATTCGTGCATTTTGCGAGCTTTGGGGGGCGCAACGGCATGGCATCACTTCTTGCCCATTCTGGATGGCATCAGACTTACCATCAGACGAAAAAAATCCGTCGACACATCCGCTATCTCCGGCGCGAAGGTGTCAAACGTAGCATTATCGTGAGCGGCTATCCGAAATCCGGCAATACATGGCTCGCCCGTATGCTAGCCGGCGCCGCCTCAAGCGAACTTATTGCCTACCTGACTGATTATCGCGGCCTGCTACCGCGCGAACGGGGCATAGTCGGTCGCGACGTTCGCCACGATGTTTCAACCATCAAATCCCATCACAGCTTGTCCCTGCTGCGCCTCGGCGGCATTCCCAAAACCGACATAGCCATCATCGTGCGTGACCCGCGCGACGTCGCCGTGTCCGGTGCCGGTTTTTTCTTCAACACCGAAAATACACCGACGCCCGAGTCCATCGACCACATGATCGACATGATGATTTCCGAGACAAAGCCTCGCGTCCGCTGGAACGATCAACGCTGGGATCAGTTTGTCGAACACTCGCTCAACCGCGGCGTGCCTTTCGTGCGCTATATTGATCTCGTTGAGAAGACCGAGGAAACCCTGAGGCCAATCCTCTCCCATCTCTCGCTCGACCTCGATGACGCCGCGATGAACCGCCTCATCACCTATCACAGCTTCGACCGCGCCAAGCAGCGCTTTCAGGAAACCGGCCAGATCGACATTTCGCGCCATCTGCGCAAAGGCAAGCCCGGTGAATACAAAAACTGGCTCTCCACTCGACAGAGAGACCGCATTGAAAGCGAGTTCCGTCCACTCATGCAGAAGCTCGGCTATCTTTGAGCACGCACGTCACGCATCCAAATAAGAAATTGCCACGATCTCGATCAACTCCGGCCCGCTCGGCGCTTTGATCTCCACCTCATCGCCGACTTCCGCCTTGAGCAGAGCCCGCGCAATCGGCGAGATCCAGCTCACCTCGCCGCGATCAATATCCGCCTCGTCCACACCAAGAATACGGATCGTCCGCTCCGTGCCCGCCGCATTGGCATAGGTCACCATCGCCCCAAAGAACACGCGGTCACGGTTTTTCTGCTGCGCCGGGTCCACCACCTCGGCGATCTCCAGCCGCTTGGTCAAAAACCGGATGCGCCGGTCGATCTCGCGCAGTCGTTTCTTGCCATAGATATAATCACCATTCTCCGAACGGTCGCCATTGCCCGCCGCCCATGAAACGATTTCGACAACCTTCGGTCGCTCCTCGCGCCGAAGCTGCAACAGCTCATCGCGCAACCGCGTGAAACCTTTGGGCGTCATATAATTTTTCGTGCCCGCAGGCAGCGGAGCGGGCGCTTCCGGCTCGTCGCCATCATCATCGTTATCTGTTTCTTTGGTAAAAGCCTTGCTCATCACACCCCGAACTGTCGGCTTGCTACAAGAAAGCCTCACAGGCAACACTATAGACCTAACCATCCGTCAGCGAAAAAGCATGAAATACTTGAGCCTCGCCCTTGCCCTCCTCTTCACCACGCCCACAAGCGCTGCCCATCTCGTGTCCGCCAAGCCCGCACCTCAAGGCACCTGCGAACTCGCCTGCCAATACAAAGACGGCACCGGCCCCAAACGTATTACGACCTGCACAGAACGCATCACCGAAGCCAAATGCAAATCCATTGCCGACCATAAGAATACGTCCGATGCTTACCCGAACAAAATGACCTGTGAAGCCCGCATCAATGAGACCTGCAAAGCGGTCCGCGCGTTCTGATTTGTTGTTTTGAAAAATGTGGTGGGCGCACCAGGACTCGAACCTGGGACCCGCTGATTAAGAGTCAGCTGCTCTACCAACTGAGCTATGCGCCCGCCGAGGCCGTGTCCCCAAGACATATCAAGGGAGATCAGCCGGTGGGGTGGCCACCAATTCTCGTCAGGCCGAGGCCCGCCGAGGAGGCTGCTGAATAGCAAAGGAACGGGGGCCTGTCCAGCGACCTAAGGCAGTTAAAAGGCACAAAGTCGGGGCTTGCTCGATTAACGTCAAAAAAGCCCCGTTTAGGTGCCGCGCGGTCCGCTTGCAGCACAATTTGTCGCGGAAATCCGGCTCTGTCGCCCTGCTCGCACATCCCGAATCGTCGCCTCATCTGAAGGCCGAAGACCCGCGCGTCACTTCCACGTTGCGGTGAATATAACAACTCATCAACAGTCCGAAGGCGAACATCAGCGACAGCATCGCCGTGCCGCCATAGGAAACAAGCGGCATGGGCACGCCCACGACAGGCAGGAGCCCCATCACCATCGCGGCATTGATGAAGACGTAAAAGAAGAAGCTCACCGCGATACCGATCGCCAGCAGACGTCCGAACTGGTTGCGGCATTGCAGCGCTACATTGAAGGCGATGGTCAGCGCCAACGCATAAAGAAACAGCAGGAACATCGCACCCGCAAAACCCATCTCTTCGCCGAGCATGGTGAAGATAAAGTCCGTCTGCTTTTCCGGCAGAAAGTTCAACTGCGCCTGCGTACCCGCCATAAAGCCCTTGCCGAAAAGCCCACCGGAGCCCAGCGCGATCTTCGATTGCAGAATGTGATAGCCCGCGCCCAGCGGATCGCGCTCCGGATCAAGAAACGTGAACACGCGGTTGCGCTGATAATCATGCAGGCGTTCCCAGATAATCGGAATGGCACCGAGCACAGCAAGCCCGCTCAAAACAAAATAGCGCCATGCGAGACCGGCGGCAAAAAAGATTGTCCCGCCCGAAATGGTCAGAAGAATACCCGTGCCCAAATCCGGCTGTTCAATGACGAGACCCACAGGCACGACGACCATCAGCAAAGGAATGATGAGATTACGGATGCGCGACACGTCCTCAAGCGGCAGCCCGTGGAAATAACGCGCAAGCGCCAGCAGGATCGCGACCTTCATCACTTCCGACGGCTGCAACTGGATAATGCCGAGATCGAGCCAGCGCTGCGCGCCCATGCCCTTGAAGCCGACAAGGTCCACCGCCGTCACCAGCACCAGCGCAAGCGCGTAGAGCGGATAGGCAACACTCATCCAGACACGGATGTCGATCATAGCGACGAAAATCATAATACCGACGCCGGCCGCAAAGCGGATCATCTGGCGCATCGCCCAGGGCGAGAGCGAACCATCCGCCACAGAATAGAGCATGGCAAATCCGACACTTGCGATGGCGGTGATGAGCAGCAGAAAGCCCCAGTTGAACTCAACGAGTTTCTCGCTGATTTTCATGTCGCGACCGGTAAAGCGCGTCAGATCAAACATCAGCCGTGCTCACTTTCATGGTCGTGACCCGCATGATCACCATGCGATGAATCGCTCTTGGCCTGCTCGCGCACGACATTGCGCTCCAGCACTTTCAGCATGATGTCACGCGCTGCGGGAGCCGCCGCGCCTGAACCTGAACCACCGTGTTCAATCACCAGCGACAACGCATATTGAGGTTTGGCCACCGGCGCAAAACAAATGAAGAGCGCATGATCGCGCAAGCGCCATTCCAGCGTGTCGTTCTTGCGCACACCGCCTTCGCGCTCGGCCATAGAAATGCGCCGTACCTGCGCCGAGCCCGTTTTACCCGCCAGTTCATAGCCGACTTCGGTAATGCGCGAACGAAAGGCCGTGCCGCCGGGTTCGTTCGACACACCGTTCATGCCGTCCTGCACGATCTTCAGAAAAGCAGGATCAACATCAATCATCGGCGCAGGCGGCATCTGTATCATCTCCGCCCCGATTGCGCGTGTGAGGCGGGGTTTGACGGCCATACCTCCATTGGCGATGCGCGCCATCATGGTGGCAAGCTGCAATGGATTGGTGAGCAGGAACCCCTGCCCGATGCCACAGATCAGCGTTTCGCCCTGATGCCAGCCCTCGCCCATCACGGCCCGTTTCCACGCCTGGCTCGGCACGATGCCGGGCTTCTCGCCCCGCACTTCGAAGTCATAGGTTTCACCGAGACCAAAATCCTTGGCCACCGCCGCGATCTTGTCGATGCCGACGCGACGCGCCACATCGTAGAAATAGACGTCGCATGAATGTTTGATACCATCATGCATGTTCATATTGCCGTGGCCCTCTTTCTTCCAACAGTGGAAGACATGATTGCCGAACGGATATTTGCCGTTGCAGCGCACGGTCTGCTTGGGATCAATGCCGTCTTTCAGTGCCGCAATCGACGTGATGGTTTTAAACGTCGAGCCCGGTGGATAAAGCCCCGCAATCGCTTTGTTGGTAAGCGGCAGATACGGATTGTCCAACAGCGCCTTATAGGCTTTGACGCCATAGCCGGTATTAAACTGATTGGGATCGAATGCGGGCGTCGAAACATAGGTGATGACTTCACCTGTGTGAATATCCATCACCACGGCACTGGCGCTTTCGTCCTTCATCCGCTTGCAGGCAAACTTCTGCACTTCCATGTCGAGCGTCAACACGATTTCTTCGCCCGGCTTGCCATTATCCTTGGACAGCTCACGGATCACGCGACCATATGCATTGACCTCAACATGGCTCGCGCCCGCGTTTCCGCGCAGCTTGTCGTCATAGTGCTGTTCGATACCGCTCTTGCCGACGCGAAAGCCCGGCAGTTTCAGCAAAGGTTCGTCGGGATCTTTGTCGATGTCGCGCTGATAAACAGGCGTGACATAACCGACCACATGCGCCAGTTCATCCGAATACGGATAAAAACGTGTCTCACCCACGTCAGGCTGCAATCCGGCAAGATCAGGCTGGTTGACGTTGATCTGCGCAAACTGTTCCCATGTGAGGTTTTCAGCAACCATCACGGGCATGAAGCGCGGCGCACGCGCGATGTCGCGCATGATGCGCCTGCGCATTTCTGGCGTGATCTCGACAATGCGGGCGAGCCGGTCCAGCGTATCTTCCACATTCGGCGTCTGTTCTGAAATCATCACCGCGCGATAGTTCTGCCGGTTCGAGGCCAGAACCGTGCCGTAGCGGTCGACAACGCGCCCGCGCAACGGCGCAAGCAGACGTACGTTCACGCGGTTTTCTTCCGCCAGCATCGTATATTCATCGGTCTTGGAGATCTGCAAATAATAAAGCCGCGAACCGAGCAGCGTAAAAGCTGCCGCCTGCGCCCCGCCAAGGATCAGCGCACGGCGGGTGAAGGTCTGGTAGCGCCCCGTATCTCTGCGGTCGATGGCCATATCGTCCCTCCCTAACCCGACGGGAGAATGCGGCGCTCAATGCGCCCGAATAAAAACGCAAACAGCGGAAAGACCGCCGCCGTCACGATAACATGGGAGAGCACCGGACGCACAGGCAACAACGCAGCGTAAATCACCGACGCCACCACCCAGCTGATCGCGCCTTCGACGAGCAGTGTGACGAGAAACGC
Organism: Pseudomonadota bacterium; assembly: GCA_040390855.1. Lineage (GTDB taxonomy): Bacteria > Pseudomonadota > Alphaproteobacteria > Parvibaculales > Parvibaculaceae > Parvibaculum. Next base: position 40,198 of record JAZJXO010000027.1, read on the forward strand.
TAACCAGAAGACAGAGAACGGCACATTGACGATGAGAAAGCGCTGCGTCAGCACCAGCGTATAAGTGAGCGTATAGGTGAAAGCCCAAAGCCCGATAGGCCCTGCCGACAGCAAATCGGTGAGCAGCCCCATGACGAAAACCGCATAGACCGGAAACATCTCAGGCCGCACCACCGCCCAATAAAAAATCGCCATCAAGGCGAAAGCAGGCATGGTCGACGCGCCGATGATGCGCGAGACGGGCACGAAAGACAGCAGCACGCAAAAGAGCCCGATCACCAGAGGCAACACCATCATCACGACGCGGCTCGCGCGCGACGCGGGTGTCGGATTATATGGATCAAGCCGCGCCATCACTCCTGCCCCGCAGGTGCAGTATCTTGCGCAGGCGCACCATCGGGTCCGACTTCTGTTGGTGGCAGCGGTGCTTCCTCTTCGTCGGGTTCTACCGGCTCGTCAGGCACAGGCGACATCGTCGTCAAACCGGTCGCAGCCGGCGCTTGTGTTGCTGCCGGAGCCGCAGGCTTCTTCGCCGTCACGGCTTTCACCGTTCCCGGTTTCACCGTCGCAGGTTTTGTCGTCGCAGCAGGGTTTGGCTTGATACTGGAGGCAGGCGGCGTCGCGGGCATGCGGGCGCCCGCAACCGGGACCGCCGGTTCCACCGCAGCGGGTGCGGGCACAGCCTTCACAGGCGGGCCGGTGAGCAGCGCAGGCGGGTCTTGCCGCGCCACATTGGTCGGGAACTCATATTTCAGCACACGGACATAATCGAGCCGCTCGTGATTAGCAAAGCTCTGCACACGCAGGTTTCCGTCACTCGTCTGGATCACAAGCCCCACCGGCAGTCCCGGCGGAATAAGCCCGCCGTCGCCCGACGTCACCACGCGGTCACCGGGTGCCACGCTCGACGTCGCCATAAGATATTCAAGTTTCGGCCAGTCAGTATTGTCACCCGACAACACGGCTTTGTAGTGACCGGGCTCGATGACGACCGGCAAGCGGCTGTTGAGGTCCGTCAGCAGCAACACGCGCGAGGCTTTCTCGCCGGTGGCCACAATGCGACCGACCATACCATCCGTGTCGATCACCGCATCGCCGCTTTTCGCGCCTTGCTCGCGGCCCACATTGACGATGACCGTGTCAACGAAAGGTCCGCCACTGTCGCTGACAACGCGACCCGACACATAGTTGATGTCAGGGTCGACCTGCACATTGAGCAACGCTTCATAACGCGCGACTTTGGCTTCCAGTTTAAGCGCCGTGTCCTTCCACGCCATCAGCCGCAGGTTCTCGGCGCGCAGGCGTTCGTTCTCGTCGAACACATAGGCATATTCGTCAGATTTCTCGACCGCACGCCGTGCCGCCGCCACAGGCCGCGAGGCAAGCTCCAGAAGCGGAGCGGCAAGGTCGGTAACGACCTGTCGGGCATTGTCAAAGACATAGGTTTCGGCGCGGCCAAGCAGCAGCAAGGCGGCGGCAAGCGACAGCATAAAGACGAGCGAAATCCGGTGCGAAATCTCGCGGATCGGCATCGAGGAACGGTTCGGATCCATCACCAACTGTAAGCCACTGCCCCTTAACCCAAGCACGCCGACGTTCCAGCCCTGCTTTCATGTGCAGGAACCTAAATTATCCGTCTTAATAAACTGACGACAAGACGTGTTTCATCGTCTTGATATGTTCCAGCGCCTTGCCCGTGCCGAGCGCCACGCAGGAAAGCGCATCGTCGGCGATAGAGACCGGCAAACCCGTCTCATCGCGTAAGACCTGATCAAGATTTGCGAGCAATGCCCCGCCCCCTGTCAGCACAATGCCCTTGTCCACGATGTCAGCGGCTAGTTCCGGCGGCGTCGCTTCTAGTGCCACTTTCACGGCCTCGACAATGGCGCCTACAGGTTCGGCAAGGCTTTCAGCGATCTGGCGTTGGCCGATACGAATTTCCTTCGGTACGCCGTTCATCAGATCGCGGCCTTTGATCTCGATGGTCATGCCATCGCCGTCAGCGGGAATGGCGGCCGAGCCGACTTCCTTTTTGATGCGTTCTGCCGAGGCTTCGCCGACGAGAAGGTTATGATGACGACGGATATAGGCGATGATCGCTTCATCCATCTTGTCGCCGCCGACACGCACGGAACGCGCATAAACAATGCCGCCAAGCGACAGCACAGCCACTTCCGTCGTACCGCCACCAATATCGACAACCATTGAGCCCGTAGGCTCCGTCACCGGCAGACCGGCACCGATAGCAGCAGCCATCGGCTCTTCAATGAGATAGACGCGGCGCGCACCGGCAGAAAGGGCGGATTCCTGAATGGCGCGGCGCTCGACGGCTGTGGACCCTGACGGCACGCAGACGATGATCTGCGGATTGGCAAAAGAGCGGCGATTATGCACTTTACGGATGAAATGCTTGATCATTTCTTCAGCGACTTCGAAGTCCGCGATCACGCCGTCGCGCATCGGGCGGATCGCCTGAATGTTGCCGGGTGTACGGCCGAGCATCAGCTTGGCTTCCTCGCCCACCGCAAGCACTTGCTTCTTCCCGCCCTTTTCGATGATGGCCACCACCGACGGCTCGTTGAGCACAATACCCCGGCCTTTGACGTAAACGAGAGTGTTTGCAGTGCCGAGATCAATCGCCATATCGGCCGAAAACATGCCGAGCAGTCCGGAAAGCATGTCTTTTTATCCTTCAACTTCTGTTCGACGATGCGCTGCGCTGTTGCGCGCTCTGTCGGTGGGGTGAGTGTCGTAACCTATGGTGGCTAAATAGTTAACGCAGCCGGTAGCGTCCGCCCCTTTTGCCGCCCGTTGACCGTTTTCCTCGGGCTTCGGGGACACCTTCAGGGACCATCTGTCAGGGAAATTCATCTATGATCCGCACACGAACAAAACAGAACCGCCCAGCATTGCGTTTCGGAATCGCAAGGCGCATCAACCATGAAAACTTGTACGCCTAAATCCTTCGCCCGCGCAACGACAAAGACTTGATTTTAGCGGGTTTTCAGGGGTTTAAGCGTAAGTTCCGTAACCTCATAGCCGCGCCCTTCAAGCCGTCCCCGATGGCGCTTCACAGCTTCGACTAGGTACTCCATGACCGCCCGCACATGGGCAAGTTGAGCAAGGTCATTGCGCGCCATCAGCCAGAGTTCGAGTCCACCCAAAAGATCTGGTCCAAAAACACGGGTAAGTTCACTCTCCTGATCCCCGACAATGCAGGGAAGCGCGGTAAGCCCCATCCCTTGACGCGCTGCCTCCGCCCGTGCCGCCACGCTGGACGAGCGAAATGCCACGCGCGCGGGCTTTTCCGCCCGTGACAGCCACCAGACAGGCCCCAGAGGCATCTCCGAGTGCGGGAAGCCGATCACATCATGGCCGGCAAGCTCCGCCATCTGTGTAGGCACCCCCTTAGCATCGAGATAGGAGGCCGATCCGTAAAGCCCGTAAGTCATATCACCGACCTTGCGCATCAGCATATCGCCCTGGGTGGGTCGCGCAGCGCGAAGCGCCACGTCCACATCTTTGAGCGGATTACCTATTTTAGGCGCACCGCCCGCCCCACTGCGCGGTTCGGTCACGAGTTCCAGCTCAAGACCGGGATGCGCGTCACGGAACGCGCCGAGACCCGGCGCGATGATGTGGGAGGCCAGAATATCACTGGCGGCAAGGCAGACGGTCCCGTCATTGCCCTCGCCATTGGCCGCGAAATCACGCGGCAACGCCGACAGTCGCCGGTCCACCGGCTCTAGCGCCTCGACAAGCTTCTCGCCCGCCGCCGTCAGCCGGTAACCCGTCCGTTCGCGCTCGAACAGCCGTGCACCCAGATCATCTTCCAGCGAGGCCACGCGCCGCAGAACGGTTGTCGTATTGACACCCAACTGCGCTCCGGCCCCCGAAAGAGAGCCGGCCCCCGCCACCGCCAGAAAGAAACGAAGATCATCCCAGTTCATCAGCGAACCCCGATTTGACGCAAAAGAGCCTTGCGTCGAACCAAGGTACTCGGGATCGAACCTAGAATAAATGCACAATGAGGAAAAAAATCGTGCGGATATGCAACCCTAACCCACGACCTTCACCAGCGAAGCCGCCTCGCTCGCCCGCGCCCGCGCCTCGGCCACATCAGCGCCGCGCGCCACGGCGACGCCCATCCGGCGCTTCGCAAAGGCTTCAGGCTTGCCGAAGAGACGCACATCGCTTTCAGGCACGGCCAGAGCCAATTCGAGCCCCTCGAAACTCACACCCTGGGCTTCGACGCCGCCATAGATGACTGCCGACGCGGCGGGTGAGGATAAAGCAGTGGAGACGGGAAGCCCTAGAATCGCACGAGCATGAAGCGCGAACTCGCTTTGAGTTTGGCTGGCGAGTGTCACGAGGCCCGTATCGTGCGGACGCGGGCTCACTTCCGAGAACCACACATCGTCTCCTTTCACAAACAACTCGACACCGAAAATACCGCGACCACCGAGTGCCGCCGTCACCTTGCCCGCGATGTCGCGCGAGCGCTCAAGCGCCAGCGCACTCATCGCCTGCGGCTGCCAGCTCTCGACATAGTCGCCCTTCACCTGACGATGACCGACCGGCGCGCAGAACGATGTCTCGACCTCGCCGCCCGCACCCTTTGCCCGCACCGTCAGAAGCGTGATCTCATAATCAAAATCAATGCGCCCCTCGACGATCACAAGCTGACGCTCGACGCGCCCAGCCGCCATCGCATAGTCCCATGCGGCTTGCACGTCTGCTGCACTCTCCACGTAAGACTGACCTTTGCCGGACGAGGACATGACAGGCTTCACAAAGCACGGAAAGCCAACGCGCACAGCGCCCGCCGCGAGTTCAGCACCGCTTGCAGCGAACGCATAAGGCGATGTCGGAAGCTTCAATTCTTCCGCCGCGAGACGACGTATCCCTTCGCGGTTCATCGTCAACTGCGCCGCCCGCGCCGTCGGAATGACTTCCGCCAATCCCTCTTTCTCGATCTCGGCAAGCACATCCGTCGCAATCGCTTCGATCTCCGGCACAATGAGATGCGGACGCTCTTTCTCGATAAGCGCGCGCAAGGCCGCGCCATCCGTCATCGCAATGACATGAGAGCGATGCGCCACCTGATGCGCAGGCGCATTCGGATAACGATCAACCGCGATCACTTCCGCACCATAGCGCTGCAACTCAATCGCCACTTCTTTGCCCAGCTCGCCCGAGCCAAGCAGCATGACGCGAAGCGCATTGGGGGAAAGCGGTGTGCCGATACGCATGAATCTGTCCTCTGATTTTGATCGCCGCGATGTAGCACAGCCAGACCCGCAAGGGGAGGATAAGTAAATCTGAGGCTCTAAACAGGCTCGTTGCACCAACAATTTCTTGCAAGAGATCGAGTGTTTCCATGTCGAGTTCGTCGGTCGGTTCGTCGAGCACCGAAGCCCGCACCGGAAAATGAAATCCTCGGGCGGGGATTAAAGCGCCGCCCCCCAGTCCGCACGCTCCGCCCAACGACAAGATGGGGATAAACAAAAATCGCATTGACTCCCTGCTCCATCACCTTCATCATATGAACAGATGTTCATATGAAATGTTTATCCCCATGCCCCATGCCGCGCTCCATGCCCTCACCGTCCCGACGACCCTCACCGATGACAAAGCCCATGTCCTCGCCGAGACGTTCAAACTACTGAGCGACCCTTCGCGGCTGCGTATCCTGATCGAAACGCTAGACACACCGCGCTCGGTCGGCGACATAGCGACAAACCTCAGCCTCTCGCCTTCACTCGTGAGCCACCACCTGCGTCTGCTGCGCGCGGCGCGGCTCGTGCGTCCTGAGCGGCGCGGCAAGCATGTCTATTACAGCCTGCATGACGCCCACATCGCGCATGTTCTGGCCGACATGGTCGCCCATATCAATGAAGACGAGGCAGAGGCATGAACGCACATTCTCACGATCACGCACATGACCATCACGGGCACGACGACCACCATCACGGGCAAACATCCGAGACGCGCGTGGCGCTCGCCATGTGGCTCACCGGCTCCTTCATGCTCATCGAAGCTTTCGGCGGCTGGTGGTCGGGCTCGCTCGCGCTGATCGCTGATGCAGGCCACATGCTCACCGACACCGGCGCATTGGCGCTTGCCTGGCTCGCCGTACGCTTTGCCCGCCGCCCCGCCGACGGCGCACGCTCTTATGGCTATCACCGTGCCGAAATCCTAGCAGCCTTCCTCAACGGCGCGGCCATGATCGCGCTTTCGCTCTGGATCGTCGTCGAAGCCGCCATCCGTATTACTCAGCCGACGGACATTATCGCGGGACCGATGCTCCTCGTCGCAGCAGGTGGCCTCATCATCAACATCGTCTCGTTTCTGCTGCTCCACGGCGCAGGCGAAAGCCTCAACATGAAAGGTGCGGCGCTGCATGTGCTCGGCGATATGCTCGGCTCCGTCGCAGCCATCGCCGCCGCTTTCACCATCATGCAAACGGGCTGGATGCCGATTGACCCGATCCTCTCGGTCCTCGTCGCGGCGCTGATCCTTCGCAGTGCATGGAACGTCACGCGCGAGGCGGCGCATATCCTGATGGAAGGCACGCCCGCGGGTCTTGACCCGGCAACGATCAGCGCCGACCTGCTGGCTCATATCCCATTGCTTGCGGATGTGCATCATGTCCACGCATGGTCACTGGGTTCAGCGCGTCCGATCGCGACACTGCATGTAAAGCTCAAGCCAGATGCTGATGCTGAAGCTGCATTGCGTGAAATCAACACGCGACTCACTTCGCAATTCGGGATTGCCCATGCGACGGTGCAAATCGAACAGGGCGAGTGTGTGGACGGAAAGCACGGGCACTAAAAACCCACCCCCCTCCTTTCTGTTCGCGCCTACGCGCGAGTGGAGTGAGGGTTAAGAGATTGGTTAGCCCCCTCGCAATCCCGCCCTGCCCATGCGACCCTAGCGCCAACAATAACGCGCACCAAAGGCCCCAATGCCCCCCAAACATCCTGAACTCCAAGACAATCGTGGCTTCTTCGACCGCCTCGGCGAATTCGGTGTCGCTCTCGAACTCGCGACGCTCGGGCCTGCGCTGCCGATCCTGTTGCAAGCACCGCATGGTGACGGACACCCTGTTCTCGTGCTGCCAGGCATGTTCGGCGATGACGGGTCGACATTCGTGCTGCGCCGCTATCTGCAAGCGCTGGACTATCAGGTCCATCCATGGAAGCTCGGGCGCAACTGGGGGCCGAGCACGGAAATCCGCGACGGTATCCGCACCCGCTTCAAAGAACTCTCCGACCGCTATCAGCGCAAAGTCTCCATTGTCGGCTGGTCGCTCGGCGGCATCTATGCGCGTGAACTGGCCCGCGCCTTCCCCTCGCTCACGCGCCAGGTCATCACGCTGGGCGCGCCCTTCGGCGCGGGCTTTCGCATTGACGGCGATCCAGACCCCGAACTTGCCTCGCGCCTGCGCCCGCCGCCGCCCGTGCCCTGCACGGCGATCTATTCCAAATCCGACGGCGTTGTCCCGTGGGAAGCCTGTCTCGAAGAAATAACACCGCATACGGACAATATAGAAGTGACATCAAGCCATATCGGCATGGGCGTCAACGCGACAGTACTCTGGGCCATTGCTGACCGGCTCGCGCAAGAAGAAGGCCGATGGAGCCCTTTCGAGCGCACCGGCCTTAGTTCTTATCTCTACTCTTAAAGAAATTACTTGGCGACGATCACGCCATTGGCCGTGTCCATATGGAACTCGCCGAAAAATTTGTGCTCACCCGCTTCCAGTCCTTCAAGATTAAAGATGCCTTCGCCACCGCCTGCGATGATTTTCTCAACGGGAAAGTCATAGCTCTCGAATTCTTCCGGCGTCGTATCAAGGTTTTTCACAACAAGTTTGAAGTCCTTGCCCGCAGGCACTTCAAGACGCTCCGGATCGAATTTGTGATCCTTGATCCTGATTTCAAAGGTCGGCGTATCATCCGCCGATACCATCGTCACGCCCGTTCCAAACAGCGCCGCAACACCTGCCGCCACCAAAATCATACGCTTCATCGAAACTCTCTGCTGCTGAAGATGACCAAGATTCACATTTGATAATTATTCGCATTCTCTGTCAACGGGCATACTGCCGCGCTCTTGTCTGCGTTGGCAATAAAGTGGAAACTCACGCCCAATCAAGCGTTTCACCCGTTATTTCGAAAATGATCCGGCCCCGATGACATCCCAGACAGTTGAGCCTGCCCCGCGCCGCGCCGTTTCGGTCTTTAACAGCCTTCGCGTCGAGCAATGGCCAGTCTGGGCCCGACGCTACTTCGTTTTGTCATTCCTGCCGCGCAAGAAATTACAAAGTCTGCCCTTCACCATCCGTTTCGGCCCCCATGCCTATTCGGGCGATGCGGTAAATCTCATCGACTATCACATGCTCTCGCGCGGGGCCTTTGAACCCGGCCTCGCCCGCCTGCTACAGGATTGGGCCCGCGCCCATCCGGATGACATTTTCTCGATGTCGGCGCCAATGTCGGTGTGCACACGCTGGCGTGCGCTCCGCATATTAAAAAGATTGTCGCAATCGAACCCTTCCCGCCCGTCGCGGATCGTCTCTGCGCCACGCTCGACACAAACAAAATCACCAATGTCACGGTCAAGCGCGTCGCGCTGTCCGATCATGCCGGAACGGTGTCGTTCCGTGCGCCTGACAGCGGCAATCTCGGCGTCGGGCGCGTGGTCACAGCAGACGAAAGCGGCAGCACGCTGCTGCAACTGCCGCAGCAAACGGGCGACGATCTGCTACGCGATGAAGACCGGCCTATCAGCCTTGTCAAAATTGACGTCGAGGGGTTTGAGCTTGCCGTGCTCGGCGGCCTGCAATCCCGACTGGCAAAAGACCGCCCGCTCGTCGTCGTCGAAGTACTGACCGAAAACGCCGACCATGTCTCGGCACTCAAGGCAAAGTTCCCAACAACCTATCGCTTCTTCCGTCTGCAAAGCGCAAGACGGCCAAATTACCGCGTCAGCCCATGGCGCGGTGAAAGCGGTGATATTGTCGCTCTGCCCGAAGAGAAAACCGCGTTTCTATCCAAAGCGCTTTAATCGCCGAGCGCCTTCAGCGCCGCTTTAGAGCTTGATGACATTAGATTGACGCATAGCCGGAGTTTTTGAGGTAAT